>NZ_JADMSV010000012.1:0-122174 GCF_015560935.1 Butyricimonas sp. BSD2780061689_150309_C8
AAAGTTATTTACAGAAATTTTATTCTGGCCGGGTCATGTGTTTCATGAATCTCGACTACCGTCGATTTCGATTCACGCTCGCTACGTTTTGTTCATTTCAATATCTTAAAGAACTCTTCTTTTCATCTTGTCGCTCCCGTCATCCCCTCGTGCCCTCCTCTTGAAAGCGGCTGCAAAGGTAAGGCTTGTTTTTCATTCTCCAAACTTTTCAAGCTTTTTTTTCAAACTTTTTTTTCCCGTCCCCTCGTTTAACCTCTTTCCCTCGTGCCCTCTCTCTCGAAAGCGGGTGCAAAGATAAGGCAATGATTCCCCCTTTTCCAAATTTTTTCACCATTATTTTTCATCTTTTTTTCAAGCCCCCGACCAATACCGTGACTGGCAAAACGTTAGGGAGAAAAAATTTTACCGGGAAAACGGGAAAGACCACCGGGAAAAGGGAGGGAAAGGCGGCACGACCGGGAAAAGGGACCGCGCTCTCGCCCGGCAAGCACCTTTCATCGACACCCGTGAACGTCTTTGAAACGTCCTTGATTCGAATTTGATACGCCTTTAATCCCTGTCTTCCCCCTGTTTTCAACGGGAAAACAACGGGAATAACAACGTGGCCCTGACGATTCTTACCCGCCGAACAAACGCCCACGAGCGACCTTGTACCGAAGGAGAACCGAAGATGTACCGTGATTGATTGCTGTCTTCACCCTGTAATCTACGGGTATTCACGTAAAGTGATCGAGAGTATTAAAAATTAAGAGGGAGTCAACATTTTTTCAACTCCCCCTTTCGCACGCACCTGAAAATAAAAAGCACTTTATTTCTTCTTTTTCCTCTTCGTCAACTCCGCCATTTTAGCACGAAGCTCTGGAAACGAAAGATTACGAGCAACGATACGATTCTCGGCATCCAGCAGGAAATAAGTCGGGAGATCCCGCACCAGATAGAGGCGGACAATCTCGGACTCCATACCCTTAAGGTCTGAACCGTTGGTCCAAATCATCCCATCAAGCCCAATAGCCTGTTTCCACATGGCAGCACTTTCATCCAGAGCCACACTGACAATTTCAAGACCTTTCGGGCGATATTGCAGGTAAAACTTAACCAAATCAGAGTTATCCTGCCGAGAACTACCTTGTTGTGCAGCCCAAAAATGTATAACCTTCCATTTAGCGGGCAAACCATGTAAGGTAAACGTGTTGCCATCAGGTTTCATCAAGGTGAAATTGGGAACAACTTCTCCCTCGATCAATTTACCATATCGATCTAACATCGCCGCTATGGCTTTGCCGGGAGCTGTGGCACGAGCCGACGTCCCCAATAATTCATATTTAGCACGAA
This sequence comes from Butyricimonas sp. BSD2780061689_150309_C8, assembly GCF_015560935.1. Lineage (NCBI taxonomy): Bacteria > Pseudomonadati > Bacteroidota > Bacteroidia > Bacteroidales > Odoribacteraceae > Butyricimonas > Butyricimonas sp. BSD2780061689_150309_C8. The sequence goes on from NZ_JADMSV010000012.1 coordinate 1,333, forward strand.
GCGTGGCTTCATCATCTGCAGCCATGTTCAAGGCGATGATGTAAGCCGAGACATAATTGTCAGCGTTAGCCTTGATCAATTCCTGTGTTTTAAGCACCGATTGCTTGTAAGCATTGTCAAGACGAAATTGCAAACTTTCAACTTTCGCCGCATTACCCTCGCCTTCCAAAGCCTTATACTCTGCCTCGGCACGGTTTTTCTCGACAGCATAATCATGGCCGATGCGTTCAAACTCCTTCCAAAGTTTCACGGCCAGTCCTTCACCCTCTATTGCAGCCCCTTGTGCCGTAACTGAAACCTGGTAATTTATATTCTCCAACAACAAGGGTACCTGTCCTTCCACCCCGGCAAAAGCTAGATTCACGGCACGAGCTTCCCCGGACACCGTTCCTCTGAGTATAAACTTATCCCCCTCAACAAGGGTTGATGCCAGCGTATCGACCCGACCAAAATCGGCTGTCACGACAAAGACTTTAGTAATCGATATGCCCCGAATTTTCCCGGAAATCGTGTATCCATCCTGGGCCAAACAAGTCCCTCCAAACAACACTCCGGATAATAGTAACAGTATCACTTTCTTCATATATAATTATTTTTATGCCCCAATCAAAAGGAGCGTTCTACATGTTTATTCAAATCACTGATCACATTTTATCTTCACGCTTCAACTTCGCATTCAGTCAACGTTTCTATAAAATTAAGCCATGCGTAATCCTATTTTACAATTAATATTTCATCAGCGTTACAATGTTAGAAAATGGGGTTACATTCAGGTCCATCTTAAAACATGTATCTACATCTGCTGTTCTTCATCTCTTCTCTTGCTTCCTATCCTCTCGTTCTCTCTCCTTCCTTATTTGGTCCCATTCTTTCTGATCTTGTTTCTGCCTCTTTTTTCTCACTTTCATAACCTTTTCCACTTCAAGAATTTCATTAGAAAATACACAGAATGGCAAATTCTCTGTCAAAAGATCCTTCAGCCTATCCTCGCTGATTTCAGGGACTTTGAACCTTTTCACGATATCTTGTTCTATTTCGTGGAGTCTGTCAGGATCAATATTTAACCAAAATCCATCGTAATGATCCGGGTAGCGCTGTCTTTTCCGAACAATTTGTCCTATTTGCAAAGCACTACTTAAATTTACGTTCGCACCGGGATTATTTACCGGTTCCCACCTTGTCATTGTATCGGGATTATGAATATTACGAACCGTCCACTCAGCATAATTCCATTTATACTCTTTTACTTCGTATGTCACATTTTTCCCTTTCACTATTCCAAGTTTGAATACATCTTGACAAAACAGTGAAAAATTCACGCCGAATAGTAATAATACTAATAAAATAACCTGTTTCATTTGTCTTTTTTTAATAGCTTCTGGTTATTTCATAAAATTTCTCATGTTCGATCTATTTAACTATTACGATCCATTCCGACATTCATTTTTAATGAAAACATCATTCTTCATCTTGTTTTTCCTTTATTACAAATTTAGGCCATGGCCGAACTTCAACTTTAAAATCTTTTTGCTTCCAGGCTTCTATCGCTTTTCTTCGAGTCTCTCTCGTTTCCTCTATATTTTGAATCTCACTTCCATATACAAAAACGAAAAAGTCAGCTTCCACGTAGATTTCTTGCAATTTCGACGGTAATTTCAATTTTCTCAAGATAAGCTGTTCCAAATCATGCAATCTGTCCGGAGAGAAGTTTGCCCAAAACGGTTCATCGCACAAGTAAAAAAAATTAGTTACCTGCAATAATTCCTTTTTTTTCGCATCGACCCTAAATGTCATACCGATAAGAGCACTACGATATATTTGGGCTAATTCTTTCGGTGACAATCCATCGTGTATAATTTCAGCTACTTGCATGTTGATATCAACCATTTGCGGAGGGATTATATTATGATTAGGCACCTCTCGAAAAGTGGTGTCCGGGTTATTCACGTTTCGTATAAACGTGAACGATTTCAAATGTCCTTTGCCACGCTTGACTTCATACGTCACGTTCTTACCTTTCACGATACCTTCGTCATACAATATTTGGGAAAACAAGATATTCACGATAAACAAAGAAATAATCAACAAAATAATCTTTTTCATGTGTATTCTATTTTATAATTTTTACAACAATACTGGGCAACATAAGCTTCCACTTCATTGTTCAAGTTCCTATTTGGAAGTAAGTTGCCATTTTGAAAAAAGTGAAAAAACTCATGAAACAAGAGTTCATCTCTATTCGCATCTCGTAATATCTTTTCATTATAATCAATCCTTCCCATCCCATAATATCTCAGTTCTCCATCAACCCCCATGACCAAATTTCCGTCTTTATCCATGATGGGCCAGAAATAAATTAAAGGACGATTCGGTATACTTTTAACCCTTAGAAGCAATCTCCTTCCCAGTGTATTCCCCAATATTTTTCCCGTGGCTTGTTTAAATTCCTCGGGAGAATTATCTCGAAGCAAATCCGCAACCGTTACATTTTCGGGAAGAAGGTTCAATTCGGCATCAAAAAGTATCTCTTCCTCGATTCCCAACTCTGGCTCCGCACAATTCCAACAGGAAACGAGTAAAACAAATAACAATATAAATTTGCACGTCTTCATGTCCTCTCTTTTTATTTATTCCCGCCCAGCAACTCCACTATCTTTTTTTCCAGTGCCTTTCCTCGAATTTTAAAAAGCCTATAACTTATACATCTGATTTCTTTTTTGCCAATATTCCCTTGACGCTTTTTGCTCTGCCTCCTCTGCCTCCTTTTTCGCTTTAGCCTTTTCCGGGTCAAGTATTTGATCGGGACATATATATACCTCGAAATCGTCATTCAAATACATCTCCGGTGTGTCTTCAGGCAACACTAATCGTTTCACGATATCTTTCTCTATCGCATACAATCTGTCGGGATCAAAATTCAGCCAAAAACCATCGTAAGCAACAGGATCTCCCTCCCGTTGCCATCCTCTCGCCGCCCGATCCCGTGCCGCCACGTAATGATTATAAAACAAAAAACAAGTCACTTGCAACACTTTACGCTTCGTGCTATCCACACGCAACACGACCCCAGCATTTTCCCCGAATGGTTTATTTTTTCTCTCTTTTTCATTTAGCTCCGCGACCTCGGCTTCTGACAAATGATCGTGGAGAATGATGCCGATCTGCATGCTTAAATCCTCGAAAAAGCCCCGTTTCACCACACCCCTATACGGTATCTCTTTCTGCACGGTATCCACGTTATGAACATTACGAACAATCCATTGCGGGTAAGAAGGCCCCTTAGGCTTATAGAGAGTCACAATATGTTTCACTTCATACGTCACGTGCTTCCCTTTCACGGTTGTCCCGAGTTTAAACACGTCTTGAGCGTTCGCGACACTCGTTGCGAACAATACTGCTAATGATAAAAGAATCTGTTTCATAAGTGTTGATTTAATAATTGAACAAGTTTTGGAAAAGGATGCTCGTTATATCCCGCTTGATCTCGCATCCAATCAGAACCATTATAAGGAGGGGTTTTTGCAATAAAATCCAACGCCGCCACGTATTTCTCGTGAAACTCGTCATACGAGATCCCCTCTTTCAAATAACCGGTACGTTTATCTATACAAGAGGCAAGTGCCACAAGTATTGGTCGAAAATCACGATCAATTACAACAGCAAAATAACTACTGCTTTTACTGTCAGAGTATAAATATTGAGCCAGACAAGCTTCCAGTTCATTGTTCACGCTTTTTCTCGGTGGACGTTCAATACCATTTTGAAATACGTGAAAAAATTCATGGAATAAAAGTTCGTCTTTACAATCATTATTCAGCACTTTACCCGTGTAACGTATTAATCCACTCCCCGCATAAGCCATTTCTTCCTTGCTCATATCCGGCAGTCCATCCTCTCCCGGTATAGCCTCGAAACGAATAAAAGCACGATTGGGACTCAACGCTTTGACATATCTCAACAATTTATTGCCTATACTATTATTCAAAATAGTAAAAGTGGCATCCCCCCAAGCATCAAGGTAACCTGGCGCAAGCAAATCCATGACCCTTATATTTTCGGGGAGAAAGTTCAACTCGGCATCGGGAAGCACCTTTTCCTCGAATCCCAACTCCGGCTCCGCACAATTCCAACAGGAAACGAGTAAAACAAATAACAGTATAAATTTGCACGTCTTCATATCCTCTCTTTTTTATTTATTTTCCTCCAGTAACTCCGCAATCTTCTTTTCCAGTGTTTTCCCCTCCCGGGAAAGTCACTTTACCTTCTAGAATCGGGTTTAAAAAATCAATATCACCACTAGCAACAAATTTCCCTTCGAGGAAATCAAAAAATCCGGTCAAAGGAACTTTCATTTCTTTTATAGTCCGATAAAATCGCTTGATTTGTTCCTCCGTCATGCTTTCAAATAATACACCATACATCTGAAAAGAAACATATATTACTTTTCCTTCTCTATCAAATTGAATAGAAGCCATACAAAAATTCAAATTCGGGTATCGCTCCACATGCTGCACGAGTTTACGCAAAATATCTCCCGGCAAAGCCTTTATACATTGTATAGTCCAAGCCTCTTGTGCGTGATCAAAAGCGATCCGACAAGAATCGATATCATTGTTATAGTCAAAATTATGATCAGCGAACGGGTAATCAGAAACCAAAACCGCATCACAGGTATCTTGGATACAATAAATCCCATTCCCGTATTGAAGTCGATAAGTCAAAGAATCCCAACGAGCCTTCTTTTCCGAACCAAAAACTTTTTCCATCTTCAAATTTTGAGCCTGCCCTCCTAACGTTAGGCATAATAAAACAAATAATAGAATCGCTTTCATCATTTTTATTCATAGTTATATCTACCTGTCTTGTTGCCACTCTATACAGCCAGATGATTAAAGATTGAGGATGAATACAATATACCTTGTTTCATTTTTTCCGTCATTAAAAATTCAGTTTTGCTTTCCTTATTTTCCCCCTAATAACTCCGCAATCTTCTTTTCCAACGCTTTTCCCCGGAGGTTTTTGGCTACGATGCGGTTATCCTCATCCAGCAAGATGGTATGAGGGATTCCCCTGATGAAATAACGGGCGGCGATCTCCGAGTTCTTTCCTTTCAGGTCTGAAACGTTAGGCCAAGTGACCTTGTCGTTTTTCATTGCCTTGGCCCACTCCTGCTTTTTATCGTCTAGCGAAACACCGATGATTTCCAATCCCTTGTCATGATACTTTTGGTATATCTTGCGCACGTTTGGGGTCTCCCGGCGGCAAGGCTCACACCATGAGGCCCAGAAATCCAAGAGTTTCACTCTTGCCTTGATCCCGTGAAGGGAAAGCGTGTCGCCATTCAACGTTACTCCCTTAAAATCCGGGGCAACGGATCCCGGTTCCACTTGTTTTAAAGCTGCTAATTGTATGGCAATCAATTGCCCGTAAAAGCACGTTTTGGCCGGTTCTCCCAACATCTCGTGAAGAGCTTTCAAAGAAGAATAATCCATTTGCAGCATGACAGAGGCGATCATGAAGGCCGTGACGGGCGAATCTTTATAAGTTTTAAACAACTCCTCTTGTTTCTTTCCGACCTCCGTCATTGTCTTCTCAAATTGTTGTTGCAACGCTTGCAACTTCATCTGGTTCTGTTCGGCATAAGCGGCCCGAACCTCCTGTTCCATCCTCATCTTTTCCCGGGTGATAGTTTGATTGATAACGTTGTACTGGTTCAATATCTTTTGGGATTCCCCTCCGCCTCGTACTTCTATGCCATTCTCCCCTGCCACGATCGTGTATTCCAGATTCTCGAGCATCAACGTGGCTATCGGCTGTTGCTCCGCTGTCATTATGTAAGCAAGAATCATGGAATCAACTTGTCCCGAAAATTCAAAACTACCGTTCACCATGAGAGCCTCATCCAATTTAACCGCCCCTCCCGGGCTGGCACTCACCAACACTAAATCTCCCCCGATCGTCCCTCCCAATTCTCCCGTGATCTTGAATCCCTGTTGGGCCAAGCTCACTACAAACGAGCAAACTACCAGCAACATTGATAATACTATTTTTTTCATGACCTTCTCTTTTTTAATAAACCCCTCCCGTTTCGACCGGTAAGTTTCAACGGGAGAGTTGACAACGTGTCTATAATTAATTATTTCTTTCTTCCACTATCGTTGCAACGGATGTTTCAGCACCGGCTCTTCCTCGATCTTCGGTGTAGTCCTGTTGATTTCCACGTCGCCCACGATGATTGCCGACGGGTAGATCAGGGAGGCGGGAACGCCGTTCGGGAAGTAGTTCATCACTCGTTCATCGGAAGATATTCCCTTCAAATCCATTAACTTCGTCAATTCCGGAGCAGACAGATTGTTCACCCGGACCCGGATCTCCTTGCCGTCCTTCACGTTCACCTTGTAAACCGCAGATGCCTCTCCACCGATGCGTCGAACGATGTAGGCGTACTCCAGATCCGCCTCTTTAGCCGCCTTCAACAGGGCCTTCTTCAACTTCTCGGGGCCAACGCCCTTGCTCGCCTGCACGTGAATGGTTCCCGGGGAGACGATCGCCATAGGGTTATCCGGTGAAATCATAAAACGGGCACTACCCGTGGATTCCGGGGCTTTCAGCGTGGGAACCCGACCGTTCAACATTCGCTTAAAGACCCCATTCTCCACGAGGGTCAACTCGGCTGCCGGGACCACGCCATCCCCGTCAATCTCGTAACACCCGAAAAGAGGGGTCCCGTTATATTCCGCCAGCGTCGTGTAATTCTTCACCGTCAAGCGGCTATCTATGATTCTACGCCCCAGTTGCTCGTCCAGCATTCCCCGAGCCGGGGCCATCGTCCGCAGTGCCAGTAATCTTCCCGGTGATAGCAAGTTATCGGTGAACAGCCGGGAGGCAGCCCCCCCCTCGAAGAGCACTGGACCCGTGTAATATTCCTCAATCATCGGTGTCTCCTTCAATTCCATCAAGTTATCGGCAAAGTCCTTCACCTTCTTCTTCAACTCCTCTATGGACGGCAGGTCTGCCGGATTATCCAGCGAACTGATCGCAAGGACATCAGATACCGTCGAGCCGTCGGTCGTTCTCACCGATGCGCTCACCGTGAGCCCTACTAACCCCAGCGGGAATTTCAATCGGACATTCTCGCTTGTCAACCGGTAATTGTCCTGTTCCACGGCGACCAACATCACGTTGGAGTTGAACAACTCCTTGTAATCCTTGAATAGGGCGGAAAGTTCTTTTACCATTCCTTCCAGCGCTGCAAGATCAACCTCGAAGGGTCTCGGCCGCTCTACCATTTTGGTGACGGCCGGAAGTTGTTGCATATCCGGCACGGCTGCCTCGGCCGGCGGCAACGGGTTGCTCTTCAGGTGCGCAATCTTCCGTGCCATCACTTGCAACGAGAAACGATACATCAAGTCCGATGTCTCCCAAAATCCCCGGCGGATGTTGTAGCCGTCCAACTCTGCAGGCAACTGAACGGGAGCCACCTGCCCCATATACTGGATATCACTGTTATGCTGGTAATTCCCCAGCATCACCTGCACTCCACCGGAGCTTTGCCAGGGAGTTACCGTGGAATAAAAGATGCCTCCCAGCGAACCGGCTATCTGCCACTGACGGTAACGGGTCAACACGTAAGACAGGTAATAAGGCTTTGCCTCCCCCGGCAACGAAAGACCGGCCATATTTCTCCGTAACTCCTCGTCCATCGCCCCGAAGATCGCCTCGTCACCATCACCACCGGTAGAAGTATTCACGTCCGGGGCCGGCAACACGGGAGGTAAGTCGCGAGACTGCGTGCGACGTTGCGTTTCCACCTGGCTCACATAAATCATAGGCGAGCAGGCCGTCACGGGAACCCAACCCGACTCGGCACCGCACATCCCCGTGAACACGGCCGGTTGGTCACCGGCGGCGGTAATGTTCGAGAACATCGAGAGCGGGGTCCCAATCATGTCCACCCCGCGAACCAGCTCGTCCGGACGACCGTCAACGTACACCCGGTAAACTTCTAGCGGAGTCACGTTGAACGAGTTCAGACTTCCACCTTCCCCGGTGTAAGTGAATCCGCTGGTCACGGCGTTGAAGTAGTAACCATATTCCTTCCCTTGTTTCTTGGCCTCCTCGATCAACATCTGGCGAAGCTCGGATTCCGTGTAAGGATGTGCGGTCTCGATCACTAGGTTGGACTGCCGGGAAACGGGATCCCCCCCGCCGGAAGTCCGTCCGTGGCCGTTGCTAACCGGAAACCCGTCCAGCGGAACCCGGCTCATCAGAAACTCTTTCAACACGCCGTTCTCCACGTTATTCACCCGTCGAGCCTTCACGCCCTCGTCATCGTAGAGGTAGTGACCGTTCAGGTCCGTCCCGGCATAACGAGTCAACGTGGGATCGCAGTATACTTGGAAATCCACCGGCAACACTTGCTCTCCCACCATTTTCTTGAACGTCTGGCCTCCCGTTTTCAAACGATGACCTTCCAGCCGGTGGCCGAAAATCTCGTGGAAGAACACCCCGCTTGCCGGACCCGAAAGGATCGCCGGACCCGTAAACGGGTCGGCCACGGGTGCATCTCGCAACGCCAGCAGGCGACGGGTCATCTCTTTCGCATCAGCAACCATCCGGTCAATACCCGGTAACTCGTCCGGGTTGTAGGCAAAATAATCCATATTCAATGGTAACACCATCCCGTCGGCAGCTTTTATGGAAGCAGACAACATTACCCGGGCCGATACCCGATTCTGTGCCACCTCCGCACCCTCGCTACTCACCAAGTAGGTCCGGTAAACCTGAAAGGTCAAGTTCGCCATTCCCTGTTGCAGCTCCGGGCAAGCCTTGAACACGGCGGAAACCTCGTTCAAGCGTTTTTCCCACACAGCGACGTCCACTATCTTGTCGATGCCGTCCAGCGGGGCCTCGTAATACTTCTCTGCGGTAACACCCGAAAAACAGGGAGCCTTGTCCTCGTCCTCCACGCTTACCGTGGCTTTCGTTTTCGAGACTTCCAATTGTTGTTGGGCAAACTTGTAACGTTTCAATGTCTCTCGCCAGATTGCCTCGCGGATACCTTCCGTCGTCTCGTCATCCAGCGGCAGGAACACTCCCGAGACATTACCTCTGCGAGGATCTTGTGCCGCCCCTTGCGAATTGTACTTGAAGTTATCCAGTTCCAGGCTGCCCAACCGCACTTGTGGAACCAGTGTTCTCATCCGGGTTTCCCGGGAGGATGCTATCGCACCAAAGCTACTTGTGACGTTCACCGTGTAATCGTCCATTGCCCGCAGATTCATGTAATAAGGAGCTTGAGCCTGCTTTTTTAACTCGTTCATGCTGTACGTCAACTCCGATTTTAGCAATTGCAACAATTTGTCCTGTTCCTGAGCCATGGCAACCGGAGAGCAAAAGAGCAACAAGAACAACAAGAATTTAGATTTTATCATATCTCCATATTTTTAAAGTTCGCCTATAAAATTCATTTTATTAAAAAGAAAGTTTTACATCCCATTTCATATCTCCCTTCAACTTTTCGTCAACGCCAATAACAAAATAATCTGTTTCATTATGAAATTTATTACTTAATACTTCTCAAAAAATCACACAAGGTAGATATAGTCGCGCTACTTCTTTTCATGTTTTCAGCGCCCATAATTTATTTCTCTACACTCCCCGTCAATATACCCCGCTTTAATAAGTACATTCAAGTACGTTCCCTCTCTAGCCCACTTCTCCTCGCTCCTGTCTATCTCTTCGATTAACGCCCGCTCGATTTTATAAAACTGATCCACGGACATCGTCCAAAGCATTCTTGATATTTATCATAAATACATATATTTATGTTTTTCAAAAAATTTCTCTATAAAATATCTCGTAAAGTACACTCTCCTCGGGAATACTTCCTCCGTTTTCCCTCATTCTCTCTAAAATTTTGGATTCGACATTGACCACGAAATAATTTTTCCAACATCCGTTTTTCTTCACTTCCGAATAATAATCGTCCTCTTCATTCAATCGAGCCTTTGCTATAATTCTTTTTTCGATAGCACGAAAACGATCTACCGGGTATGTCCTCCAAAAACAAGCATCACGATGCTTATTGAATGTTCGCTCTACGTGTGCTTTCTCCCACGTTTCAATGGCATCCTTGGAAATCCCGCTATCTATAAATCTCGAGCGCATATAAGCTATATATCCTTTGTCTATTTCGTCAAAATCACAAGGATTTTTAGACAAGCCAAAAACTACTTCTCGTACGCATAAACAAGAATCCAACACGCAAAAAACACGGAAACCGGCCCCCTGACATATTACCTCATCTATTTCCTCCCGAGTTAAATGATTATACACGATTTCCCAAATATTATATCTTAAACTATCAAATCCAGTATTGGCCACATATACATGCCCCTTCTGGTATCCATCTTCAATACCGAGAGTGTCGTACCTATTATTCCGGTTCTTTAAAAAAAGACTTGAAACATCTTTCTTTACCTCGTAAGCCACTTCTTCCCCTTGTAACACATCACCCGTCTTCAAACATTCTAAAGGAATTCCATCGACACAAGAGATTCGTTTACCCCTTATCTCCTGTGAACATACAATGCTATAAAGCAAGATTGACGCTAATAATAAAACTAGTTGTTTCATAATTCCATTAATTTATCATTAAACTTGAAAGTATTCGAACAGAATATGGAGACGGTCCTATTTTCCACCCCTTATCACTACCATACAAAGGATGTAACCCGATCTCTGTAAAAGCGATCAAAAATGCATGTTGAAACATGGATTCATTCGTGGTTTTTCCCGTATATATATCAAAAAATTGTGCTAGACTCTTTATTTTTTCTTCAAAATTCAGATTATTCCCCCTCAACGCCTTAAACTCTTTCCCTGACATCATGCAATAGAAATATTGTCCCAAATAAGCTTCGATTTCAGTTTCCAATAGATATGACAATCTCCCTTTCGGCTCCTGAGCCATATGTATTAATTCATGAAATACTAACTGCAATATGTCACCTGTAGACATCTCTGCAAAATTATACTCCACACACCCATTCCCTATATATTTAAACGTATTCTTCAGTCCCAATTGATAAACAAAACGTGCTTTTATACCACTATTTTTCAAGGCTTCGGCAGCTCGATTGACAAGATTTGCTCCTATTTTTGTTTCATAGAGCCCCAAAAGAGCATCTTTAATAATTAGTGGAACATCCTGAAATTCTGCAGGAAGTTCCTTTTTATTATTCATAATTTGAAGGTCGGGAAGAATCAAATTTTCCTGATCCATATCTAATGGAGACTCAGCACAACTTCCAAAAAGGACAATCGCCACTAGAACCAGTAAAAAGTTTATTCTTGTCATACTCAATTCATTTACTTTTACCAAGATATTTCATCGTGAAAAACTCCAGCATACCGTAGACGTAAGGCTTCATCTGGCTTTCCACATCTCGAATCATCACCACTCACTCTTGTTGTGTTCATGACTTTTTCATGTTTTCAGTACCCGTAATTTATTTCTCTACCACTCCACCCCGCTGTTAATAAGTACTTTCAAGTACGTTCCCTCTCTAGCCCACTTCTTCTCGCTCCAGTCTATCTCTTCGATTAACGCCCGCTCGATTTTATAAAACTGATCCACGGACATCGTCCAAAACATTTTCAAATATTCCTCGTTATCTTTAAACCGGGGATCGACATCTCCCCACTCGGGTTTATCAAACCGGAATGCCAGCTCTTTGATTTTTCCCTGTTTCAATCGAAAATGTATAAACACACCCGCCCACCCCCGTTTGTAAATAGCCCGTTGTTCCGGGGGCAGGCAAGCCCCCACGATCGTCGCCAGTTTCACTCGTACCTCTTGCGGGATATAATATTCATCGATCTTGTCATCCGGGTAAACCTCTCGTAAACCGGTCGAGTCCTGATTGGCCAAGTTTTGCAACACGAAGAGATCATTATCGCTATCCCGGTAAAGCTTGTATTTTACCCCTTTCCCCGTTAGCGTGTCTCCCACCTGCTTGCCTTCCAATATATCCGATTTTGATTCTTTTCCCGTTTGAGAATACAACATTCCGGTATTCAAAACCATTACTAAAAATAAAATAAACTGTTTCATGATAAAGGTTATTACTTGATACTTCTTAAAAAATTACACAAGGTGGATATATCACGAACCGGATATTCCACCCATGGAGCCTCTCCCTCTTTATTTTGATACAACGAACATTGCTTTATCGCTCTCATTGCCTTATCATAGTGAGATGCAAACTCATCGGATGTAATAGTTCCGCTATCCAAATCCATGCATTTTACCAATTTTATTATATTCTCTGTAAGCTCATCATTGGGTGTTTTAAAAATCTCGGGCCGCCCCACGCTCAAACAAAAAATATACTGGGCCATATACGCCTCGATTTCGTCATTCAACACCCGGTTAACATCATTCCCGTCCTTGTAAATATGAAACAACTCATGAAATGCAAGTTGTTCAAGGTCTCCATTCTGCAAATTATTCGGATTGTATAAAACCCACCCCATCCCCATGTAACGCATAGAACGTTCGGGGATACTGAAAGTAGAAGTAAATTCTATCACGTACTTCGGCGGACACCTCAAACTGGCATACGTCAAAAGCGGGCCGCCCAAACGCGTAGTTTTCAAATTCGCTAGAGCTTCATCTATCGGACTAATCCCACTTCGTGTATCGCTAAAAATTTCATCTTCTTGCTCCATTTCTAATGGTGACTCTGTACAACTTCCCAAAAGGAAAATCGCCACCAGAATCAATACATTCATTTTCATAAGCCTATCGTTTAAGTTCGTTATTTCACTCTTCTCGTTTATATTATTGTTGCTTGTTATTCGTTATTTTAAATATTAGAAACCGATCCCGACCTAGATCTTAACATCTCCTCTTTCCAAGCTTCGATCGCCTCCTCTCTCACCTCTCTTGCCTTTTTCAAATTACAGATATACTCGTACAATATACCAATCTGTAAAACATACACGAAATCCCTCGTCATTCCCGGGGGTAGTATGACTTTCTTCACGATGTCTTTTTCTATTTCATACAGCCGGTCGGGATCGAAATGTATCCAAAACCCGTCACTGGGAACATCTGGTTCCTTCTTCCGATATTCTGGTTCTTTTACAAAATACTGCACCTTTGTTATGTTTCCGCTACTGTCTCTATCGATACAATTCATTGGACGTCTCGTTGTATCCGGAATTTCACTGGCACATTTCCGTATCCCGTCCCGATACATGCCGTAAAACACGAACCACTCCACCTGTACCAGCTTATTACTATCAATCCGAATCATCGTTTGAAAATGATCCGAGGGAAAAGATTTTGCTATCTTACTTAGCTTCCGCAATTCTTCTGGTAATAAACGATCGTGAATAATTTTTGCTATCTGCATTTCAATATCCCATGTTTGAGCAACTAAGTTGAACACATCCATCACTTCCACTTTAGCGGTATCCGATTTACGTGTATTTTTGACAATTCTGCCCCACGGGAAAGAATTTTGTTCCTTCACTTCATACGTCACGTGTTTCCCTTTCACCGTCCCAAGTTTAAATACCTCTTGCGAAAACAAGGAACTCGCACTAAACAATGCCACAAATAAAAATACAAAATGCTTCATAAATTTTCATTTATCACGTAATAATCTTATAAGTCTTTGAAAAGGATAGAAACCGTGTTGAACCAACCCCGAAACCCATCCATCACCGCTATAGAACGGCACCGTATTAAGTGCTTGTAAAAAAGTACTATATTTGTTATAATTTTCTTTTCCAACGTTTTCCTCCAAAGTTCAAGACCACAAGCTATATACCCTTCTTCAGACTAAAAAAATGCAACACACCATAAACACAAGGGATTTTTTGATCGTACGCGTTTGCCAGCATCTTGTAACGAATCTTATTTATTGAATCGCGTTTTTCTCTATTCACACGTGAATCCGCCTCTGGGTATTTATCCATAGTATCCATAAACAATTTCCCATCCGGACGATTAAAGTCAAAACAATCCGGGTGGAAAGGCTGATTTATGGCCGCATCATAAATCAGTTGCAATTCCTTTTCTTGAACCACGTCCAACAAGGCCGAATCTACACGAAAATAGACGGACAACACCTCGCCCGTGTTCTTCACTAAAGCATATACATCAAAATAATTCTTGTTTTTCACCTTGCTATATAGCTCGTCTCCTCGTTTCCACAAACGTTTCGTCAATGTATCAGGTATTGCTTCCAACCACTCTTTAGGATAAGGTTGGATTACACCTTCTTTACTTGTAAGACAAACTCGCGATTCCAACCAATAGGTCAGTGTATCGGGAACCGAGGCATTTGTATCCAACAATCCTTTTGCTTTAAAGAACTCGACTTCCTCATCCCAACGAGTATTTCCCTTGCGGACACGGGTTACGTAAGCTATTCCTAAATCAAATCCTTTTTCCCAAACCTCTTGCTGCAAGGCTTCAAATTCCCGCTCTAAATCTAAAGGAACAATCCAAGTAAAATTGTTTTCAATCCGTTTAAAACTTTGAAAATCTTGTCCATATGTATTCAAAAAAGAGAATGATATTGTGAAAATTATATATATCTTTTTCATATCAGTTTTTTTTCTATAAAATCATGGGAGGCCATCCTGCTCGAGGTTTAACATCTTCCTTTTTCCAACGCTCTATCGCTTTCTTTCTCTCTTCTTTTATTTTTTTTATATCACCCAAATCACGAGGCATTATCAAAATATTAAAATCATCCGTTAGAAGTATTTCCGGCATTTTCTCCGGTAGCACCACTCGCTTCACGATATCTTTTTCTATCGCATGTAATCGGTCTGGATCAATATTCAACCAAAAATCATTATATGAAGCGGGGTAATCCTGACGTTTCTCCGGAGGTCTCCTCATTCCAGCCATGTACTTATTGCAAAATCTAAAACAAGTTACTTGCAATAACTTGTACTTATTGCGATCAACACGAAGAATGACCTCAAACCAACAAACTCCTCCTTCCTTTTCTCTCGTTTTCATTTCCAACAATTCTTCCGCTGATAAATGTTCATGTAAGATCTTTGCTATTTGCATTTCAATATCCTTCTCCTGGGAAAAGATCACTCCCGGGTTTGGAACTATTTTTATAGCTGTATCCGGGTTATGAACATTTCTGACAATCCAACGTGTTGGAACATCTTTTTGTTCCCTCACTTTATACGTCACATATTCTCCTTTCACAGTTCCGAGCCTGAACACTTCTTGCGAAAAAAGCATGCTCACGCTAAACAATGCCGCAAATAATAAAACAATACGTTTCATAAATTCTGATTTAGTAGTTTTGCAAGTTTTTGAAAAGGATACAAACCTGCTTCAACCCTACCTGACGTCCAACCGTCACCACTATAATTGGGATGTCCGTCAAGATAATCTAAAGCACTTGTATATACATTATAAAATTCTTCGTAATCAACCCCTTTCCGCAAATAGCCGGTACTTGCATCAATATATGATGCAAGCTCCATAATACGCTCTGTAAATTTTTTATCTATAACCCATGCAGAATACTCTCGACTGCTGGCATAAAAATACTGGGCAAGGTAAGCTTCTAGTTCATCACTCCTATTAAGTAGGTTCCTTACCTGCATACTGGAATACATGAAAAAATTCATGGAATAGAAGTTCGTCTTTGTATTCATTTATTAATGCCGCCTGAGTATAGCCTATTTTCCCTCTCTCACCATAATTCATTCCGATATAACTCATTTCCGGATTTCCATCTTTATCTAGTATTACCTCAAAATGAACAAAAGGCTTATTCGGACTTAGAGCGTAAACAAACTTAAGCAATCTATTTCCTATACCATTATCCAAAATCGTTGCGGTAGCACTTTTCCACCCTTCCGGACTATTCTCTACGAGCAAATCACTAACTTTCAATTTCCCTGCAAGAAGATTCAATTCAGAAATCACAAGTTGTTCTTCCTCTAATCGTAAATCAGACTCTGCGCAACTCCAGAAAAAAACAATGATACCGAATATTATTAAATATCTATTTCTCTTCATCATTACCGGTTTAAATTCGTAGTAATCGTTCTCACGTACCAAACGAAAGGGAAGTATTCCCCTGCCCGCACGCAAGACAGGGAAATACTATTTTGTTAGTAGTTAAACTATTCCACCGTACACGGAATAAACTTACCCAAACGCAAGCAGTACTTTGTCAAGCTACTGATCGTGCCGATCGGACGATTCGACATCTTCAGGCGAATATACCGTACAGGAGTTCGCATTTCCTCCGGTACTAGAAGATAAGTTTCCTCTCCGGGGGTGTTCCCTATCGAGGCACTTCCATCCGTGTAATTGGCATTCGTCCAAGTATAACCGTCGGTAGAAAACTCGATTTTCAAATTAGACAACAAGTAATCTGTATCTCCTTTTTGGTTACGGGTAGGCTGTCCCACTTTAAAACCATCCACAATTTGAGGAGTTTTCATATCATAAGTTACGGAGACAACACTGGCGCCCACCGTTTCTGCCGGCTCAAAATACACCTCCACGTCATATTCTTCCGTATAGCCATAACCATAATCTACCACGACATGCCTCAACCCGTCGAAAAGCAACATGGCAGCCCCGTTATCCTTGTAACCGTTATACACGGTATCAGAACAAGTTACCTCCCAGCCGAGGGTATCCAACGGCGTGTAGACCGGTTTATCAAGCATATTGCTGTTTCCCTTCTCCTCGAATGCTAAATCCGTCAATTTCCCTGCTTTTTTATATGCATCGAAAAAAGACGTTCCAACAGCATCTTTTTGGTAAAAATAGTGCTCATTATAACGCTCTACCGTGAAATCGGGACGAGTATCTTTCAAAAATTGCAACATCACTAAACCCACGTATTCATCCGTGGTACTGTGATTGCTTTTAACATACTGGGAATCCATGTATCGATTTTTACCAAGAACAACTTTCTTCAAGTTCGGAAAATACATCAAATCCTGCATGGAAGTCATATCGAAATCCATTTCCAAGGTCTCCACCTCGTTCACCCGGTTCTCCCAATCCTGTCCGTAGACACCGAGCATCAGCTGGGAGAATGCCGTAGACCACAACCTTTCATTCAGATTCAATGTTTCATCCTTAAAGTCAATTTCATCGACACATCCCAACAATTTTCCCTTCCGCTGCACGATAATCGGTTGGTTAAAATCAATATCCACACCAACCTCATCAGGCAACAAGAAAAAATAGTCACGTCCTAGCTCAACAGCACTTCCCCACTGTTCATAAGAAAGAGAATCGTGTGTGTGGGCTTTCATATCCCACGTATGTTCCACCCCGGCTCTATCTTTAAAACACAACATCATTTCCTTAACATTTTCATTATCCTGATCAAGCACTACCGCCAACTTGTCCCCCATGCGACTAAAAGCCGTGACTCCTCGCGAGAAGGAGCGCAAATCCTCGTGATCGTAGGAATACGGCCGACCGTATTTTTCCTCCACTAATGACTCTCTTCCATTGGCATCCACGTTGTTCACCCGTACCGTGTACATGGCATCTCCCAAATTATCAATATAAACGGTATCCATCAGATCTTCACTGTCTGGATCACAAGGATTGGCGAACATTTCACCAGATCCTTTATCTGATTTCCACGTGATTTTTACTTTTTTTACCCCGGCATCAATATTGTGTTTCCACACCACTTGTAACCGTTCCCACCCCGGATTTACCTCCACATCCGCACATTTGCCCAAGTAGCGGATCATCCCGTCTCCGGCAAACTCGTCGTAGGTCTCTTCAAGACTCTCGCTACAACTTACCACAAAGAGCGCAGTAAGCAGGCCGATTATATAATATAGTTTTTTCATCATAATTGTTCCTTTATTTGTTTTCCATCTTTACAAATACCTCTAGCTCGTCGAAAGTGATGTACTCATTAGCATTATCCTCATATCCATACGGATAGTTATTTGGCCAACGATGACTCATATACGTATCCTCAATGATGAAGAAAACGTAGCGAAAAGCTTTACCTAAATAGTTACACTTCATATCCAAAGAGATGGGATCTGCCGCCTCAAAAGTCTTGTCATCCTTGTCCTTGAATGCTGAACTTCTGTCATTAGGACCTTGTTGATAATCAGAGAAACGACACCAAGCATTACGATAAAAATTAGTCCATCCCGGATCATCATTCAAGGAATAAAGCAGAGTACACTCACTGAGAGGCGCTGTACTAGGATTTTCCGCATTGGTCCCGTACACTTTGATCTTACTTGCTAATCGAGAAGTATACACGGCTGTCCATAACGTACAAACAAACATATCTTTAGTCGGATCAGGATAATTGGGATTAGCATAAGGATAATCACGTCCATGATATAGGAAAGCATCCCCACGCAACATAGCAGGAATCTTCGGTGTGCCAAAGTCTATGACAAAACGTTCCCCGAAGGCATTCGGCCCTGCAACAAAAGTACCAAACTTGTAGTTATCACCTCGCTGGTAATTTTTCCGATAATTAGCACCCTTCTTTTTCCCATCGAAAAGATATTTCACGCCGATTTCGTGGGGTTCATCTTCGATTTGCAAAGCCGGAGGAAAAGAGAATGTAAACTGATCCGGAGACAGCATTTCCATCGCCAAGGCATCAATGCCCTCATAGATTTGCATTTTCACTTGATTTCCCTCGAAATCATCCGTCCGTACAACCACTTTCAGTTCATCCAACGCCTGTTTCAACTCAAAATTTAGCGTGTCTCCCCCTTCTAGAATAGGAAAACTTCCCACCAGGATATTATCCTCTTGTTTCGTGGTAGGATTTATCCCTACATAAAAAATATGTACCGTTCCCTCCACAATAGCTGGCGACGTATAGGTCACGTTGAAACCTCCCCAAAACGGGTTTACCGTTAGATGTTCGAAGAGAGCTACAGTGGCTGCATCTTGTGTGCTGAACGTCTTTTCCAGCGGTGCCGATTCCTTCAGGTTATTATTAAGAAAAGTCAATTGTACCGGCTCGTTAGTCCTCGCCTCCGCAAAACCGTTCAGCAACAATGTGTCAGTCAGATAGGTCCCTTCTTTTACTAACTGCCGCCCGTAAGCATCCTTATAACGGGCCCGTACTCCAAAAATATTCATATTGTCAGGTAACTTGTAGCGCATCACCGCACCTCCCGGAACCGGATCAAAAGAGATTTTCCGAAACTCCACTGGCACGTCGAAACCGTTTTCATCGTCATCCTTACAAGCAACGAATGCAACCAGTATCAATAAAAAGAATAATATCTTTTGCGTCATAATTCTAAATTTTAAATTCTAAATTCTAATTTACCATCCCGGGTTTTGCACACAACCGGCCGTTTGCACCTCCTCACTCCGAATAGGCCAGAAATAGTCTCGCGGTGCAACAAACTTATTGCCGGAATAAACCACCACCGGGCCTCGTCCATTATTATAGAAACTATTAGCATTATTCCCTATCACATTCCACCCCAAGGATTTCTCGTTAAATTCGACATTGGCAATTTTCCAACGCCGCACGTTCCAGAATCTGTATCCCTCAAAAGCAAACTCGATGTTCCATTCTTGACGGATGATATTTCGCATTCCAGTCTTCGTTTTCACTCTACCCGGGTCCTTGGCATTCTTCCAAGCCTCCTCTACATCCGGAATTCCTGCCCGTTTTCGCACCACGTTCAAATATTTGTACACTTCCGCATCAGGAGCTTGTTTACACTCATTCAGAGCCTCGGCTGCAATCAAATACATCTCTGCCAAACGGAAAATAGAAGCCGGTCTTTCTCCCAAACTCCCTAAACCACTTTGATGGCCGAGAAGAGTCGCCCTCGAAGAAGACCATTTTTTCAAATAGTAACCGGTAATGTTTTGCGGACCGGTAGCGGACAAACGTTTTTCATTCAATCCCCATCCTTCACCTTGATAAACTTTCATCAAATAGACATTGTTTGCACCAGTACCCAAGCGCCAATAACAACGATCGGCAGCGATAGTAGCATAAAAACGGGGTTCACGGCGACGATGAAGGTTTAATACAGGTTCGTTCAAAACAACCACATCAGTATACTTCGGGTCGGTCTCCACGCTAAGAGCATAAGGATTTCCACCCCCTACCCACTTCAAATCCTGATCGATGGGTAAACCATTCTCCGTGTAGAACATCTCTACCATTTTCATGCTTGGCGTCAAACAAGCCCCCGGCAACGTATGGTTCGAACCGTCATCAAAATTAGGCAAGGTATAATTAAATAACCCGTCTCCCTGCTGTAGCCTAATCATATACAACACCTCGTCACTCAACCACCCAAACGTCTGAATGGATCTCTCTATATCAAGCATATAACCCTGTAATTCCGTATTAGCAGAATTGCCACTCACCAAGTTCGCTGATCCTGTTTCGGAACAATAATTAATTAAATCAATAGCAGCCTGTGCAGCCCGCTCCCATTTTTGAGGATCAGCCGTAGAACTGAACAAAGGTTCACCTTGTTTATTTTTGAGATTTCCGTAATCGGGATTACCATTGAAAAGATCAGAAGCCTGGTAGCATAATGCCCGCGCTTTCAATGCCATAACAGCCTCTTTATTGAAATATCCACGTCGCTCACTCTGTTTCGCATTGCAGGAGGGAAGTAAATCGACTACCTCATCACAAAGACTCACGATGTAATTGAAACAAGTATCCACGTGAAGACGAGGTAACTTCAATGTTTCGACATCCTGATTCGGATCAAATTGATCCGGCACAATCATTACCGGGCCGTAGCGACGTACCAGCTCGAAATAATAAAAGGCCTTTAGCGCAACCACTTCCGCTTTCCATTCCTCCTTATCTTTATCCGGCAAATTATATACATTGTCTATACGGGTAATAAAATGATTACAAATCACGATTTGCGTGTAAAAATCTTTCCGGCAAGGCACACCATTAGCACTGGTTATATTAAGCCACGTGTCTCCATAAGGATCTAACACGTTCTGCATACCGCCAATAATATCCAATCCTTCCGGATGATAATAAAGTGTATTTCTCATGTAATTGTCGGCAACTAATTCATCTGACCCAGTGTGAGTCACATCATCCCACCGGTCATAAAGGTCTTGCATATAGGCATAAGCACTTTTCAGCCACACGTAAGCCTGATCATAAGTCTCGAATTCCGAATCGATGGTTGCGATATCCTCCTCCGGCACCACATCCAACCAACTGTCACAAGACGTGAACAGTAAAAACGGAAGTAATAAATAAGATAATAAATGTTTCATTTTATCTCTGTTTTTTAATTAGAAGCTAATATTAACACCCATAGCGTAGGTCTTTTGAATAGGGTAATTAAACCCGTTTCCTCCTAATTCCACATCCCACAATTTAAAATTGGAGATCAAAAAAGGATTGTTGGCACGAGCAAAGAATTTCACGTTCTGCATCCGCAATTTTTTGCGGAGTCCCAATGGCAAGTTATACGCCAGTTCCAACGCCGTGCAACGTAAAAAACGACACTCCCGCATAAAATAGGTGGAACGGCGATCATCCGTGTTATTCGCACTCCAATCTTCCTGCTTGTTATAAACAGTGATGTCCTGCACGGAAAGACGGGGCCAGAAGGGGCGGTTATCCACATTTTTCTCCGTCCAATGACTCTCGTAAATTTCCTTCAGCATCGCATGGTCCTCCACAAATGGAGACAAGGCTTTCGGATTAATAAAGAATCCTCGCTTACCAGATCCTTGGAACGAGAAGTTAAACTCCCAGTTCTTGTAATTGATAAAACCGCTGAAACCATACACCATCCGCGGAGTTTCCGGGAAACCGATATGCACCGCATCATTCACATCAATCGTCCCGTTTCCATCCACGTCCCGGTAACGAATATCCCCCGGCATGATACCAGTATTTGCTTGTGGCGAGTTATCGATCTCCGCCTGATCTCGGAATAACCCTTCAGCAATATATCCTACCCGCTGAGAAAGCTCGTACCCTGTTTTCAACTGCCAATACGGTTTATCCTTTGCCTCTTCCAACTCCTTGTAAACCGCCTTGTTATAAGTAAAGGTTCCGTTTAGGATAATCCAAAAATCATTACTGAAAGAGTGTTGCACTTTAGCAGAAAGATCCAAACCTCGAGCCCGAATTTTACCCAAATTGTCCAGTGGGTTCACTTCCACCCCCACCTGAGCAGGAATAGTAACTCGTTGTTCGATAATATTATGACGTATCTCTTGATAAAGATCAAGGTTGACTTCCAAAATATCCTTAAAAAAGCGGGTCTCCAAACCGAGATTTAACTGCTCGGACACCTCCCATTTCACATCCGGGTCACCATAATTTTTAACCTCTTTACGGCTTAATTGCTGCTGTGATCCCGGTTCCGGGTCCATATAACCTGGCCCTCCAATAATTTCCGGCATATACACGAAACGAGGGTCTTTGATGATTCCGTCGTTACCGACCTTCCCCCATGAACCTCTCAACTTTAGGAACGAGATCCATTTATTGATACCTCCCTGCATAAAATTTTCCTTAGAAATAATCCAGGCTCCGCTGACAGCCGGGAAAAACCCCATTCGATTATTTTTAGTAAAACGCTCAGAACCATTATACCCAAAGCTCGCCTCTACAAAGTAACGATCTAAGAATCCGTAACTACCACGCATGGAAAAACTCAAGTTACGTTGCTCGAAACTACCAAACAAATCACTCACCGGAGCAGAATTAGCTTGTAGTGCCTGAAATACAGCCGTCAACGATGTCTGGTGCAAAGTTGCATCAACCCCACCCCAAGCTGCGGTATGCAGCATACGACCTTCATACACCAATTGCGTGGAAGAAGTCGAGGCAGATCCTCCCTGATAAGGCTTTTGCAAGGTCCGTCGTCCATTCGACAACAGCGTCAATTTATGTTCTCCGGTTTCAAAATCATACCCCCCATTTTCTGCATCCATCGCATAATAAAAAGGTCTGAACTCAAAAGCATTCATCTCGTACCCGGTTTTTGACAAAGAGGCACTCGCTCGTAATTCCAATCCCTTCACCAATCCAGATAAATTATGGATATACTCTAATTTAGTCGTCGCACTATAACGGCTCCGATCTTGATAACCACTCTGTATTTGAGCGTATGGATTAAGGGCAACGCCACCACCTTTCCTCACACTCCCGAAACGTAAATGCGGCCAACCATGTTCGAAATCACCCGGATAAGTAGGGGCAAAATTTACTGGTGAAGCATTGAATGCATAAGCATAAGCAGTTTGTACTTCAGAGCGAGGTCCATGATATTTATCGTAATTTATATTCGTATAGACCAACATTCTGATACCGGAACTTAAATTTACATTCAAGTTGATACGCGATGAAAGCGTGGAATTCTTAATGTTCACTTCAAACTGATTCAACCGATCGGTTTTCAACATTCCCTGGTCACGTACATAATTGACAGAAGCATAATATTGGACTGTTTCGGACCCACCCCGAACATTCACCCCCACACGATGGTTCACGGAATAATCTTTGAACAGGACCTTAAACCAGTCGTTAGCAGGGTACACCCAAGAGGGATAATCTTTACTACCCGTACGTTCGATACGATTCAAGGAATACTGGGGAGTAGCACCCGGATTTCGCGCCAACAACGCCTCATTGTACATCCGCATATAAGTTTGAGGATTCACCACTTCGATTTTATCCGTCGGCATAGAGGCTACTGCCTCGTAACGTACAGAAGTATATACACTCCCGGCTTCTCCCTTTTTTGTTGTCACGATAATAACCCCATTTGCACCGCGTGCCCCGTACATCGCTGTTGCCGACGCATCTTTTAACACGGAGAAACTCTCAATATCCTCTGGAGCCATACGTGCCAAATCCAAACGGGAAGATTCCACCCCGTCAATCAACACTAAAGGTTCTGAGGCTCCGTTAGAAGAACTGATACCCCGAATGTAGAACTTGGTGTTCATTTCCTCTTCAGTCAATGCACCAGGAGCACCACCCGTCTGCCAACCGATGATTCCGGCAATTTTACCGGTAAGAGCGGAAGTCAAATCACTACTAGACGATTTCAAATCCATTGGGCGTATGGTAGTAATGGCACTCGTTACACTCTCTCTTTTTTGCTTACCGAAGGCCACAACCTGCACTTCGTCCAATTTTTGCTCCTCGGGATTCAAACGTATATTCACTTTCGTTTTCCCTCTCGGCTCCACTATCGACGTTTTGTAACCGATAAAAGAAACCCGTAAAGCATCTGTCGGTCTCACGTTAATCACATAATATCCGTCCATGTTCGTGACTACACCATTTGTAGTTCCCTGAATCAACACGGTAGCCCCGGGGACCGGATTCCCGTTTTCGTCAACCACCCGACCAGTAATCTCGGTCAACTTCACGTCCGGTAGTTTCCGCAGCGTGATCACCACGTTTTTGTTCACGATCTCAAAACTAAAACGTGTTCCATCCAGACATTTTGTAAGAATCTGTTCTAAAGTCACATTCTTAAAAGATTCGGTAATCTTTTTCGTCTCATTTTTTACGTTCTCGCTGTTGTACGTGAACTTGTAATCGCTATTTTTTCCAAAATAATCAAACACCTCTGTTAAAGAGGCATTTTTAAAATCCACGGTAAATTTCGGGACTTCTTGAGCCACAACAACACCTATATTGCCTATGATAAACAAAGACAACAAACTCAGGAATCGTTTCAAAAACCTGTCATTCCCAAAAATACACTCTCCAAAAGTGTAACAAATCGGTTTTTTCTTCATAAATTTGCTTTTAATTATTCAATTAATGAGTAACAAATAGGTAAAGGGAGTGAAGGCTCTTTGCCTATTTTTCTTTTATAATGATTAAATCACCTATTCTCGTGTAATGGAAATCACCCGTACCTGCCAAAATCTGCAACACACTATCCACATCCGAATACCTTTCCACCATTGTCGTGTAGGGAATATTTTCCAAAGCAGAGTTCTCAAAACGACATTCACACCCGTACCAATTCTCCAGCACGTCTGCAATTTCCCGTAACGGAGCCTCCCGGAAGGCAAACATGTTATCCATCCAACTCGTGTAATATCTCGTATCAACTACCTGCACTCGTATTTTCCCAACCCCGGTAAGCAAAGCTTGTTGCCCAGCGCATAATTCCACGCTATCCAACATTCCATGTTTCATTCTCACACGCCCTTCCACCAAGGTCGTAACACACGAATTTTCTCGGGCGTTCACGTTAAAACTTGTTCCTAACACACTGATCTCGGAAGAGATCGTTTTCACCACAAAGGGATGACCGTGATCTTTTGCCACATCAAAATAAGCCTCCCCTTTCAAATACACAACCCGCTGGTTTTCAACGAACGTATTCGGATATCGCAATTCACTCCCAGCATTCAGCCACACGAGACTACCATCGTACAAAACCACCTTTATATTTCCTTGTTTTGAGGTCGTCAACACGTTGTATTCTACTTCTTGCTCGGGAACAGATTGTACGTCCCGCTCACTTTCCTGCGGTTTCAAAGTCTCCTTATTTCCCCCCATCTTCAAAGACTCTTGTTTTACAGAGTCCTCCAGATAAACCACCTTTCCCGCCGTGGTCACTAATGTCGCAAAAGGTTCCATCTTTCCTTTTGATACGGAAGAAAGTAACACCTGCCTCACCGGCATCTTTTCTTCCTTTTCCATCAAACCCCAAAGCACCACTCCCACCAATAACACGGCCGCAACACCCGAAACATACTTCATCAAACGTACTCGTTTCTTTTTCCTGATCCGATCATCCACATTCTTAAAAGGTACCTTGGTATCCACATTATACATATCTGCCACCCCCTCGTAAAGATGGTCAGCCTCCCGAAGCTCCATGAATAATTTCCGGTTCCTCGGTTCCAAACACCATGCCTCCAACAATTCGTCCTCGCTTTTTGAGGTCTCTCCCCGAAGAGATTTATAAATCAAATCACTAATTTCGATATCCTTCCGTATCCTTTTCATGAATATACTTTTTATCTATTAACAAAAACATGCAACCAACAGCGAAACCAATATCAGAAGGCACTGGTTATAATCCGACAAATGGACTTTCAAATCCTTATATGCCTGTTTTTTATGCGTTTTCACCGTATTAATACTCAGAGATAATTCTTCCGAGATCTCGTCATAGCTATACCCTTTCATGCGTAACAACATGATCTCCCGTTTCACATCCGACAGTTTATTGATCTCTTCCAATATTCTGGCTTTCAACTCATGCTCGATAACCAAATGATCGATAGAAACTTCATCGACAAAAACATCTTCCAATTCTTCCATATTCCGTTCCACCTTATGATCCCGAATATAGTTTAAGGTCTTATTTTTCAGACAACTGTATAAATAAGATTTAAACGATATCATATCCGGAAAACGATATGCTTTTTCCCACATATAGAGAAAAGCTTCTTGAGTAATATCCGCACTAATGACCTCATCCCGGAGTAACTTTAGCGTGAAAGCATAGGCCCGGGGATAGAACATATTAAAAATAGCCTTGAAAATCTGAGTATCTTTCAAGTCTATTTCTGACGTTTCTATTTGAATTTTTTCTACAACCATTATTTAATTATTAGTGCCTTTTCCCCTAAAGCACGAAAACGCCATAAAAGGGGTGAGGCAAATATGACTTTTTTTACAGAATATGATTATATTTTTCACAAACCACTTGTAAAATGTGAAAATTAGTAACAGAAAACGAATATACTAAATAATCCTTACCTTTGCTGAAAACAATAATCTAGAAACAGAGAACATTATGCAAATAAAGAGTATTCAACCCGTATATTTTTCACCGACTCATACTTCTGCAAAAATCGTTTCGACGATTGCAGAAGGAATGAATATTATAGTAAATAAAGAGATTGATTTAACTTACCCGTTCGCAGATCAAAAAACAATACTATCGGACACACTCACAATCATCGGTGTTCCAACCTATGCGGGGAGAGTAGCCCCGACGGCATTGGAAAGGCTACAAAAAATAAAAGGAGATAACACCCCGGCTATCATTATTGTTCTTTATGGAAATCGGGATTACGAGGATGCCTTACTTGAATTACGGGACACCGTGAAACAACTGGGTTTTATCCCTGTTGCCGGTGGAGCCTTTATCGGGGAACACTCGTATAGCACGGAGGAATTTCCCACGGCAGCCGGACGTCCCGATGTATCCGACATACAAATAGCGGTCGAATTCGGAAAGAATATTATAAAGCAACTGGATCAATATACCGATATAACAAAAGTATCGGCTTTACAGGTAAAAGGGAATTTCCCGTATAAAGAGAATAAACCTAAAACTCCGGCAACCCCGATCACCATTGACGAACTGTGTACACAATGTCAATATTGTATCGAAATCTGTCCCGTTGAAACCATTGAATTAAAAGAAGAGATCGTGAGCGATCCCGAAATTTGTATTAAATGTTGTGCTTGCGTGAAGGAATGTCCTAACGGAGCCAGAGTTTTCAACACTCCTTTTTCAGAATTTCTCTTCAAGAACTTCCATGAGAGAAAAGAACCGGAACTTTTCTACCTAACTCGCTAAAGTATTTCTTGATTTACGATTTATGATTGAAAAATAGCCAATCATAAATCGTAAATCAAAAATCATTCAGTCTTTCAGTGCTTCTTCCACAAATTTCTGGATAAAATCCACCGTTTTGTGTACTCCCAATAGACTTGAGTCAACAGATAGATGGTAAGATGATGCCACACCCCACTCTTTATCTGAGTAGAAATTATAATAATTCGGACGAGTTTTGTCCATCTTGCGAATCAACTCACGGGCTTCCTGTTCCGATATATGTTGACGATTCATCACTGTCTTCACGCGTTCTTCTATATCTGCATGAACAAACACGTTGATACAACGTTTATTGTCACGCAAGATGTAATCGGCACAACGTCCCACGATCACACAGGAATGTTCGCCTGCCACCTTACGAATCACGTCCGACTGGATTTGAAAAAGCTTATCATTAGAAAGAAAATCATTGTACTGGAAGGGCCCGAAGGTAAATCCGGCAGCAAAAGCCTGTAACAAGTTTCCGGAATTCTTTTCATCCGCCTTCTCGAAAAACTCCTGACACAAACCGCTTTCTTTCGATGCGAGGGAAATTAATTCCTTGTCATAGAAGGTAATCCCGAAACGTTTTGCCAACTCTTGTCCGATCTCTTTACCACAACTTCCGAATTGGCGGCCTATTGTAATAACAAATTTATTATCCATATTTTGATCTTTTAAATCTATTCTTCTACAAAGCTATCGATTTTTTTTGAACCTGTAACCCGCCATAATATAAATTTCTTCATGCTTTCAGATGTTTTAGTTGCCATCTTAACATACAGGCCGCCACGATCGTTGCGATGGCATCCGCAACCGGCATACTCATCCAGACTCCGACCGTTCCCCAAATGGATGGAAACACCAATAATGACGGGATCAAGAATAGCAACTGTCGTGTCAACGACAAAAAGATCGCCTTCTTGGCCATCCCGATAGATTGGAAGAAACTGGATGTCACCATCTGGAAACCGACAACCGGGAAGAATAGTAACACGATACGCAGACCTTCCACGGCAATATTAGTTAAAGTTTCGTCCGATGTGAAAAGGTAAATCAATGGCCGGGGAAAAATCTGTCCCGCCAGAAAACCGACTGTCGTAACAGTCACACCACAAAAGATGGTATATTTCAATACCTGAATCAAACGGTCGAACTGCCGGGCTCCAAAATTATACCCCGCAATAGGCTGCATTCCTTGGTTAAATCCCATCACGATCATGATAAACAAAAAGACGATCCTGTTTACAATACCATACGCCCCGATAGCCAAATCCCCTCCATACGTTTTCAAACTCTTGTTGATCAAGATCACAACAAAACAAGCACAAAGATTCATCAAGAAAGGAGATAACCCGATGGCCAACATTCCTCCCACGATCTGACGTTTCAACCCGAAGATTCCACGTTGGAAATGTAAAAAACTCTTTTTCCTTGAAAAATGGTGGATTTCAAACCCTAAAGCAATAACCTGTGCGGCAATGGTTGCCAAAGCTGCACCCCGGATTCCCCAGCCGAAACCTAAAATAAACAAAGCATCCAACCCACAATTCACGATAACAGCCGTCAAAGTAGCAGCCATCGCTTTTTGTGGATAACCCGAAGCTCTTAAAACCTCGTTCAACCCCATATAAATATGCGTGACGAGATTTCCCGCCAGAATCACCTGCATATATTCCCTTGCATAAGGCAACGTGTCCGGACTCGCCCCGAAAAAGAGCAATATCGGATCAAGGAAAAGCAATGCCACGGTCATAAATACCAAGCCGATAATCCCGTTCAGCATCACCACGTTCCCCAAAACATGAGTAGCACTCTCCTTGTCTTTCTGTCCTAATTTAATAGCAACCAACGTCGATGCCCCTACCCCCACCAACGACCCGAAAGCCGCAGCCAGATTCATAAACGGGAATGTAATAGCCAATCCCGCAATCGCCAATGGTCCCACTCCATGACCGATAAATATACTATCCACCATGTTATAAAGTGAAGAGGCCGTCATGGCAATAATCGCCGGGATAGCGTATTGCATCAACAATTTTCCGATCTTCTCGGTACCTAAAACTAAAGGTGCGGTATCTCTTGTATCAGTCATTCCAATCTCCGTTCTCTTTTATTAATTGTTTCAATGCCTCAATGGCTTCTTCCTCCGGCACGGCCACACGCACCATCTCTTTTCCCCGGAATAGATTCACTTTCCCGTTTCCGGCACCCACATAACCATAGTCCGCATCCCCCATTTCACCGGGTCCGTTCACGATACACCCCATCACGGCAATCTTCAAACGACTCAGATGAGCAAATGCTTTCTTTACTTTCGCCACGGACTCCTGCAAATTATATAATGTTCGTCCACATCCGGGACAACTGATAAACTCTGTTTTATAACGACGCACTCCTGCCGATTGCAATATATCCTGACTCAAATGTACCCCGTAGAACATATCCGGAATACCGGGACATGACAACCACAAGCCATAAACCAGTCTGTCAAGGAATAAACCACCCAGATGAGCTGCCATCCACAAACTCAACCTGTTGGAATCCGACTCGTCAAACATGGCCCGTACAATTACCCGGTTCATTATCCCTAAACGTTTCAACTCTCCCAAGTACAAACGATACAAAGTGCTAGAAGGACGCTCAAGATTCAACACCACGATCGCATTTTTCTCCCGTTCCAACTTTTCGGCAAGCTCGGTATTTATCACTTCCACGTCGCGCACTTCCACGACAATACCATCCCCCTCCACGGGTTTCGATAGCCGGACGAAATCTTTGGCATCAATCAAGGCGACCGCCTTACGATTATACACGTGGGCAATATCCAGACTATCAAAAGGAACCACCACGGTCACGGAATCCGGTAATTTCGTCAACTCCGGTCCCAATGCCTCCGTGTAGATCATCTCCGGAGACCGCATCCCACCTTGCAACATATCGCCATACACGGGATCATTCTCTGTCGCCACGTGAAAATCCAGACCAGCCATCACAGCCTCGTCAAGACATTCCACCTTAGAAATATCCGCTACAATCACGGGATGAGAGTAACGCCCTTCCACGTGAATCGGTTCCGTTTTCAAATCCTGTAAACAACAAATCTCATTTAAAAGATTCGCCACGGGAATCTCCTGTTCCGGTTCCTCAGTCAAGGATACCCGGATCGTATCGCCTAATCCTTCATTTAATAAAGTACCAATACCCACGGCAGAACGAATTCTTCCGTCCTCTCCTTCTCCGGCTTCAGTCACTCCCAGATGCAACGGGTAATCCATCCCCTCTTTCTCCATCTCCTTCACAAGCAAACGCACGGCCTCAACCATCACCCGGCAATCACTCGATTTCAAGGAAATCACGACATCATCAAATTTCTCATCCCGGCACACCCGCAGGTATTCCATGGTTGCCTCCACCATCCCGGCAGGTGTGTTCCCGTAACGGCTCATAATCCGGTCAGACAAAGATCCATGATTCGTACCTATCCGCACCGCCGTCCCGTATTCCCGGCACACGTCCAGAAATGCCGTGAACTTTTCACGCAAACGCTCTAACTCCGCGGCATATTCCTCGTCCGTATAAGTCAATGTTTTGAAAGTCGCCCGTTTATCCACAAAATTCCCCGGATTAATACGTACTTTCTCCACGTGTCTGGCAGCCTCAATCGCCGCCTCCGGGTTAAAATGAATATCCGCGGAAAGCGGAGTCGTGTAACCTCTCCGACGTAGCTCCGCGTGAATATTTTCCAGATTTTTAGCCTCCTTTATTCCGGGAGCCGTAATCCTCACCAACTTTCCTCCCGCCTCGATAATCCGTATAGCTTGTTCCACACAAGCTTCCGTATTCATCGTATCGGTATTTAACATGGATTGTACCAAAACCGGATACTCCGATCCAATATATATTTCTCCAATCTTAACTTGTTTCGTAGATCGACGCTTCATAATAATTGAAAATTGAAAATTGAAAATTGAAAATGATTACACTTTCTGACTTTCAATTCAAGATATTAATTGCTTTAAATTCTGAAGGTTACGTTTATTCGTAATTTCTTTTCCTTCCGGGGTGTAAAGATAATCGATTTCTTCTTTAAATCGGTCATAAACTTTAGCTCTTACGACTTTCATGGTCGAATTTATCATACCATTCTGTTCGTTCAGCGCCTCCGGTAACACGGCCACGACGGCAGGCAGCCACCTTTCCGGAAATAAATGAGCGTGTTTCCCACCTACCCGGTAAGCCATCAGCTCACTCTGGATCTTTTTCAACATAACCCGGTAAGCATCCATGGAATCCGGTTCGACATTCTGTCTCTCGATATACTCCCGTAACGCCGTTTTATTCGGGACAATTAACCCGGCCGTGTACGGGGATTGATTATTATATAATATACAATAATCTATATATTTCGACTGTTCGGCAATGGTTTCCTCGATTCCTTCCGGGCTGTATTTCTCCCCGTCATTCGCGATCAGTAAGGATTTGAAACGCCCCAGCACGTACAACCAGCCATCGGGATGTAAATACCCCAAATCGCCTGTATGCAGCCAGCCGTCCACGATCGTCTCGGCCGTACTCTTCTCGTTTCGCCAGTATCCAGCCATCACGTTTCCTCCTCTTATCCACAACTCCCCTTTTTGTCCTTGGGGTAATTCCTGTCCTTCCTCATCACAAACTTTCAAATCAATCGGTTTTACCAATATCCCGGAAGAACCGAAACGATAACGCCCGGGGGTGTTCGAGCTGATCACGGGAGAGGCCTCCGACAAACCATACCCTTGAAACATCGGAATTCCCAAAGCCGCGTAGTAACGCTGTAATTCAATATCCAGCAAGGCTCCACCTCCCACGAAAAAACGAAGGTTCCCGCCAAATACCTGTTTCCGAAGTTTCGAGAATAAAAGAGAGTCCCATAATTTCACCAAAGGTTTCAACAACACCTTCCATCCTCGTCCCCGATCGTCCCCGAAACCATTATATGTATAAGCAATCTTCAATCCCAGACGATAAAACCGATCTGTAAAACGTCCTTTCCCTTTGATCCCCGCCTCGATATTCTTGCGGAAATTTTTCGCCAAGGCAGGTACGCTCAATAATATATGAGGTTTCACTTCCTGCAAATTCACCGGGATATTACGCAAATACTCCATTCCCGACTGCCCGTAATCGACAGAAGCCAGCGAGGCCCCGTTATACATAAAAGAGTAAAGCCCTACCGTATGGGCAAAACTATGATCCCATGGTAAAAACAATAATATCCGATAATATGCCGGGATTTGTATCAAGGAATCTGATTGCAACACGTTCGTCACGTAATTCCGGTGGGACAACATGATTCCTTTCGGCTCCGCCGTCGTCCCCGAAGTATAAGAAATATTTACCAGATCATCCTCCGTCACGGCATGAATCCGGTCATTCAACAACTTCTCGCATTCTCCCCGCCAAATCTCCCCCTCTCGTTGTAACAACTCAAAGGACACGTATTTACCTTCATTTATATCTGAATGTATCACGATAATCTTTTCCACCCCTCCGATTCGCCCTTCAATTCCCCGAACTCGATTCAAAAAGTTTACGGACACGATCAAAAAACGAGCCTGAGAGTGTTCCACCCGAAAAACAATTTCGTTATCCGTCAACTTTATGGATAGCGGCACATTCACGCCTCCGGCGTATAACATCCCCAATTCCGAGTACACCCAAGCATTACAGCCTTCGCTTAACAATGCAATCCGGTCTCCCCTGTCCATTCCCAATTGGCACAAAGCACCCGCAAAGTTCAATACTTCTCGCTTTACCTCCATATATGATGTAGCCGCAAATTTCCCGTTTTTCTTTTCCCATAAATAAGGATTATCCGGAAACTTTTCGCAACTTCTTTCAAATAAATCTATAACCGTCTTCATATCTTTCATCATTCCCACAAAGCTAACAAAGAATTTGGAAATTCTTACGAAGAAAACCGACCATTCGTTACCGTAAGGAACTTTTCACTCTAGATCTGTCGGGAAACAAATCCGGAAATGGTAGCTCTCTACAATGAATTCAATTCCCAAGGTTTGGAAATCATCAGTATTTCTCTGGATAGTGACAAATCCGAGTGGCTGGAAGCCATTGGAGAAGACGGTTTACTATGCCTTATCACGGTTCCGAACTAAAATCATCGTTATCAACCTGAAAGGTGAATCCCTAAAACAAAAAATCAAAGGACTGATGAAGTAAACACCGCCAAAGGCCTGCATTGTAACCTTATCGTCACATTTCCCGTAAAATCAAATTCACCTAAAATCGAAAGCTATGATAAGAGCATTAATCTTGGCTATCGTTCTTTTCCTTATCGGAACAACGATAGCAATAAATAATTATATCAAAACTCAAGACCAAGTACCCTCGTCAAAGGAAGTGTTTCAACCGGACAAATCCCATATCCCCAGTTTTACACACAATACGCTCTCTCTCGAATATCATTCATTATAAGCAAGATAATTATTGCATAATTTGTGCAGCACTTTTTATGCTACACAAATTACGCAATGACTTTTAAGAATAACAAGAGATTTAATAACATTTACGCTTTCTTTAATATCTCCTCCAAAAACAATCAACATCTGCACAAATCCAAACATAAAACACCTAATATTTGTCACAGATCCAAACATAAAACGATAAAATCTGTCACAAATCCAAAGTAAGACAAGATAAAACGTCGATAGGAAAACTACCGACGCTTTACTATTTAATAAATGAATTTTATCGTGTTGCTGCCGCTTTCTTCGCATCCAACCGACGTACCACTTTCCCGTAAATAATCAGGGCCACGGCTGATACCAAAGCAATTGCCGCAAAGTAATACCAGATGTAATGCGCATTTGCAGAGGCAGCCATCCAATCGGCCTCGCTACTAAATAATTCACGGGCAGGGCAATATTTACTCAGCAAGAACCCGGACAACCCGAACCCGAAAATGGATGACAAAAAAGAGTGTAGATGACTAAAACCCAAATACATTCCTTCTTCTCCCTTCGGTGCTTGTAAAGAGAAATATTCCAAGAAACGAGGAGAAATAAACACTTCTGCCAATCCCTGGAACACGATTCCCACGATCATCATAAACGCCACGGGATGCAATCCAAGAATCTCACCACCGCCCAACATATTCCCGGAGGCCATACACAAAGCCGAGATCGGCATAATAAACATACCACAAGTCATGGAGAACAAAGCTGACTTTTTACGCATCAGCGAAGTCACCAGATTCACCGTCAACACGACCACCAAAGGATTTACGTTAGCATACCAACCGATAGCACTTGCCTCTCCCGCCAAACGGGTCACGTATTTCGGCATCGTGGCATACAACTGATGTTGTACCATCCAGAACCCGGTAATAATCAAGATCAAAACAATCAACCGTCCGTTAGTACAAACTTTCACCAAAGCCGTCCATATCTGTCCGAAAGTCTTTCCCTCCCCGGCGTGTTTATCACTCTTGTAAAACAAATAAATCGCGATCAACGCGAGAAAAGTCATTCCTGCGGAGAAATAATTTAACACGATCATCCCCTCATGCCCCATGGCATCACGTAACGGGGTGACAAGAACCTTTCCGGAGAAAGCTCCGATATTCACCATCCCGTAAAAAATAGCAAACCCTCTTGCCCGATTTTTCTCGTCCGTCTCTTTGGCCACCGTACCGGAAATCACACTCTTAATGAATGATCCTCCCACGATAATCAGAATCATAATCGGAATAATCCCGTAGCGATAACCGCTTTCCTGCAATCCCGTAAACTTTGTCACGTAACCATACTCAACCAATCCCGTCGAGGCCAGAAAATTCGGGAATAATCCCAATCCCAAATAACCTAACGACAATAAGGTAAACGCCAATAACATTGACTTACGAAAACCGATCTTATCGGCAAGCGCACCCGAAAATGTCGGCAATAAATACAAACAAGCGGAAAAAACTCCCGCGATAGTCGCCGCCTGAATATCCGTGAATCCTAAGACGTTACTCAAATATAACGTGATCACGACGAACACCCCGTAATAAGCGGCACGCTCTAACAATTCTACCGTGTTGGCAACCCAAAACGCTTTACTAAACTTTACTTTCTCTTTCTTTTCTGTTGTCACACTCATACTATTAATTTATTACTAACATTTACACACGCCGACAAAAATAATATTTTACAATTGAAAATGAAGAAAAGTTTAAAGTAATGTAGAATTTAGAGTTTAGAATGAAAAAGATTCCGTGATTGCCGATTCGATGATTGGGTGATTAAAATCACTTAATCGAAAATCATTAAATCACTTAATCGATAGGAGCTAAAATCCAAAACCTAAAATTAATAAATCACTTGTTCGTCCAGTTTTTCCCCTTTCAACGCATCGTCCGAATACACGTGTAAACTGTGAGCCGTATCGCTTAAACAGGTAATCCGGTGAATATGATTGTTGAATTTACCGGCCTCGCCGATAGCATATAACCCGTGAATATCGCTAATTGTCATCTCTTGAACCAGACGGATCCCCTCTTTAAAAGGTTCAAAAACCTCAACCAAAAATTCCCCATCGGCAAACGTGTAACCAGCAAACTGGGGATGAGCATGAATGGCCGTACGGTTTCCTTTCTTCCACGACATCACGATAGCCTCCCAACCGGATTCGTCCCTGCCAATATAATTCCGCATGTAGGTCTCATCCAAAAAGCGATCAAAAGAATCCAACGGGTGATTTTGAACAAAATCCAGCACATACGACTTGATCTGTTCTCCCACGCTCTCGCAGATCGGCCCGGAATGTACGATATTCAACAAACCACCCATAAAACTTTCATATCCGGCAACCATACACGGAGTCAAGTCAAAATCTTCTTGCAATATCTTATTCATACTATTCTTCTTTTTTACCGCATACAAACATACACGATTTCCTGGCTCCCCGCTTGTGTATATATACTTACTTCACAAGGTAAAAAATACGTAATATTTTTATAATTCGATGTTATTCGCTAATTTCACGGTCTAATTGAAACTGAATTCGTAAAAGATGAAAACAATATTCGTCACGTTACTTGCATTTATATTACTTCTTCTTTCTTGTATTAAAGACGAAAAAGAGGATGTTATAAATTACATCGAAGAAAACGACAAATTACCGGAATTCACCGTGAAAAACGCAACCGGAGAAGAACTTCATAGTGAAGATTTATCGGGAAACACAACCCTGTTGGTTTTCTTCGTTACCACCTGTGGCGATTGCAAGCGGGAACTCCCGAAGATTGACAGCGTGTGGAATGAACTGAAAGACCAGCCCACCTTCCGACTCGTCACCATCTCCCGCGGGGAAACAGCCGAAGTCGTCAACGCATTCTGGAAAGAACAAAACTTCACGATGCCGTTCTACCTTGACCCGGACGAAAAAGTCTTTTCCCTTTTTGCCAATAGCACCATTCCCCGAGTCTACCTTGTCAACCGGAAAAACATCGTGACTTGGATGGCCGTTGAGCAAATGAACCTGTCAACTGAACAACTCATTCAAAAAATAGAACAATTGATCAATAAGGTTTTGTAATTTTTCTCTTTCAACAAAATAAATTATTCCTATTTTTGTACAAAACACGGGGATATGATATGAGCGTCAGTGATGCACAAATAATAGCTTTACTACAAGCCGGGAAAAAACAAGGCATGAATACCTTATTCGAACGGTATTATAAACCTTTAGTCCTATTCGCCAATACTCTGCTTCATGATTTACCAGAGGCAGAGGACATTGTACTAGAACAATTCGTAAAAATATGGGAAAAGGAACTTTACAGACACATTCATCCCCATGCTCTTTCCACTTTTCTTTTCACTATTGTAAAAAACGCTTGCATAAACCAAATAGCCAAACAAGGATTATTTACAGAACAATTAGATTTACCTCATTATTCTATTGCCGAAGAGGAATCCAATCAACTAGACGAAACTGCCATCGAAACAGTCTTGACTGCTGTTCGGAAACTTCCTGAAAAAACACAACGTGTTGTTCAATTAGTCATGTGCCAAGGATGTACATACCAAGAAACGGCAAATAAATTAGACGTCTCCATCAATACTGTAAAAACATTATTGAAAGCAGGAATGAAAGAATTACGATCTGAATTAAAAGGATATAAAAAAATATTCCTTCTTTTCATGTTATTTCCTCGAAAGTTTCAATAAAACGCCTTCTAATCATCTATTTATCAGACACATATTTTTTCCTCTCAATTTTTTTCCCAAATTCATTCACCCGCCCAAACCAAAAATCTGTTTAACTAATAAAAGTTACATGGAAAGATGGAAATAAGCGATAACATATTTCAAGCCATTCAAGCATGTTGGAGAGGAAAAGCCTCACGGGAACAAATAGAACTCATTCAAAGCTGGTTAAACACAAGCGAAGAAAATAAAGAGCTATTCGAAAAATTAAGCCGGACCCATTACCAACTGACATACGCCCAAACATGGGAACAGATTGATTCCAAGAAAGGAAGAGAAAAATTAAACTCCCGACTAATAAGTAAAAAGAAATCTATTCATTGGAAACACTTCATATCAGGAGTTACAGCAGCTTGTCTGTTTCTTTTTGCCATAATAAAATTCATTTCTTATGAACCTCTTCCCGAGAAAACAACAATGGACCTAGCCCAAGTAAAAACCGGTAGTCCCAAAGCCACTCTTATCCTTAATGACGGGAAAAAAGTTCTATTACACACGAACAATAACTTCGAGCTAGAAACTAAACATACTATCATCAAAGACGAAGAATCTTCCGGATTAAAATATGAAATTACCGATTCTTTTGCGACACGGGAATTAGATGAAGATATGGAATTCAATACCCTTGTTGTTTCTCGTGGCGGAGAATATATTCTTACCTTATCTGATGGAACGAAAGTATGGTTAAATTCTGAAACAGAATTAAAATACCCCGTCCGATTCATGGGTAATACACGGGAAGTCCACGTGAAAGGGGAGGCTTATTTTGAAGTAAAAAAAGACTCCCTTCACCCTTTTATTGTACACACACCACACACGAACACAAAAGTACTCGGGACATCATTCAACGTCAGTGCCTACGAGGACGAGGAGCTTACAGCCATAACCCTCGTTCAAGGAAAAGTCGAGGTTTACAACCAGAACGAGAAATGTATCTTAGAGCCAGGTTGGCAGGCTGTTTCCAACAATATTTCCGAAGAAATGAAAAAACAACAAGTAAATATTACCAGTTATGTATCTTGGAAAGAAGGGATGTTTGAGTTTTACGATATGCCGCTGGGACAGCTAATTGTTCAACTTAGTCGCTGGTACGATGTAGACTTCTTTTTCGTGAATGAAACGACACGTCAATTCAAATTTACAGGAGCCATAAAGCGAAGTAACACTCTAAAATTCATGCTTGAATTCATAGAGAAAACTTCAAATGTCTATTTTAAAGTAAACGGAAATGTAATTCAAGTATTTCAGAAATAAAAAGACCGTCAGGTGTTCGCACCACCTTTCGGTCCAAATCAAGTTTTATTAACTTAAAGTACAAATGTATGAAAAAAAATCCACTCACAGGGTTCGTTTTTATAAAAAATGAACGTTGGAAATTATTCTTAGCTATGCGACTGACAATTGTATTTTTATTTTGTTTCATGCTAGGAGGAAATGCGACAATAATGGCACAATACCGCCTAAACATGAAAATGGGAGAAACCACTTTCGAAGAGTTGTTTCAGGAGATCCGTAAACAAACCGGCTGTATCGTTATGTACAATAATGA
Organism: Butyricimonas sp. BSD2780061689_150309_C8; assembly: GCF_015560935.1. Taxonomy (NCBI): domain Bacteria; kingdom Pseudomonadati; phylum Bacteroidota; class Bacteroidia; order Bacteroidales; family Odoribacteraceae; genus Butyricimonas; species Butyricimonas sp. BSD2780061689_150309_C8. The sequence continues at coordinate 40,777 of NZ_JADMSV010000012.1, forward strand.
CATGTTGAACAAAAACGAAAAGGTCGATGCAAATTTTGGAAAAATCGAACTGGAAGAACTACTCGAAAAAATACTTTCAGACAAAGGCCTAACCTTCGAAATCAATCGGGAATTTGTAATTTTAATGAAGGCCCCTCAGAAAAGGGAAGAACAAAAAAAAGTTACTATAACCGGAATCGTGAAAGATAAACAAGGTGAATCGCTGATTGGAGTAACCGTATTAGTCAAAGGAACATCTATCGGTGCTGTTACAGATAGTCTAGGAAGATATAAAATAACTTTACCTGAACAGCAAGATCTAGTGCTAATATTCTCGTTCATCGGAATGCAATCAAAAGAAGTGAAAATAAACAATCAAAAGGAAATAAACGTAACCCTAGAAGAAGACATAGAAACTTTGGAAGAAGTCGTAGTATCCACGGGATATTATAACCGTAAAAAAGAAAGTTACACGGGAGCCACAACCTCTTTTACCGGAGACAAATTACGCATGGTATCTTCCGGCAACGTTCTATCCACACTCTCCGTACTAGACCCGTCATTCAAACTACTGGATAATATTGAAATGGGTAGCGATCCGAACACTATTCCAGAATTTACAATCCGAGGTGGAGGAAGTCTGCAATCGGAATACGAAAATTCACCCAATATGCCAACATTCATCCTAGACGGATTCGAAGTCAATGCTGAAAAGATTTTCGACCTAGATCCCAACAGGGTAGCCTCAATCACCATATTAAAAGATGCCGCCGCAACAGCCATATACGGATCAAGGGCATCAAACGGGGTAGTCGTTGTTGAAACGGTAGAACCACAAGCTGGTAAATTGCGATTAAATTATACCTTTTCCGGAGATTTTTCGTTTGCAGATTTAAGTGTCTATGACCTAATGAATGCCACCGAGAAACTGGAATATGAACGTCTGGCAAAATTATACACTCACTCCAACATCGAAATGGGAGACCGATATACAGATCTTTACAATCAAAGATTAAAATGGGTACAAGAGGGTATTGATACAGACTGGCTCAGCAAACCGATAAAAGATCTGGGATTCGGGCACAAACATTTCTTATTAATAGAGGGTGGTGACTCGTCTATCCGTTACGCTCTTTCCGTAAATTACAACAAAACGGATGGAGTTATGAAAAAATCAGGAAGAAGGACCGTAGGAATTGGAAGTAAATTACAATACAACTATAAAAACTTGCGTTTCATCAATGACCTGACATATTCTAACGTGAAGGGTACAAACTCTCCTTACGGTTCATTCACGACCTACACTTATCAAAATCCTTATTTCCATCCGTATGATGAAAACGGGAATGTGAAACAATATCTCTACGAACCGACTCTTGACGGAGATGTACTCGTAACAAACCCGTTATACAATGCTGCCAAAAAAACTCGTAATGAATCCACGTATAGCGAATTTAACAACAATTTTTCGATAGAATGGAATATCATGGAGGGAATGACTTTACGCGGGAAATTCTCCTTAAACAGCAAACAAGAAAATACCGACGATTTCAAACCGGCTACACACACGGATTTTGCAACGACACAATACAAAGGAAGCTACCAGAAAGGAGAACAAAAAACATTCACGTATGATGCAAACATTGTGTTCAACTATGCCCGCTCATTCATGAAACACAATATAAATTTAGCAGCAGTTTGGAATGTAAGAGAAAGTAACATCGATAGTTATTCTGTTACGGCGGTAAATTACCCCAATGAACAAATGGACCATTTTGGTATGGGAACAGCTTTCCAAGACGGAGCCAAACCTGCAGGAGACTACGAGGTAAGTCGTTTAATGGGATTTGCTGGAAATGTCAATTACGGCTGGGATAATCGCTATCTATTAGACCTTTCCATCCGGACAGATGGCTCCTCTGTATACGGGGCAAATCAACGCTGGGGGACATTCGGTTCTATCGGAATTGCCTGGAATATACATCGTGAAAAATGGTTTGAAAACTCTCGTATAGTAAATAACTTAAAATTACGAGGGTCTATTGGAAGTACCGGAGGACAAAATTTTTATCCTTTCCAGTCCATCCGTATGTTCTCCTACAAAGACGATTTAGTGGACGGTATTACTTACAACGGTAGCATCGGCGCATTATTAAAAAGTTATGGGAACACTGATTTGAAATGGCAGAAAAACCTAAAACGTAACATAGGGCTAGACTTTGCCCTTTTCACAAGTCGCTTGTCCGGTTACGTGAATTTTTATAAAGAGGATTCCAAAGCCTTGCTAATCGATGTTCTATTAGCACCCTCAACAGGTTTTGATTCATACAAAGACAACCTCGGGGAAGTCGAAAACCAAGGAATTGAAACAAACATTCGGGGATCTGTAATCCGGGACACGGGCAAGGAACTACAATGGGATTTATTTGTCAGCCTGATGAGTAACCGGAATCGACTCCTAAAATTAAATGATGCTTTGGCCGCTTACAATCGTATGCAAGATGATAAGGTAAATAATGCCGATGATGACCAAAAAAGTAATCGCCCCGTGGTCCGCTATCAAAAAGGGAAATCCATCAATGCCATTTGGGCTAATGAATCATTAGGAATAGACCCGAATAGTGGACAGGAAATTTTCCTAGACCAACAAGGGAATAAAGTGGATAAATGGAGTACGGACAATTATAAGCCCTTGGGTTGTACAGATCCCGACGTGGAAGGAAGTTTCGGTACAATGTTCATGTACAAAGGATTCCAACTCAATGCCTTTTTCAAATATAGCATCGGGGGCGACATATATAACCAGACATTAGTTGACAAGGTTGAAAACGTCAACCCCAAAAATAACGCCGATCGTAGAGTCTTATATGATCGTTGGAAAGAAGCAGGAGATATCGCCCGTTTTAAAGCGATCGACAACACGGAAACCACGATGCCGACCTCACGTTTTATAGAGAAAGAAAACTACGTACAACTTTCTTCTTTAAGTGTCTCGTATCGTTTCCCGGTAGAAAAATTACGCCGTCTCGGAATGGAATCATTGAAAGTAACGGCCATCGGTAATGATATATTCCGAGCATCGACAGTGAAAATGGAACGAGGAACAGTTTATCCTTTCGCTCGTACCTACACACTCTCCTTGCAGGTTACTTTTTAAACAATGTAATAAATAAAGATACCAAAGTTATGAAAAATATGAAAATCATAATTATCGCCCTTCTCACTTGTTTAACTATGAGTTCATGCGAGAAATGGTTCGATGTATCCCCAAAATCAGACGTGAAGTCGGATGACCTGTTCAAAGATGAAAATGGCTTTTGGGATGTATTGACCGGGGTTTATTCGATCATGGTTACCCCATCGGCTTACGGTAGGGAACTGTCCTTTGGGTACTTGGATGTAATGGCTCAATATTACGATAAAATCACGAGTCAGACACATAACTATTATAAAACAAAAGGATATGATTATACGGATACACAAGAAGAAACTCGTCTAAAATCTATTTGGAAAGGACATTACAAAGCCATTGTCAACTTAAACGTACTATTGGAATACGCTGATAAAAACAAAAACGTATTTGCTTCCGAGCAACACTATCGAGTCGTAAAAGGAGAAGCATTCGGATTGCGTGCATTTCTACATTTCGACTTGTTACGCCTATTCGGCCCCTCGCCTGCCGACGGGTTGGAACAACAAGCTATACCTTACGCAGACACTTACACGAACGTGGCTCAAGCCGCCCTTCCTCTCGGCTCTTTTGTAAATCGGGTCACACAAGATCTGGATTCTGCCCGAATCATGTTAGCTAATTCCGATTGGTTCGGACCGGCATATCAACAACTCTACGAAAAACGTGATTCCACACAAAAAGAACGTCACAGCCGCATGAATTACTTCACGGTAGCAGCATTACAAGCCAGAGCGTACAATTACATAGGAGACAAAGAAAACGCCTTGAAAGCAGTTCATGAAATCATAAATGAAAATACGAAAGAACCTATGGCTCCACTAAGCCTGACAACTTCTGCCAGTGAAAACGACCGATTATTTAAAAATGAAATCCTGTTCCGGTTGAATATTGAAAAGCTAGAGGATGACATCTCTTCATATTTCGGAGAAAATGCAATTGCTTACGGGGTTAGTTCAAGTGCCACTGCATTATGTTTCACTGCCACGAAAGTCTCAAACCTGTACCAAGCTGTTTCGGCCGGAGATGATGACTATCGCCTGAAATTATGGTTCCAACCTACTGATGTCAGCTCATCTTGGATGCCGGCTAAATATAAAAATGCGAAATATATTCCTATCGTAAGATTATCCGAAGTATATTTAATTGCAGCAGAATGTGCCTCCGGAAACAATGGCCTAGCATATCTAAATAAAATCCGGGCACACCGGGGATTGGTAGCTTTAGAAAACATTACGGACCTAGATGCAGAAATTGCCAAAGAGTACCAAAAAGAATTTATTGCTGAAGGACAAATGTTCTTTTATTACAAACGAATGAACCTAGGGCGCATCGGGGTTTTCAGCAACGTGAACCTGACAGATAAAAATAAAGTGTATCAGCTTCCCGTTCCTACCGACGAATTGGACTACGGGAACATGTAATCAAAATAACTTTTAAATGAAAAGCTATGATAAGAAATATAATACTGATATATATATTCACGATCCTTTGTATCGGGTGTCACGAAAATGATCGTTTGATATACACGACAAAACCTTCGGTATTTTTCCCTGACTACGTAACAGGCAAGGATAGCGTGACATATTCATTCCGCATGACGAAAGAGGACAGAGATACCATTTATTTAACAGCTAAACTGGTCGGAAAAAGCTTTGAAACCCGAACCCCGATAGGCTTAAAAATAGACAAAGACCAAACGACTGCCCAAGAAGGAATCTACTACGAAATGGAAGATTCTTACTGGTTTGAACTGGGTAAAGGAGAAATAAAAATACCTATCTACCTGATACAGGGAGGAACAGACATAGATGATGATATATTAACCATAGCACTTCAACTTATCCCGACAGAGGATATTGATGTCGCTTACGAGGATAAATCCCGCGTGTACGTGAGGATCACCAACAAACTTGTAAAACCCAGTTATTGGGAAGATTTGTTAATCATTTACTTTGGTGAATACTCCCAAGTGAAACACGAGAAATGTATCGAGGTAATGGGACACGACTTTCCACTCACGATGGCTGAAATTGCCACATTCCCGGGCAGCTACAGTTATTTTATGACACAAGGAAGAACAGTCTGTTACTATTACGCCACTCACAATGAAGTGGACGAAAACGGGAAAAAAATAGAAGTGTGGGACCCATTTTAATCAAGAATGAACATGAAACGAAATTTACTTATATGGTTTACAATCCTATCTTCTCTTATAGGATGTGTGGATGACAAAAGCAATACTCGAATAGAAGAATTAAACGAAGTTACAATAGGAGCATTACAGGAAAAATATAGTGCGAAACTGGGAAGTTATCTACAAATTCCTCTTCCAATCACAACACGCACCGGTGATGAATCTCAATTAAGTTATGCATGGTATACCTACACTCCTACCACGAGAACACAGGCAGACACGCTAGGTAAAACCAAAGACTTGAATGCCTTCATGGATCCGAAAATTCTGACCCCTGGCGAGGATTATTCCCTAGTCGTAAAGATTACAGATCTATCAACCGGGGTTTATTACCGGAAAAAAATGAAACTGGAAGTACTCTCAGATTTCACGAAAGGAACTCTTCTACTATGTAAAGAAAACGAAAGTTACGCACTCCATTTTATGGTAGACGATGCTGAGAAAACATTTGTAAAAAACATTTTCGAAGCAGCTAACGGAACAAAATTAGAAAATCCGGTACGAGTTTATGCCTTAAATCCCAATAAATACCAACCACAAATGAAAGAGGTTTTGGTGTTATGCGAAAATGAAACGGGCGGTTATTTTCTCAATCCGGTTTCTATGAAAAGTAATCGAACTGTTGAAAGCGCAATAACTTTCAGTCCCGAAACCGGAATCTATTCACCCCAATTACACGTGGAGAGCAGTTCGAGAAGTGTTGACTATTTAATCATCAGCGATCAAGTCTTCAAACGGGGAACAAACATGGGTGCAATGACTTGGGATGCACCAATGGTTGTAGTCGAAGGTTCGACAGAATACAAAATCGGAACCGGAATGGTTCAATCGTCGAGTGGACCCGCTTTCTATGACGAATTAAACGGACGTATTCTCGTGCATAATAACTCAGCATGGAACAAAGCTCCTTTAAAGCAACTAAAAACAGAAACGGGCGATCTGAACTATTTCGATTGCAATAATATGGGAACGAACATGGAGTATTTGGCGGGAGGACTACTTTCCGCAGATAACGAATGTTGGATGTTACTACGTCACAAAGAAAATCAGCAAAATTATCTATTCAAAATAAAGATCACGTCTGATAACCGGGGAACTAGCCTCGCCAAAATAGCCATAACCCCGGAAGTTGCACCTCATCTTCAGGAAGCAACTCATTTCGCTTCGCTTGAAGGAATGAAAGACCTTCTTTTTTATTCGACAGGAAACAGCGTATACGCTATCGCTTTAAGTAATTTACGAGAAGGCGTAACCAATAATCTGGAAGCACAGATTATAAACGGACTAGAAGATGATTTCTCCATCACCGGAATGAAATTAAGTGACATCCTCGTCCCCGATCCAACGCCTGAAAATCCGCTCGCAACCAAAACAACACAACAAATCCGCCTGTATATCCAAGATCAAAAAATATCAGGCAACCAAAAAGGTGGAGTTGCTTATTATGAATTAGGAACCGTTGGAGGAATCCATGCAGATCCGGTATATCGACTATCCGGATTCTGTGATCAAGTAATTGATGTAGAAGAAAAGTACGAATAACATGAAACAAATTATATTATTAATAATGATCTCATTCTCTGTGCAGCTTGCCTCTGCACAGGGGATCATATTCAGTTCCGGTGATTTTGATGATATTGTAAAACAAGCGAAAGAACAAAAAAAAGGTATCTTCGTGGATGTTTACACCTCCTGGTGTGGACCATGTAAAATGATGGCCAAAAATGTCTTCACAAACACCAAAGTGGGAGAATACTACAATACTTCTTTCATTTGTATAAAATTAGATGCAGAAAAGCAACGAGAACACGTTTTTTTCGCAAAATATAAGGCTGGAGGTTACCCTTCTTTTTTCTGGTTAGATGAAAACGGAGACTTACTGGATTTACACGTGGGTTACCTAGAAGCTGAAACATTTATAAAGAAGGGGAAAGAAGCAAAAGAATCGGATTTCCCCAAACAATTAGCTGCAATGAAAGAACGGTGGGACAAAGGGGAACGCTCCATTGAACTCGTCCGTTCTTATGTCTTCAAAAACCTAAGCAAAATCGATCCGGATCAAGCCGAAACCTGTCTAAGGGATTACTTATCCGGACTCTCACCCGAAGAATTACTCTCGCAAGATGCCTATTCGGTATTAAGGTCCTTTATGCGTTCACCTGACAAGACCATCCGGGAGCAACTCATTCGACATGCTGACGTGTATAAAAAATACGATGATAATTTTTGGATCAATCTCTATCGGGCAATTGTTCGTGTCGGAAGTATCATACATAACGAGAAACCGGAAGAGTACAAACAATACATTACCGAACTAAAAGAAATAGACGTCCCTTTGTCTACCATGTATTGCAACATCTTGGCAATCGAGGAACAGCTCTTTAACCATGAATTCGGAAAAGCAATTCCCGCTATCATACCATTAGTACAAGAATGTGGGGACGAACACCGCTACCTGTATAGTCAGCTTTTTTACACGATGATTATTGCCGATTATTTTCGGAATGCGCCTGTTGTGGATAAAGAAGTTGAAGAGGTGATACGGATTGCCGACCTTGCCATGAAAGCACAGCCTTGTCAAGAGAATTTACTATATCTGGCTGCAGCCCATGCCAAACGGGAGGATTTCAAGCAAGCTTATGCCGTACTGGCAAGTATGCCCATGTTTGAAAAACCCATGTTATCATTGGCCTTATATCGTTACCTAAACTTACCTTTCGTAGGACAAACATATCGATAAAAGAAAGGGCTGTCCCAAAAGCCATTTTATTTCAAGAACTCCTCCGTCACTTCGTGCCACCTTCTCTATAAACAGAGGAGGTGCTGGTGACTCTTCCCGAAGACAAGGAGTATTTCAACTCTCCCTTTGTTTATACAGGGAAATCGGCGAGAGCCGATTCGAGACTGCTTGCAGGCTCAATACCCCGAAGCCGGGAGGGTGTTTGAGAAATGACTTTGGGGACAGCCCCTTTTCATCTAATAATAACATACTTTCCTACAATCGTACCTATAAAATCCATCTCCCCAATTAGTACCATAAACTACCGTAATAATTCCCTGTTAAGTAATTAAAGCCGAGACAAAGACGATTTACAGACGAGATAAAGACAAGTCGAACTCGTCTTTATTGTTATCATATTTAATCCACATACCCCCTATCTGCATTTATTTTTCTATTATATCGGTTACAAAACTGATATTAAAAAGCGATTAAACCAGCCTGAACAACTCCTATATACGTAAACAAACAACTAAAAATTGATATAACAGCTTGTAATAAATCAAAAAAATCATACCTTTGTATTAAGGATTGAGCGGAGAGCCGCCATAAATCCGATTATGATGTTGAGGTTAAAATGTTCATTTTCCAGAAGTAGCGATTCAGACATAATGTCAATGGAAAATGGGATTGCAACACTCACGTTTGTTACACGTATATTCTTTCAGAATTATACTTATAGCGGCGTGGGGTTGCTTTTTTCATGTTGACAGATCGCTACTTCCATGAATTAAGTCAATCCCGAGCCGTTATGCCATACTCCGGATTGACTTGCTCGGTCCGGATTTTTTATTGACCGGGATATAGAAACAGGAGTAGCCGGAACCTGCATTGATCCGGCTATTTTCCCCTGTTACTTTTTGCCCCGACATCAAATAAGACAATTTAGAATTTTCATCGTTGACTTGGTTCAGACCAACACGAAGTCCGGACTTACATTTCACAGTTGCAACCAGTGAAAAGACTTCGTGCAGGAAGGGGGACGATCCATTTTCCCCCTTCCTATTTCTATTACAGAATCTTCGTAGAAGCATCAATCTCGACGCTCGTCCCACATTGCTCCACGGGTAAACTAGGGATAAACTATGACAAATGCCAAGTAATGACAAAGCAAAAACACGGCAAATACATAAGAGATTGATCTTGCTATGTTCATGCTATGAAGATGCTGTGTTCTTGTCATAGCCTATCGATAGACAAAGGATCGCCAACGGGATAATATAGCACGAACTCCCTCCCCCTTCGGGTACTCCCTCTATAAACAGAGGGAGAGCTGGGTAACTCTCCCTCTTCGGGAATTATTTCTAATCCTATAACCTGTGTAATAAAATCAAGGCGTTAGCATTTGCCTCACAACCGCATATAAGCATCAATCTCCCGGAACTGATCGGACGAATAATCCCCCAGCAAGTGTTTCGCGAAGTGGAACCACATCTTCCGTTGATAGAAAGCCTGTTGTATGCCCATAAAACCGTGAGCTTGTCCCGGTAAAATCACCAAGTCAAAATTCTTTCCCGCTTTCAACAACGCATCTGCCATACGCAAGGTATTCGCCGGATGCACGTTATTATCCACGTCACCCGTCACCAGCATCAAATACCCTTTCAAATTCTTCGCCAGCTCGATATTCGTCGGGATTTTCGTCTCGAACTTGATCTTCTCCACGGAAATCGTGGTATCTTTCCCCGTGATGGAATCTTTCACGGTTTTCTTCTCGAAAGATTTAACCTCCCGAACCCCGTGATGCGTCTCTCCCCACCATTGGTTATAAATATTATTGTCATGATTTCCCGCCGACGAAACAGCCGCCGTGTAGAAATCGGGATAAGTACATAACGCCGCAGTAGACATGAAACCTCCACCGGAATGTCCGAAAATACCCACCTTGGACTTATCAATAAAAGAAAAACGATCAGCCAACTGCTCTATACCGCACTTATCATCCGCCAACGGGTAATCCCGCAAATTATTATACCCGAACGTGTGATACCATTTATCCCGCATCGGGCTACCTCCCCGGTGACCGAAAGTTACCACCACGAAACCGACTTGTGCCAGACCAACATTATAAGCTGCCGTCACGGAAAACTCCAACGGAATCGCCTCGGTTTGCGGTCCGGGATAAACATACGAAATAATCGGATAACGCCGGGTTGAATCGAAGTCAAAAGGCTTCCACATAAAACCGTACAAATCCGTATGCCCATCGGCAGCCTTCACCGTGAAAGGCTCCGGCATCTTCCATCCGGCCTCGTAAAGCCGGGTCAAATCGGGTGATGCCAATTCCAGAATCACCTTTCCCTTGTTATCCCGCAACACGCTCCGGGGTTCCAAGTCCGCACGGGAATAATTATCCACGAAATAACGTCCCGACTTCGAAAAATAAGCCTCATGAGTGGCCTGTTCGGGAGTCAGCACCTCCACTTGACCATTCCCGTCAATCCGGGCTTTATTCACCCGGGCATAGTAGGGACACGCCCCCTTCTCCTGCCCGTAAGCCCCGAAATAAATGGTGCGTCCCACGGTATCAATCTTAACCATCTTCCCGGCCGTCCAGTTCCCGGCCGTAATCGCGTTCTTCAGATTTCCCTCGCCATCGTAATGATAGAAATGCCCGTGACCCGTTCTCTCCGACCACCAGATAATATCTTCCCCCTCGTTCAACAAGGAAAGATGGAAGAAATCATTATTGAAATAAGGCTTACTAATCTCGTTAATCAACACCTTCACCTCCCCCGTTTTCAAATCCACCTTACAAAAATCGATCTCGTCACAAGTTCTCTTTTTGCGCAGGAAATAAAGACTGTTGACCTTTTTTCCCGGGGTAAATAATCTCAACGTCTGATCCGGCCATTTCTCAACCGGTACTTTGATCAATTTCTTATCAGTCGTGTCCACCAAGAATAATTCCTCGTGTTGCACCTCCTGATCTCCCGCCATCACGTACTCATACTCGTTCAACGTCGGACGGGAACTCAAATTATTAACCACATAAAGCGTTTTGATCTTTCTCCGGTCTGAGCGACGCACGTAAAAGCGTTCAGAATTCTCGAACCAAGTCACCCGGGCAGACACCCGTTTACTCGTGGTATCCGTATCACCGTAGGCATAAGAGTATTTTAATTCTCCGTCCGTCGTGATCTGGGTTTCCACGGAATCTTTCACGGAAAGCATATACAGGTTATGACTTTTCGCGTAAACGATATAAGTACTATCCGGAGAATACGTTCCCTCCAGCCCGTTCGATTTCTTGGGAGTTGTATCCGGCTTTTTCCGGGCAGAATCTATTTTCACCAACCGATTGGTATAAATGTTATATTCGAAACGGAAAGTATCCACTTCGAACTTCAATGTTTTCTCATCTTCTTTAAAAACCAATGCCCGCACGGGTAGTTCTTTATAATTCACCGGTCCGTGGGTATACTTGCTGATCTCGGCAGTCATAAATTCCCGATCGAATAACTCCCGGTGAATCCTCGCCTTCGGGTCAACGAAATAATAACGGGTTCCATCGCCCGTTTTGTAACTATACCAAAACTTATCGCTTTCCTTCAAAAAGTGGGGACTTACTTTCGTTGATCCTACCAGTTTTTCCGCGTTCCCACGCATAAAACGTTCGGCTTCTTTGTAATTGGCTTTCTGTGCAAACCCGGCCAGCACGAAAAGGCAGGGCACGAACCATAAAAAACATTTGATCATCATTTATTCCTTTAAATTTGTTCTATTGGTCTTTGTGAAAGCGAAATTAATTATATCCTCCCAAAGATTACCTTTCTATCGAAATCTTAATAAATATTTAACAGATTCAGATTATTTAAACTAATCATCTTCTACACAAACGTTTGAATATGCTACAAAACATAACCTCTGACGCCACGATTTCATTTTTTATAGCTATTTTTGCACGTGTATAAACATGCTAATATTTTCATTTACTTTAAATAAACAGGACAAGGTGATGGAAGTTTTCCCGATAGATAAAAAAGTAGAGCAACTCTTTAAAGAAGTCAGCCGAAGAATATTCCGGTTACAAAACGGAAGAAGTCTTGACAGCATGGAACGGATAGGAGCTGACACGCGGGGACAGATCGGGGCAAGTTACCTCTCTCTCAAAAATCTGGCCGGACAATACCAACCCGATTTAAGATTGGCACAACTATTGTGGGGAACAAAGAAACGAGAAGAACAAATCGTTGCCTGTTTTTTATTCCCGGTTCAAGAGTTGATTACAGAAAAAATTACTCAATTATTACAATACTGTTACAACTTCGAGATCGCGGAATATTTCGGGACGTTGGTTCTTTCGAAACGGGAAAACGTGGAACAAATGGTAAATGAATATTTAAATTCCGATCATCCCTATCTTCAAGTCGCGGCACTAACCGCCATCGGCAGGAGCCGGATTGATCGAAAACTAAACTCCCCATTCACCGACAGTTACATTCTAAACATAGATCGTAACAAGTTCACGGACACGAACGTACAAAAGGTATACGATCGTGTAAGCATATGCTTGAGAGAATAGGAAAACAAGAACGTGTTAATAAAACATAAACGGACAAGGGAAAGGAGAAATTGGTTCTTTTATATCAAAATGTTTCCTACTTTTGTGCCGAATTAAAGAAAAAAAGAATTAATTAATTTCTAACATAAATTTATTGCTATGGCAAAATTAGATTTAAGTATTTATGGAATCACGGATGTGAAAGAGATCCTTCACAATCCCTCATATGAAGAATTGTACAAGGCAGAAACAGACCCGAAACTGGAAGGGTACGAAAAAGGATATTTGACCGAGCTTGGCGCAGTTAACGTGATGACCGGAATCTACACCGGACGTTCACCGAAAGATAAATTCTTTGTAAAGAACGAGGCCAGCGAGGATTCTGTATGGTGGACTTCTGACGAATACAAGAACGACAACAAACCTTGTTCGGAAGAAGCATGGGCAGATTTGAAGGCAAAAGCCGTGAAACAATTGTCCGGCAAAAAACTGTACGTGGTTGACACGTTCTGCGGGGCTAACGCGGGTACCCGTTTGAAAGTTCGTTTCATCATGGAAGTTGCATGGCAAGCTCACTTCGTGAAGAACATGTTCATCCGCCCGACAGAAGAAGAATTGGCGAACTACGGGGAACCGGATTTCGTTTCTTTCAACGCTGCAAAAGCTAAAGTTGAAAACTTCAAAGAATTAGGCTTGAACTCCGAAACAGCTACCGTTTTCAACTTGAAAACCAAAGAGCAAGTAATCTTAAACACTTGGTACGGTGGTGAGATGAAGAAAGGTATCTTCTCTATCATGAACTATCTGAACCCGTTACGCGGAATCGCATCTATGCACTGTTCTGCCAACACGGATATGGAAGGTAAGAACACCGCTATCTTCTTCGGTTTGTCAGGAACAGGTAAAACGACCTTGTCAACTGACCCGAAACGTCTTTTGATCGGTGACGACGAACACGGATGGGATGATGAAGGCGTGTTCAACTACGAAGGCGGATGCTACGCCAAAGTTATCAACTTGAGCAAGGAAGCCGAACCGGACATCTATAACGCCATCAAACGTGACGCTTTGTTGGAGAATGTTACCGTGGACGCTAACGGAAAGATCGACTTCAATGATAAATCAGTTACCGAGAACACTCGTGTTTCTTACCCGATCTATCATATCAAGAATATCGTGAAACCGATCTCTAAAGGTCCGGCTGCACAACAAGTTATCTTCTTATCAGCTGATGCGTTCGGAGTATTACCTCCGGTATCTATCCTGACCCCGGAACAAACGAAATACTATTTCTTGTCCGGATTCACTGCAAAATTGGCCGGAACGGAACGCGGTATCACTGAACCGACTCCTACTTTCTCGGCTTGTTTCGGTGCAGCATTCTTGTCATTACACCCGACAAAATATGCAGAAGAACTGGTTAAGAAAATGGAGAGAACAGGAGCAAAAGCATACTTGGTAAATACCGGATGGAACGGAACCGGGAAACGTATCTCCATTAAAGATACTCGCGGTATCATCGACGCTATCTTGGATGGCTCTATCGATAAAGCCCCGACCAAAACAATCCCGTTCTTCAATTTCGAGGTTCCGACTGCGTTGCCGGGAGTTGATCCGAAGATCCTTGACCCTCGCGACACATACAGTAACGCCAGCGAATGGGAAACCAAAGCAAAAGATTTATCAGAACGTTTCATCAAGAACTTCAAGAAGTTCGAAGGAAACGAGGCCGGAAAGGCATTGGTTGCCGCAGGTCCGAAATTATAATTCCAGGATTAGAACAGCAAAAAAGCACTTCGCAAGGAGTGCTTTTTTTATTACCCTTCTCTCCCCCATCACCATATCTTCCCTTACATCCGTTCGTTAAGGCTATTACATCTCTTCGTTATCTCTCCGTTCCTAGATAGTATAACGAAGAGATAACGCCAATATGTGAGTTAATTTACTGATTATCAATAATTAAAATTCATCCCATTGATAATACACCTTAAAGAAATGGGAATTATATACTTAAATCGACTAAATAATATTTAGCAAAATTTTGAAATGGTGTAATAAATGACTATCTTTGCATGTATTTTAATGATATATGCGTATGGTAGTACAGTTTAAATCTTTGCCCGACCTACTAAAAGCATTACCAGATGAGGAGTCATGTATTGCCTATCTTGAATGGATAGTGTGGAAAGGAGAAAAAGTAGTTTCTCCTTATGACCCAAATTCTAAGGTGTATAAATGTAAGGGAGGAAATTATAAGTGTAAGAACACCGGCAAGTATTTCAACGCAAGAACCTTTACGATGTTTTATCGTTCTTCTGTTCCTTTACAAAAATGGTTCATGGCTATTTGGCTTTTTATGACCCATAGGAAAGGAATTTCTTCCGTGCAACTATCTAAGGATATTGGTGTTACACAGAAGACCGCATGGGCAATGTTGCAGAGGATTCGTAAATGTTTTGGCAAAGAAAATGATAAATTGGTGCTTGACGGTACAGTAGAAATTGACGAAACTTTCGTCGGTGGCAAAAACAAGAATCGACATAAGGATAAGAAAGTCAAACATTGCAGAGGTCGTAGTTTTAAAGATAAAGTTCCCGTATTCGGTATGCTCCAAAGGGGCGGAAAAGTTGTTGCTAAAGTTGTAGAAAATACAAAGGCTAAAACTCTCCGTACTGAAATTGATAAGACTATCAAAGCTGGAAGTACCATATACAGCGATGAATGGTATTATGGGAATCTCTCCAAGAAATATATTCACTCCTTTATAAACCATTGTTACGGTGTATATGGAATAGGTGAAGTCTATACCAATACGATAGAAGGATTTTGGTCTATACTGAAACGTGGAATTATAGGAGTGTATCACCGGGTGTCGAAAAAGCATCTACAAAAATATGTGGATGAATTTTCATGGAGATATAACCAAAGAACCCTATCTTTGCAAGAGGTATTTAACAGTGCCTTGAATTGTTTGAATCATAGAATAACTTATAAAGATTTGATATATGCCAACGAGAAAGCCTAAGAAATCTTTTGAAATGAAAAAAGTAAATGGAATTGAAATCAGGCAAAGACTGTCTGACGGTTACATGGACGCTATGGCTATATGTGATGCGTGTGACAAAGATTTTGCCGACTATATTCAGATTCGTTTTACAAAAAGATTCCTTGTAGAGCTATCACGTGATACGGGTATCAATGAATCTGATTTAATACAAAAGGAAGACGGGGTTGATGAAATATGGGTACACCCACAGATTGCTATTAATTTAGCTCAATGGGCATCCCCAAAACTTGCCGTTATAATTCCTAAATGGGCACTTGAATGGAGCATCAAAAGTGCCAAAACAATGGAGCCTACCGAAAAGCCTAAGTTTGTATCTTCATCAGGAGTAAAGTTTGAGGATATTGACCCAAGTTTTGCGGCAATGATAAGTAAGGCTGCTAAGTTTAATCCCGATGAAGATAATACGGAGCCTTAACCCCGTATTATTTCTTCTTTCCGGAAGTAAGGAGTATTATACCCAATACTGCGGCACATACCCAACCAACTGGACCGAAAAATAAAAGTACAATAAATAGAATTGCTACTATACAACCTTTCATAATTACTTGGCTCTAAAGATTGCTATTTCATATTCATTAGCGTATTTACTGCTTGTGGAGACTTCCAGATAAACATTCCCATTTTTAGTTGTTTTGCTATAACGCTTTACTTTAGTGCCATAAACATCAGGAAGTAATTTCCCAGTATTGGAACGTATATTTACGTTTTCTCCTTTAGCCGCATATTTATAACCGTAATCAATAGCTTTTTGTATAAAATCCTCGGCAGTATCTGCATACAATCTGAGAGTCATTTGTATTACCACACCTTCTTTGTTGGCTTCCATTCCTACGAAGCAATCTCCAAAATCGTAGAAGAATGTTAAGTTTAAGATTCGTGCGGGAGTTACATCAAATTCTTTTTCTATTGTAGCAATAGTAAAGAACGAAGCACCAACGAACTGTGTGTAATACTCCGGAGTAAGCATGGCCTTTCGTTTTTCTGAAACAGTTTGCGGTGTACTATTTACTTTGGCAGTAATACTGTCTTGCTGTGGTAACGTATCAGCACTTACAGTCTGTGCAGAACTCATTAAACTAACAACAGAAAATAATACCGTCAAAAGGAATGTTTTAGATACTCTTGTTTCCATTCTACATTTTATTTTAGTTAGACAATAATCTGTAAAACGGCAACGGTAAAAACGTAAAGACGTAGAACCACTGCCTAACGTCGTCATGGCCTACCACAGCCAACTTATCCATAGGCGCAGTCCTACGTCAATGACGTAAGAACACACTTTACCCAATGGATAAGTCCTGCAAATTAGCCTGTTCATATCAAGGTGGTAGTTCGACGACGATTAGGCTATATGTTTCTTGTTGAGAGTGCAAGCACTCCCTTTATGGGCACAAAAATACAACTAATTATTTTTATAACAATAACAATCAAGAAGTATGAAAGCGATTATTGAAAAGAAAATTGAGTATTGCCCCAATCGTGCGGGCAAAGAAACTCTTAGTGATGATGTTTCGGAATTTAAGTTTATCACCACTACTATTTATTTTCTTGGTATCAAGATATACCGAGAAGTAAAGTTATTATCTACACAGATTACAAATCAATCCATTGATTGAAGAATCTACTGTCTATACTTTCTGAATAGCAAAATGTTTGAGTAATGGGGTTGAAGAAAATCACTTTTATCGTATCTTTAGAAACTTCGCATACAGTAAATTTATGTTCGGAGTCTGATTTGAGATATACTACATCTCCTATTTTAAATTCATTCATAACTTGTAGGATTAAAAATTTGAGCGTAAAAGTAGTTACTTCTAATGAGATAACAAATAAGAACTATTTGCTAAATTCAAAACATTACGCTATAATTGTATAGTTAAGTATATAAATACCAAAGAAATATTCTAAAATTTTTCCACGCTTTGAAGGAATTTTAAAATTTTATCGTACATTCGCACCAGCCATAGATAGATATAATACATTCAATATAGTGCCACTTTCACAATAATTATAAATGCAATTCACATAACACTATAGACATTTTAATTGAAACAACATATTGTTATATACTCTTTTAAATGCAAGCAAAACAATGCAACAATCGACATGCAAATACCCTGATTTAAACCGCAACTTGTTGGAACAATTCAACAAAAGAGAGGAAGACGCTTTTTGTTTTGTTTATGA
The DNA here is from genome assembly GCF_015560935.1 of Butyricimonas sp. BSD2780061689_150309_C8. NCBI lineage: Bacteria > Pseudomonadati > Bacteroidota > Bacteroidia > Bacteroidales > Odoribacteraceae > Butyricimonas > Butyricimonas sp. BSD2780061689_150309_C8. The sequence goes on from NZ_JADMSV010000012.1 coordinate 58,680, forward strand.
ACATTTCTATAATGAATTATATTACTTTGCCTCCAAATTATTTTTAGACAATACAGTTCTACCTTATGATGTTTTACAGGATATTTTTTTGAACGTTTTGGAGAACAAAAAACAGTTCGAATCTTTTGACCTGTTGAAATCCTATTTGTATTTATCTATCCGCAATCGTTGGAAAAATGAACATAAACACACCGAGGCAGCCCAACGTTACACCGCCCAGAATTTCGATGAAAAAGAAGACAATATCCTGTCAAATATTTTCGAGTCAGAAACATTAGCCATTCTATACAATCACCTAAAACTCCTTCCTCCGGAATGTGCCAAAGTCATGAGACTTTCTTTAGAAGGACATAAAAACCCGGAAATAGCTGAGCTCTTATCCATCTCGATTAACACTGTCTATGCTCAAAAACAGAAAGCACTAACCGTTCTAAGGAACAAATTGTCGAAGGATATGTTCGTTATTTTATTATTCTCCCTTTTTTCACACGGGGAATAATCCGCTAATTCTTAGATGGTTATCACAAATACATATTTTTTTTCAAAATATTGCCCTTTTGCGTAATTAATTTTCAAACCGATGTTGTTTCTATTATAAACAGGCGGGAGGAAACAAATTAATTTACGGAAAGATGGATTTGTATTTAAAAGCAAGAAAATTAGCACAGGAAAAGGCACAACAAATTATCGACGGTATAAAACCGGATGAATATTTCGTGGAAAATGACGAATGTAAAGAAACAATATATTTACTTTCTGATCCGGAACAAAGAACCATTCTATTAAAGAAATTTGACCAGAATGAAAAACAAAAAGCCGTAGCCTCTCTGAGAAGTTATATACGGTGGAAAAGACGCCGCCGAATAATACGTAACAGCAGTAAAATTGCGGCAATCCTAGTATTGGTAATAGGGATTGCTATCACATTCTATTCCCCCTCTCCCACCAATTTACAAACACGGGAACCGGATGGTTATCTTACACCGGGGAAACCACAGGCAACTTTAATTCTGGCAAACGGGCAAGAGATTAAATTAGACCGAGAACTTGAATTGAAAGAAAAAAATACGGCTATCCTGAACAAAAAATCAGGGGAGGTTGTTTACACGCCCGACTCCGGAAATGTTGAAATACAACAATACAACACCATCAAAGTACCCCGTTACGGAGAATACTCGGTTGTCCTGTCAGACGGGAGCCGGATAAAATTAAACTCGGAAAGTGAACTTCGTTATCCTGTTGTTTTCACGGGAGAACAGCGAGAGGTGTATTTGAAAGGGGAAGCTTATATGGAGATCTCCAAAGATCAAAAACCGTTTATCGTACACGCGTATGACACCAGAATAAAAGTATACGGGACCTCTTTTGATGTAAACAGCTACAATCCGGATGAAATTCGTATTGTGTTAGTGCAGGGGAAAGTAGGGATTCACCACTCAAAGATGCAAGAAGTAATCCTGTATCCCAATCAGTTGGCACGGGTCTCTGAAAAAGAAGGAATTGTCGTCAAAGAAAATATCAATGTCAATTATTATATCGCTTGGCAGGAGGGATATTTTGCTTTTGAGGAGGAACGTCTCGAAGATATTATGACGACACTTTCACGCTGGTACCGGATGAAAGTAATATTTGAAAATCCACAATTAAAAGATATTCGTTTTACCGCTTCGGTTCAAAAAGAAGAAAACATCAGCAAGCTACTGAATCAATTCGAACTGACCCGTACCGTATCATTCAATATCATTGAAAATCAAATTTTTATAAAGTAATATTTTAAATCAACACAATTTATCAAACTACAGTCAAAAGCTGTCAGTAAAGGGAGTTTTAACACTAATACAAAAGCTATGAAAAATTATCAGTCGGGATTTTATATCCGAAACAATCATTTGAAAATACTCTTTCTGATGATTTGTATGGTGACTCTGGCACTTTCGTTACGAGCCAACGTAACCGCCCAGACAAAAATCAACTTAAACCTTAAAAGTGTCACATTCAATGATTTGTTTCTGGAGATTCAGAAACAAACAAAAATGAATTTCGTTTTTAACGCCGACCAATTGAAAGAAATAGGCAAAATCGATCTGACAGCAAAAGATGAAAGTATCAATAGTTTATTAGAAAGAGTATTGACTCCGTTCTCTTTCACTTATGTCATAGAAGGAACAACCATTGTCATTGTTAGAAAAGACAAGGAGAACCGGGCACAGGAACAACCGGAAATGATTACCATTCGAGGTAAAGTTACAGACTCGGACGGCAACGCCCTAATCGGAGCCACGATACGGATAAAAGGTACTGCTATCGGAACGGCAACCGACGTGAACGGCGAATATAAACTAAGCGTACCCACCGAACAGAAAGAATTACTGGTAACTTACATGGGGTATATTGACCAAGTGGTGAAAGTGAACGGAAGAACCGTTATCAACATAATCCTGAAAGAAGACCGCAAGGAAATGGAGGAAGTGGTAGTCACCGGATACCAAAGCGTGAGACGGGAACGTTTGACGGGTAGTACGAAAACAATCTCGGCAAGAGAAATGGAAGGGAAAGGGCTAACCTCCGTGGAAGAAGCATTGAGCAGCACCGTTGCCGGTTTGAACATGATCAGTACCGGCCGACCGGGACAAGACGCCAAGATTCAGATCCGGGGAATCAATTCATTAAACGGAAGCACGGAACCCATTTGGATTGTTGACGGAATGCCCATGCAAGGAGAAATTCCGAATATAAAAATCGGATCAGCCGATTTACAGTCAACGATCTTCACTTCCGGTATCGGGAACTTGTCTCCCAACGATATAAAATCCATTACAGTACTGAAAGATGCAGCAGCCACGGCCATTTACGGAGCCCGGGCAGCCAACGGGGTTATTGTCATAGAAACAAAACAAGGATTAGTCGGAAAAACCCGTTTCAATTTCTCCTTGAATTACGGTATTACAGAACGGCCTGTAAATAATATACACATGATGAATACCGCCCAGAAGATTCAATTCGAACGGGAGTTTGCCACAGATGAAGCCTCCTGGTTATATGAACCCGGGCAGGTGATGAATATTTTAAGAATGAGAGACATGGGGAAATACACGACCGAGGAAACCGAAGCGAAAATTGCCGAACTGGGAAAAATTGACACGGACTGGTTTAAAGAGATATTCAGAACAGCCATCTCCCAGCAATATAATTTCAGCATGTCCGGAGGTTCTGAAAAAACACAACATTACACTTCCGTAAATTACCTGACGGAAGAAGGTACTGTTCCCAATAACACATACAGCCGTTTAGGAATGAGCAGCAAGATCACCCATTCCCCTTCCGAAAAGATTCGGATTACCGGAGGTTTGAGCGTAACTTATAAAAAGGACCAGATAACAGCCAGCTTGGTAAATCCGTTGGAATACGCCATGTATGCCAATCCTTACGAACGTCTCTATAACCCGGACGGTTCTTATGCATCCGATATTACTTACGCCCCGAATTCAAGTTCATTACATCCCGGTTTACAGTGGTCTACTTTCAATATCATGAAAGAAATCAAAGAGAACACCCAAAACACCCGGTATATTGATGCAGATATTTCGATGAAAGTGGAATGGGAGATTATCAAAGGGTTAATGTTTACCACACATGGTATTTATAACGTCAATTCCAACCATGACCGGACGGTGGAAGGTCCCGGAACCTACACGAATTACAAGAACAATTGGTATCAAAGCATGCTCGGTTGGTCTGGTGAAATGGACCCGGATATGGCGCAAGGTTCTTTGCGGGAAAGTACTTCCTACTCGAACAGTTACACGCTAAAAAATACTTTATCCTATTCAAAAGATTTCTTGGATACCCATTTCCTGAATTTATTCATCGGTCAGGAGATTATGGAACGACAAAGTAAATCTTTCTATAACTATTCCCCGATATTCGATGAGGAACACAACATCATCGGATTTCCCGAACTAACAGGCATAGCACAATCGGACATCAATTTATTGGAATTAGGAAATACGGGTAAAGAAGTTTCCCGTTTGTCTTCCTTCTATGCCAATCTGTCCTATTCATACAAGGATCGTTATATAGTAACCGGGTCCATGCGTTATGACGGTTCGGATGTAATCGGAAATAAAAATCAGTTCACTCCCTTATGGAATGTAGCTTTACGGTGGAATGTACACAAAGAACGTTTCTTGGAAACAGTATCATGGATAAACATGTTATCATTCCGGGGCGGTTTCGGTTATACCGGAAGTATAGATAAAAATGCCCTTCCTTTTCTGGTTTATACTTTAAATAAAAATATAAAATACGACGATCAACTTGTTCCCCAATCATTCACTTACCCGAATCCCAATATCAAATGGCAGACCAAAAGAGATATGAATGTCGGTTTAGACCTGTCATTGTTCGATTACCGGGTAGAGTTGAACTTGAACTATTATTACAATATTACCCGTGATGTACTGGATAAAAAACACTTGGCAATTTCTTCCGGACGAGAGGAAGCAACAGCCAACGTGGCGAACCTGCACAATAAGGGTATTGAAATTGACTTGGGCATAACTTTATTGAAAATGAAAAGATTACAATGGTTTGCCAATTTCAATATAGCCTACAATAAAAATACGGTAAAAAATACTTACTACAAAAGCGTGGATGACCTACCCACAAAAATTTCCCAGGAAGAAGGACACCAATTTGTCGAAGACAAACCGGCAGGAGGCTGGTACGGTTACCGGGTAGCAGGAATAAACCCCATGACCGGGACTACACTGGTACATAAGAATAGCAACGACGCTACTTATGACATGGCGACTAATTTCTACGATATTCCCGGAGACATGGTAAGTTACTTGGGAGACTCCAATCCACATTATGTAGGAGGCTTCTCCACGACAGTAAATTTCAGGCAATTTGTATTCTCCGCCAATTTTGAATTCAAAACAGGCCACATGATCCGTTCGTTCAACACGTTTAAAGACCCGGACAGCCAGAACCGGCACGTAAACGATTTGAATCGCTGGCGGAAACCCGGAGACATCACCAATGTTCCCCGTCTGACTCAATTGAAAGGACTCTATACTTTCTATATGTTCGATTGGGGGTTGGAAAAAGGAGACTATCTGAAGTGCGGCTATGTATCATTAGGGTATAACTTACCACTTGAATGGCTTGAAAAGATAGGGTTCAACTCCGCCCGTCTGAGTTTCACGGCTAAAGATTTATTCACAATCACAAGCTACAAGGGAATAGATCCTTTGTTAATGGGTGAATTTGGTTATCCGAATTCCCGGAAATATACATTTACATTGAATTTTGGATTCTAAAAAATAATGAAGATGAAAAAAATAATAATATGCCTCTGGGCACTGATCGTTTGCTGCTGGGGATGTGAGGATTATTTGAATGTCAAACCGTCAAATGTTCAAGCTATCCGGACTTATGACGAAGTAAAAGCTTTACTGGGTGGACATTTACGTATGTATGCCGAGCCCGATTACGACAATCTGGAGGGAACTTCAATCCCCTATATCGAAAATGACATCTGGACCTTCCTCCACTTTTACGGGGATGACATTGACGTGGACACCTACGTTAAAAACCGCTATATATTCGGGAATATAAAGAATTTGTACGTGGAATCAGCGAACTGGAAAAACACGACACAACCGGGAGTCATCTGGAAAGCCTATTACTCGAATATCGGTTTCTTTAATACGATTATTGATGAATTGAGCCGGGTTGAGGCTTCCAAGGAACAAGCCGATATTGTTCGTTGTGAAGCAAAAGTGTTACGGGCTTGGCATCTATTCAAGTTAATGCAATACTTTTCCCCTTACCACTTAAATAAATACGGGTTACCCGTCAATCTGGATGCCCAAAAGGTAGCAGAATACGACGCCTCACGCAAGACTCAGGAAGAGGTTTACCGGATAATCATTTCCGACCTGACGGAATGTGTGGAATGTACGACCGAACCTCGATCTACCTACAATGTTTTCTATGATAAAAACATCATCCATGCTATCTTAGCCCAAGTATTCCTTTATAAAGGGGATTCGGGAGCCAAAGCCGATGACGATTACGAAAATGCTGTATCACACGCAAAATCTGCCTTGGAAGCATTAAAATTACAATCCACCGAGGATTATCAGCCTTTCCCGGTATATAACGAGGTACTTGGGATTTCAAAAGAGGCTCCGCATGCTTTAATGGTTGACTTTAGGTCTGCCAACGAATTACGATTTATTGTCGGAAATCCTAAATCCGCATCACAAAATCTGTATTCTTCAGCCAGTCTCTACACATTATTTAAAGATAATGATATTAGAAAAACAAAGTTCTTCAATGACAAGCAGGTAATTACTAAATACATGAATATCGCAACCGGATATGTTTCAGTAGAACTCTATCAATTCTGGTCTGCTGCCGAAATGTACCTGATCATTGCAGAGAGCTATGCCCGTTCCGGTAATGAGTCGGAAGGAAAGAAATGGTTGGAGGATTTTCAAAAACATCGGTATTCAAATTATAACGGTTATCAAGGAAATGACCTTTTACAAGAGATATTGAATGAACGTCGCCGGGAATTCTGTTATGAATATGATATGCGTTGGTGTGACCTAAGCCGATTACAAACAGGCTGGACCCGTAATTCTTATGAAGACGCCGAACATCCTACTTATACTTTGGAGGACAACGATTATCGTTTCACGCTACCGATACCCGTGAAAGAGGAATTACAATATAACGACATCGAACAGAATCCAGGATGGCTGATTGTTACAGAATAATTAATAGTTTAAGAATTTGACATCATGAAAAATATCAGTTTTTTTATCATCATAATTTGTTTTTTATGCACAGCCTGCGAAAAACAAGAATATGAATCTTACAAAATCGAGGCTCCGCTAAATATCGTACGCCTAAGCTTGAGCCCCAACAGTCCCGTGCTGATAGCTGACGGCACCGCTGAATTAAAGTTTATCGTAAAAGCTTTCTGTGCAGTTGAAAATACCCGTTTGATACAGAAAGAAGTAGACGGAGAAATAAACCTGATCGAGAAAACTTATAGAGACACGATAGAAGTTTCTGCCGAACAGCTTGACTCGAGTCAAATAAAAATCTACCAAAAAGACGGCACTCCCGTGGATTGGACCTTTAAAACTACCGATCTTTCAGAAGATACACTGGTATTTCAGGCTTCATACCAAGGGTTTGAGTCTACACCTAGGAAAGTTGCTTTACGTCCGGCCCCGACCGATGTGTTTGAACCCATTACGGTACCCGTAATATTTCACATCGTTGTGCCCCGCAGCCAAGCAAATGCCTATGCAAGTATTCATGCCGAAGATATTGAGAAATTGATTGACCGGGTTAACCGAGTTTTTAAAAACGAAATCATTCATGCTCCTTCTTCTATCGATTCAAAAATCACGTTTGAACTGGCTACTCATGATCCCAAAGGAAACGAACTAAAAGAAAAAGGAATCAATCGAGTGGATGTCAGTGATGAGACAAGTATTAATAGTTACATTAAAAGTTATCTGATTTGGGATATAAATCACTATCTAAATATTTATATCTCCGAATTCACAGAAGACCAAGTGAACTTACCCGCATATATTTTAAATAATGGCAGTCATTTGGAAATGGGCGATCGGTATATCAGAACCGTTAATAACATTTCTGATGCAAAATATTATAGTTTCAATGAAGTTGCTGTCGGGCTTACCAGAAGCACCTATTATTCAATGGTTCAAGACAATAAGGGACTCGAAGACGCTTTAGGAATTTTCTATGGACTTTTCCCCACATACTACGGAATAGGAGTCGGAGAGCTAGACGATTTCTGCGATGATACTTACACGGCCGCTTACTCAAACATGAGCCTTGAAAAATGGACGTATCAAGAGGACGGGAATCATCTTTACAAAAACGGTAACGAAATTTACTACAATTCTTACCAGATTATGGATGTTTATGGGCCCGCTTACACGATAACCTATGATCAAGTAAAACGTATCCGCACGGTGATTGAAAATTGTCCTTTCCGGATGATGAGAAAATAAAGAACAGATACAAGTAAGTAAATCCTTACAAACGAAAGAGGTGTGGTAGAGTACCACACCTCTTATATTTTAATGCTTTGGATTTTTATCCCATATAGCCTTTCATGACACCCCGTTTGCTGTTACGCACGAACATAATGATCTCGTCACGTTCTTTGGATGCCGGCATCTCAGCCTCGATTCGTTCCACCGCGTCAGAGTTGTTCAACCCGGATTGGAAAAGTATCCGGTATATATCCTGAATCTCGTTGATCTTTTCGTTCACGAATCCGCGACGGCGCAAACCGATCGAATTCACTCCCGCGTAGGATAAAGGTAATCTCCCGGCTTTCACGTAAGGAGGTACATCCTTACCAATCAAAGAGCCGCCTTGAATCATCACGTGACGACCGATATGTACGAACTGATGTACGGCAGACATTCCACCGATAATAGCAAAATCATCCACAACGACCTCTCCGGCTAACTGACAAGCATTCGTGATAATGCAATTATCCCCGATCTCGCAGTCATGCGCGATATGCACGTAGGCCATGATCAAACAATTGCTCCCGACTTTAGTTACGCCCTTAGCGGCAGTACCTCTATTTATAGTCGCACACTCCCGGATGGTCGTGTTATCACCAATCTCGACGATTGTCTTCTCTCCCTTGAATTTAAGATCTTGAGGAATGGCAGAAATAACAGCCCCCGGAAAAATCTTACAATTTTTCCCGATATGCGCTCCCTCCAGGATAGTGACATTCGAACCAATTCTTGTTCCCTCCTCAATGACAACATTCTTATCAATTGTCACGAAAGGCTCAATCACCACGTTATCCGCGATCTGAGCTTCAGGATGAACATAAGCTAACGGTTGTTTCATTCGTTTTTTTATTTAATTACAATATAATAGTTACATTTTAAGTACAAGCTTATCACTATTTTTTCGTTTTTGCAACCTGGGCCATGAATTCACCCACTTCACAAACTAACGTTTTACCGACAAAAGCGTACCCTCTCATCGTCACGATCCCGCGACGGATGGGAGCAATCTTTACCAGCTTAAAGACCAGCGTATCGCCCGGAACAACTTTATGACGGAATTTGATACCATCTATTTTCACGAAATACGTGGAGTAATTCTCCGGGTCCTCCACCTGATTCAACACCAGAATCCCCCCGCACTGCGCCATCGCCTCCACGATCAGCACACCCGGCATCACCGGTTCTTCCGGGAAGTGTCCCACGAAGAAAGGCTCGTTCATGGTAACATTCTTACAACCGATCACGATGTCATCCGTCACCTCGTAAATCTTGTCAACCAACAAGAAAGGAGGACGATGAGGCAACAAGGCTCTCACCTTATTCACATCCATCAACGGTTCGGCTGTCGTGTCCACGTCAGGACGAACATCTTCTCTCTCCGCCTGCGTGATGGCCTTACACATTTTCTTGGCCAAGCTGGTGTTTGCTTTATGACCCGGTCTCTCCGCGATAACACGTCCTTTGATAAAACGCCCGCATAAAGACAGATCCCCGATAACATCCAGCAATTTATGACGAGCCGGTTCATTGTCAAAGTACAGGTCCAAATTATTCAAAATACCCTGTTTCACCTCGATAGAATCGTGGTTGAACAGTTTAGCCAGACGGTTCACCTCTTCTTGAGAAATTTCACGATCAACGATCACAATCGCGTTATCCAAATCCCCGCCTTTGATCAGATTGTGCTGCAAAAGCATTTCCAACTCGCGCAGGAATACGAATGTCCGACACGGGGCAATCTCTTTCGCAAAATCGGTTACTTGCTCAGAATAAGTAGCATACTGCATTTGCAAGTAAGGAGAATCGTAAGCAACGACCAAATTTATATTATAGTCGGTATCCGGCAATAACGTGATTTTCGTCTGCCCGTCCTCGCTACAAAATTCCATTTGCTCTTTCACGGTAAAGTAGCGTCTATCCGCTTTTTGTTCTTCAAAACCTACTTTCTCTATCTCTTCCACGTAATATTTAGCACTACCGTCCAAGATCGGGAATTCTTCCCCGCTTAACTCGATCAGGCAGTTGTCAATTCCGCTCCCGTAAAGAGCTGCCATCGCATGCTCCATGGTGAACACGCACACGCCGTCTTTTTCAAGACAACTGGCACGATCCATTAATTTTACATATTCAGCCAAAGCTGGAATTTCAGGAGTCCCCTCCAAATCCATTCGACGTATTCGATAGCCAAAGTTCTCTTCAGCTGGCTTAAAGGTCGCGGCCACCTGTTTCCCGGTGTGCAAACCTTTTCCATTCAAAGAAAATTCACTCTTTAAAGTTCTTTGCTTTACTGACATTTTATTCTGATTTTAATTTATTTACTTCTTTCTCTAAATCTTTTATTTGCCCGTATAGCTCCGGTAATTTACGGAACATGACATAACATTTCTGGTATTTCGGATAATCGAATGCAGGCGATCCGCGCAGGACAGATTTTTCCGGTATGTTGGAAGTGATACCACTCTGGGCAGCAATCTGCGTCCCCGACCCGATATTCAAGTGACCGACAATACCCACTTGCCCGCCGAACACGCAGTTCTCACCGACTTTTGTAGTCCCGGCAATCCCAGACTGGGCAGCGATAACCGTGTTACCACCCACCACCACGTTATGTGCAATCTGGACTAAATTATCGAGTTTAACTCCTTTTTTAATAATCGTAGAACCCATGGTGGCCCGGTCGATACAAGTATTTGCCCCGATCTCCACGTCGTCTTCCAGCAACACGTTACCGATCTGCGGGATTTTCTTGTAATGATCACCTTCCGGAGCGAATCCGAAACCGTCAGCTCCCAGTACCACTCCGGCATGAAGGATACAGGATTTCCCGACCACGCATCCCGTGTAAATCTTTACCCCGGCATAAATAATCGTGTTATCCCCGATAACCACACCGTCACCGATATAGGCCTGAGGATATATTTTCACGTTATTCCCGATTTTCGCACCTCTCCCTATATATGCAAATGCCCCGATGTAAGGTTTTTCCCCGATCGTGGCACTATCACTGATATAAGACGGTTGTTCAATTCCTACTGGTTTCGGCTTCATATCATCATACATTTGCAGCAATGTTGCAATGGCATCATAAGCCGATTCCACCCGGATCAAAGTACAGGAATACTCGTGCGTGGGTTCGAATGTTTTATTCACTAACACGATCGATGCTTGCGTCGTGTAGATATAATGTTCGTATTTAGGATTAGCTAAAAAAGCCAACGTTCCCGGCTTTCCTTCCTCTATTTTAGATACGTTATTTACAGAAATCTCGGGGTCTCCATCGACAACCCCGCTTAATAGAGCTGCTATGTCCTTTGCTTTAAACTCCATAATTCAAAAAATTTCGGCAAACTTACAAATTTTATTTGGAACTATATAGAAAATGTGACAAATATGTTTCAATACCAATATTTAAAACCATACATATCAAGGCCTAAAGGCTTGTCTCCAACACGATTTCCATTGCTATGAAACCCCTTTCCCGGAAACGTTCGCACCGAAAAAAAATATTCCGCCATCACCTATTTTCCACTGGAACTCTTTGGATTAAAAATAATTAATTGTATCTTTGCACTCGGTTATTAACAAACGAGGGGGCGATTAGTCCCCTCTTCTGTTATCTTAGATTAAAGAGTAGAATGAAAAGTACAGAGGAAATAAAAGACATTATCGAAACAATACTGCAGGGGACAGATTTGTTTCTGGTGGACTTGAAAGTATCTCCGGACAACTCGATCGAGGTCTACATCGACTCCCTGAAGGGTATTAACGTGGATTCCTGCGTGACCCTCAGCAAACAATTGGACGCAAAACTAGATCGAGATACCGAGGATTTCGAGTTAACCGTTTCGAGTGCCGGAATCGGTTATCCCTTCAAAGTAACCCAGCAATACGAGAAAAACCTGGGTAACCAAGTGGAGGTGAAACTGCAAAACGGGGGGAAATTACAGGGAATATTAAAATCCCATTCCAACACGGGAATCGTGATCGAATGTGAAGAAAAAGTGGCCGTGGAAGGAAAGAAGAAGAAAAGCATTGTCAAAGTGGAGAAAGAGATTCATTTTACAGACATAAAGGAGGTTAAAGATATTGTTGTTTTCTAAATACATAAAATAAAAATGGAAGCCATTAATTTGATAGATTCATTCGCGGAATTTAAAGAGCTTAAAAATATTGACAGGGCAACCTTGATGAGAGTATTGGAAGATATTTTCAGAAACATGCTTATCAAGCGTTACGGGACGGACGAGAATTTTGACATCATTATAAATATCGACAAGGGTGACTTGGAAATCTGGAGAAACCGCATCGTGGTGGAAGACGATGCCTTCGAAAACCCGAATACCCAAATTTCGCTAACGGAGGCAAAGAGAATCGATGCCGACTACGAGGTGGGAGAAGAGGTGACCGACGAGGTGAAATTCAAAGATTTCGGACGCCGTTCCGTGCTGGCTTTAAGACAAAACCTTTCAGCCCGGATTCTTGAACTGGAAAAAGACCACATCTTCACCAAATATAAAGAGAAAGTGGGCCAGATCGTGACCGGAGAGGTTTATCAGGTATGGAAAAAAGAGATTTTAGTTCTGGATGACGAGGGCAACGAGCTGATCCTTCCGAAACAGGAGCAAATCCCCAGTGATTTCTTCAAGAAAGGAGATACCATCCGTGCAGTCGTTATTCGCGTGGAGATGAAAAACGCCTCCCCGTACATCATCCTTTCCCGTACATCACCCGTATTCCTTGAAAGATTGTTCGAGAACGAGGTACCGGAAATATTTGATGGTTTGATCACGATCAAAAACGTGGTACGTGTTCCGGGAGAACGCGCCAAAGTGGCCGTTGAATCATACGATGACCGTATCGACCCGGTAGGAGCTTGCGTCGGAATGAAAGGTTCACGTATACATGGCATCGTCCGGGAACTGAGAAACGAAAATATCGACGTGATTAACTATACGAACAACATCCAACTATACATCACCCGTGCGTTGAACCCGGCCAAGATCAACAAGATCGAAATGGACGAGGAAAACAAGAGAGCGAACGTTTACCTGAACCCGGAGGAAGTTTCCCTGGCTATCGGTAAAGGCGGTTTGAACATCAAACTGGCCAGCCAACTCACGGGCTACGAGATCGATGTTTATCGTGAACTTGAAACCGCAGAGGAAGAAGACGTTAACCTGGAAGAATTCTCCGACGAGATCGAACCATGGGTAATCGAGGAACTGCAACGCGTGGGTTGTGACACGGCAAAGAGCGTGTTAGAGTTAAGTGAATCAGAATTAGAGAGCAGGACTGATCTTGAGATAGAGACCATCAGGGATGTTCTCAAAATATTAAGAGCCGAATTTGAATAAGGAACGCTCAAGGTTATAATGCTTGTAAAATAAAATCTTAATATGGCAGTTAGACTAAGTAAAGTTGCTAGAGAATTTAACGTAGGTTTGTCCACGATAGTGGATTACCTGCAGGAAAAGGGGATTAAGATTTCATCTGATCCAAACGCAAAATTAACAGATGACCAGTACTCTTTAGTAGCGAAAGAGTTTTCTACCGATAGCGAGGCTAAAAAAGAATCCAATCGGGTAGATTTAAAAAATACACGGTTAAAAAAAGAAACGGTTACCATTGATAACATGAACAATGGTACGGAGGAACACGCTCCGGAATTTATATCTATAAAGGACGAGATTAAACTGGAAAATAAAATTAAGGTCGTGGATCACATCGACCTGAACAGACTGAATAAACAACAAAAACCGGAAGAGAAGGTTGAGGAGGTAAAAGAGGTGAAGATCGAGGAAAAGAAAGAAGAAAAACCGGCAGAACCTCAGGTAAAAGAAACTCCCGTAGTTGCACAAAAGCAAGAACGGGAAGAAGCTCAAGCTCCTGTTGCCAGAACTCCGAAAACGATCATCAAGCAACCGAAAGTTGAAACCCGTCAGGAGGAAAAAGCCCCGTCTGAAGATCATTCCAACAGAACCGACAGGGAAGTGAGCTACAAATCACCGACCCCGGCAATTAAAGACGTGAAGGTTGTCGGGACAATCGATCTGGACGCAATCAACCAGCGTACTCGGCCCCCGAAGAAGAGTAAACAAGAAAGAGAAAGGGACAAACGAGAACTCAAGAAAAAATCTTTGGTTCCTCCCAAGAGTACGGATGACATCGTGATCAAGAAAAATGTTGTGATAAACGAAGGTGAAGAAGATTCAGATGAATCGGAAACTCGTAAAAAGAGAAAACGTATTCTGAAAAAAGACGAGAAAATCAATATTGAAGCTTCTAAAACCGCCAAACAGGAAGAAAGCAAGAAAAAAATAAAGAAGATAAAGAAAAAGAAAGCCAGCAAGGCTGAAATTTCTGAAGAAGACGTACAAAAGCAAATCAAAGACACGTTTGCCCGTTTGGGGAACAAGGGAAAAACCAAGAGTTCCAAGCACCGGAGAGACAAGCGAGATGCCGTACACCAGAAGATGCAGGCCGAAATGGAGCAGGCAGAGTTGGAAAAGAGTATCCTTAAACTCACGGAATTCGTTACGGTTAGCGAGTTAGCAACCATGATGGATATTTCCGTGGCAGATATTATCTCAACTTGTATGTCCTTGGGCTTGTTCGTGTCCATCAACCAACGTCTGGATGCAGAAACCATTAATATCGTGGCAGAAGAATTCGGATTTGATGTCGAATTTGTGAGCGTGGATATTCAGGAGGCCATTGACGAGGATGAAGACGAACAAGAAGAACACGTGGAATCCCGTCCGCCGATCGTGACCGTTATGGGACACGTTGACCACGGTAAAACATCTTTACTGGACTATATCCGTAAAGCAAACGTGATTGCCGGAGAGGCAGGAGGAATCACCCAGCACATCGGTGCTTACAGCGTGAAACTTACTGACGGAAGAACCGTGACCTTCCTAGATACCCCGGGACACGAGGCGTTTACGGCCATGCGTGCCAGAGGTGCCCAGGTAACGGATATTGCCATCATCATTATTGCAGCCGATGATAACGTCATGCCGCAAACTGTTGAGGCAATCAATCACGCCAGTGCGGCAGGAGTACCCATTGTATTCGCGATAAACAAAATTGATAAACCGGGAGCTAACCCCGACAAGATCCGGGAAGAACTGGCTGCCATGAACTACCTCGTAGAAGAATGGGGTGGTAAATACCAATGTCAGGAAATCTCCGCTAAAAAAGGTCTTCATGTAGAAGAACTTCTGGAGAAAGTGTTACTCGAGGCAGAAATCCTAGAGTTAAAGGCTAACCCGAAACGGAAAGCGATCGGTTCAATCATCGAGTCCTCGCTGGATAAAGGACGGGGTTACGTGGCAACCGTACTCGTACAAAGCGGGACATTACGCGTAGGAGACGTGGTACTAGCCGGACAATATTTCGGACACGTGAAGGCCATGTTCAACGAACGCGGAAGTAAAATGGAAGAGGCCGGACCATCCTGCCCGGCATTGATTCTCGGTTTGAACGGGGCTCCACAGGCTGGTGATAAATTCAACGTCATGGGTAACGAGAAAGACGCCCGTGCCTTGGCTAACAAACGGGAACAGTTACAACGCGAGCAGGGATTGCGTACCCAGAAACATATCACGCTGGACGAGATCGGCAGACGTATTGCCATCGGAAACTTCCAAGAGTTGAACATCATCGTGAAAGGAGACGTGGACGGTTCTATAGAGGCTTTGTCCGACTCTTTGATCAAGTTGTCAACCCCGGAAATCCAGGTGAACGTGATTCACAAAGCCGTGGGACAAATTTCCGAAGGCGATGTTATGTTGGCTGCCGCATCGAACGCCATCATCATCGGATTCCAGGTACGTCCCTCCATGGGTGCCAGAAAGCTGGCAGAGAAAGAGGAAATCGACATCCGACTTTACTCTATCATCTACACGGCGATCGAGGAAATCAAATCCGCCATGGAAGGTATGTTATCCCCGGAATTCAAGGAAGAGATCACCTCTACCGTGGAAGTGCTTGAAACATTCAAGATTACCAAGGTGGGAACGATTGCCGGATGTATCGTGAGAGACGGAAAGATCACCCGTTCTTCAAAAGTACGCGTGATTCGGGACGGTATCGTGATCTTCACCGGAGAACTGGGATCATTGAAACGTTTCAAGGACGACGTGAAAGAAGTTTCCAAGGGATTCGAGTGTGGTTTGAACATCAATAATTACAACGATATTCAGACAGGAGATTTCATCGAAAGCTTTGAAGAAGTGGCCGTGAAAAAAACATTATAAAAAATTTAACTATAAGCTAACATAGTTTCTCTCGATAATTTTGTACTTTGCATCACTAAATTTTAGAGAGAAATTATTTTAAAAACTAATTTAATTTATTCATGAAAAGACTATTAATTCTTACAGCAATATTAACCTTAATGGTTGGGGCTGCAAATTCACAGGTATTAAAACCAGTGAAATGGCAAATTTCTTTCAAGAAAGTAAGCGAAGGTGTTTATGACATCATCTGCAAAGCGACAATTGAAAGCGGATGGCATCTGTACGATACCAAATTACCGGAAAACGGACCTCTTCCTACAACCTTCAACATGGATGAAGACGAGACGAAAGACATTGAATTAGTAGGAGAATTTAAAGCAACAACAGAACCTAAAACTGAAAAGAGCGAGGCCTTCAACATGGAATTGAAATATTTCGAAGGGACCGTGACTTTCGTACAACGGGTGAAACTGAAAGGAGACAAAGCTAAATTAGTAGGCTACGTAGAATATATGTCTTGCTCTGGCGGACAATGTATCCCTCCTGCCGAAGAAGAATTTGAATTCGAATTAACGAAATAATCAAAAGGCCGTCTTCGGACGGCTTTTTTTATCTCTCTTTCCCATTGATCAACTAGAAAGAATAAAAATACATGCACTACAACCGAATTCTCTTGTTCTGTATCGTCTTCCTGTTGTTCACGTCTTGCAAGGAGAAGAAATCACCCGTTCAAACCGATTACTCGCTGGAATTTCCTCACTCGTCACAAACGCTGACTCTTTTGTTTTGCGGGGACATCATCCAACACCTTCCGCAGATATATAGCGCGCACGAACCATCGGAAAAAGACTACAAGTACCAGAAATGTTTCAAGTACATCGCTCCTTATTGGGCAGATGCCGATTTCGTCATCGCCAACCTGGAAACGACCTTGGGAAATAAAGACTTTTCCGGTTATCCCCGCTTCTGCTCTCCCTGGCAAATTGCCCGGGACCTTCATCAACTGGGAGTAACAACCTTTGTTACCGCCAACAACCATAGCTGTGACCAACTCGGGAAAGGGATCACCAATACCATCTATTATTTGGACTCATTAGGAATCCCACACACGGGAACATTCACAGATACCCTCAATTACAAAAAGAGACACCCGCTCTATCTTCAAAAAGACGGTTTCAAAATAGCATTGCTCAACTACACGTACGGGACAAATGGCCTCCCCGTTCCGAAAGGTTTTGTCGTCCCGCACATTGACACGACCGCCATAAAACAAGACATCCAACTGGCCCGCCGGGACACGGTCACCAACATCATAGCCTTCATGCACTGGGGGTATGAATACCATAACTTTCCGAACAAGGAACAGCGGGCATTAAGTAAATGGTTGCATGAACAAGGAGCTGATATGGTCATCGGCTCACATCCCCACGTGGTCCAGCCGATAGAATATTATACCTCGGACAAAGATACACTAGGCGTTACAGTTTTCTCTCTGGGCAACTTTATTTCCAACCAGTCCCAACAAGGAACAGAAGGAGGAATATGTATTCGCGTGACTTTAACGAAACCCCGGAACCATCCTGTACGTTATCAGATGGAGCCGATTAAATTTTACATGTACCGTCCCTACGAGGAAGGGCGGCGGCGTTATTACGTGGTACCGGAAAATTTGGCTGACAGTGTTATGAAAGATTTTCACCTGACGAAAAGCAAGAATTTCTTCAAGAAAACAGATACAATACTGAAATCAACCAAAACTTTTAGTTTTTAGCTTTCCGGTTTTCACTTACATATTTATATATTTGTATGACCTTAAAATAACATGAAGATGAAACTAGCAGTAATCGCACATGACGGGAAAAAAGCAGATATGGTTGCTTTCCTGAACAGACATTATGAATTCATGCACTCGGCAAACATAGAGATCATTGCTACCGGGACTACCGGAAAACATGCACAGGCTGCCGGGTTAAAAGTTGAACGCCTTCTTTCCGGTCCACTCGGGGGAGATGCCCAGATTGCAGCACAAGTGGCAGAACATAAAGTACAAATGGTGCTGTTCTTCCGTGACCCGCTTGGGAAACACCCTCACGAACCTGACGTGCAAATGTTAATGCGTGTATGTGACGTTCACAATGTTCCATTAGCAACGAACCCGGCATCCGCGGAATTGATGCTGAAAGGTTTCGAGAAACAGATGCAGAAATAGTTAATGTTTTATTAAACTTTGTGTGAAGATTTGCAAATCCGCACACAAAAAACTATGTTTGTATCGATTAAAGGTTTGTAAACCATGAGGAAACGACAGATAGCTATTATCCCGCTTATTTTTGCTAGCATGATTATGCTACTGTCGTCCATTATGCCTCATCATCACCACGGTAAATTAATCTGTTTCACGGCTACACATGAACACAGTTCGTTCATCGAAAAAGCATGTAACCACGAACATGACTCAACTCCTACCGAGGGTGAATGTGAAGTCAGATTACTATTCCAGACAAGTGTTGTAAAACAACATCATGACGAGTGTAATTGTTGCCCGAATATCATTCCGGATCAACCATTCCAATCCATACTGACCCTTGCCAGGTTAGATCACTCGTTATCACTTCTCGGAGTACCAAAAGAAGTTCCACCCATATTTTACCGGGAACGTCTCCACCCGATCACGTGGAGCGTCACCTCTGCCGGCAGGGCTCCTCCTACCGTAATAGCTTAAATATAGAATTACTCGCCCGGCGTGAACCGGACAATTATTATTTATTGTTTTATTCTCAACATTAAATCACTTATTTATGAGAACAATTATTTATGCTATTACAATATTAGCGATCTCCTTATGGGGGTGCAAAAACCAATCATCACAAGATAAACACACTCACTCCGCAACGGAAACTCACGCAGGACATGACCATGAAGGACATGACCATAGCCACGAAGGACACGATCATGAACACGAGGGACATGATCACGAACATGAGGGACACGATCATGAACATGAAACCGGGGAGGAACATGCCGGTCACAGTCACGAAAGTGAAGAAACAAAACACAGTGACGAGATCATTTTCCCGAAAGCACAAGCAGCAAAAACCACTTTCGAAGTACGGGAAATTCAACCCGCCTCTTTTAATCAAGTAGTTAAAACAACAGGACAAGTGCTTGCCGCTCCCGGTGATGAGGCTGTTATCGTCGCTACCAGTAATGGCGTCGTTTCTTTCTCTTCCAACAAACTAACGGAAGGAACAAAGGTTCAAAAAGGGCAATCCCTATTCCAGATTTCTTCAAAGGACATTGCGGAAGGAGATTATTACACGAAAGTAAAAGCAACTTACGAGGCAGCTAAAGCCAGCTATGACCGTGCCGAGGCTCTTGTAAAGGACAAAATCATATCTCAAAAAGAATTCGAAAGTACCAAACTGGAATTCGAGAACGCAAAAACAGCTTATGACGCCGTATCCAATAACAAAACGGCAAAGGGAGTCAGTGTAAACGCCCCGATTAACGGACACATGAAAAACATTCTTGTAAAAGAAGGAGAATACATCACGGTTGGACAACCGTTAGCAACGGTTTCTCAAAACCAACGCCTAGTCCTCCGGGCCGAAGTATCCCAAAGATACTACAATGCCATGCAATCCGTAAAGAGCGCTAATTTCAAGACTCCGTACGATAATAAAGTTTACTCCTTGGAAGACTTGAACGGACGCTTGCTTTCTTTCGGAAAAACTTCCAACGAGAATTCATTCTTTATCCCCGTATCTTTCGAATTTGACAATAAAGGCGAAGTGATCCCGGGATCCTTCGTAGAAGTATATCTTATTTCAGCCCCAATTGAAAACACGTTATCCATCCCTGTATCCGCGTTAACCAACGAAATGGGAATCCACTACGTGTACGTGCAAATTGACGAGGAAGGCTACCGCAAACAAGAAGTGGCATTGGGTGCCAATAATGGCAAAGAGGTACAGATCATCAAAGGCCTGCACCCCGGAGACCGTGTCGTAACCAAAGGAGCCTATCAAGTCAAAATGGCCTCTGCATCCGGAGCAATTCCTCACGGACATAGCCATGAACACTGATAAACTAAAAGTTAGAAGATAAAAACTAAAAGTTGAAATCTAAAATTAATCGCGGATGCTGAATAAGATTATACAATATTCATTACATAACCGGCTGGTGGTAATGATCGCGTCGATAGCTTTGCTCCTATGGGGGTCCTACACGGCGCATAAAATGGAAGTGGATGTATTCCCGGATTTGAACGCGCCCACGGTGGTAGTTATGACCGAGGCGCAAGGAATGGCTCCCGAAGAGGTGGAGCGTATGGTAACCTTCCCGATCGAAACGGCTGTCAATGGAGCCACGGACGTGAAAAGTGTACGTTCATCCTCTACAACCGGATTCTCGGTAGTCTGGGTACAATTTGATTGGGGTACCAATATTTACACGGCCCGTCAGATCGTGTCTGAAAAACTATCCACGTTGGGAGATGTTTTACCGAGTAACGTGGGACAACCCACCCTTGGACCGCAATCTTCCATCTTGGGAGAAATGATGATTTTCGGGTTAACTGCCGACAGTACTTCTTTACAGGATTTACGGACGATTGCCGACTGGACAATCCGGCCCCGTTTGTTATCCACGGGTGGAGTTGCACAGGTAGCCGTGATCGGTGGTGACATCAAGGAATACCAGATTCTTCTTGATCCCGCACGGATGAAACATTACGGGATCAGCATGGATGAAGTGTTGACCGTCGTGGATAACATGAATCAGAACTCCACGGGAGGTATTCTATACGAATATGGTAACGAGTACATCGTGCAAGGTCTTTTGGCAACAAATGACGTGGAAGAAATCGGTAAAGGTGTGGTAAAAACCGTGAACAACGTTCCGGTTCTATTATCAGACATCGCAACCGTACAAATCGGACCGAAAGAACCGAAACTGGGTCTTGCCTCCGAAAGAGCAAAACCTGCCGTACTGGTAACTATCACGAAACAACCGAACACGAACACGCTGGAACTAACCGATAAACTGGATCAGGCCATCGTGGACCTGCAAAAGACATTACCGTCTGACGTGAAAATCTCTTCCGACATATTCCGTCAATCCCGCTTTATCGAAAGTTCTATTTCTAACATACAGCAAGCACTATTCGAGGGAGCTATTTTCGTGGTTGTCGTGCTTTTCTTCTTCTTAATGAACGTGCGTACCACGATTATTTCGCTAGTTGCCCTTCCCCTATCCTTGCTGGTTGCCATTCTAACCCTTCACGGGCTTGGCCTGACGATCAACACGATGAGTTTAGGAGGACTTGCCATTGCCATCGGTTCACTCGTGGATGATGCCATTGTCGACGTGGAGAACGTGTACAAACGACTGCGAGAAAATCAATTAAAGCCCGCGGAAGAAAGACTTTCCTCGCTGAAAGTCGTGTTCGAGGCATCCCGCGAGGTACGTATGCCGATTCTGAACTCGACACTGATTATCGTGGCTTGTTTCTTACCCTTATTCTTCCTTTCCGGAATGGAAGGACGTATGTTGATCCCGCTAGGTATCGCATTTATCGTGGCCTTGTTCGCCTCAACAGTTGTGGCATTAACCTTGACCCCGGTACTATGTAGCTATATGCTAACGACTAAAAGAGCATTGAAACAAAACGAAAAAGAACCTTTTGTATCCCGTACCTTAAAAGTATGGTATAAAAAAGCATTGGAATGGGCTCTTTGCTATAAAAAAATAGTTATCGGAACCAGTGCCGCCCTGTTAATCTTCACGATTGTCATCATGACCGGATTGGGACGTAGTTTCCTGCCCCCGTTCAACGAAGGATCGCTCACGATTAACATCAGTACCATGCCGGGAGTTTCCTTGGAAGAATCTGATAATATGGGACGTATGGCAGAAGAGATTCTTCTGGACATTCCGGAAATACAAACCGTGGCCCGCAAAACCGGACGTGCAGAATTGGATGAACACGCCCTTGGAGTAAACGTTTCTGAAATGGAAGCTCCTTTCGAACTGGATAAACGTTCCCGGGATGAATTCTTGGCTGACGTTCGTCAACGATTGGGAGAACTAAAGGGAGTGAACATCGAAATCGGGCAGCCGATCTCTCATCGTATTGATGCCATGCTTTCCGGTACAAAAGCGAATATCGCCATCAAGCTATTCGGAAACGACTTGAATAAACTATATAACATCGGTGGACAAATCAAAGAGGCCATTCAGGGAATTGACGGAATTGCCGATTTGACCTTGGAACAACAAATTGAACGTCCCCAATTACAGATCAAACCTAAACGGGATATGCTCGCTAAATACGGTATCCCTCTGCCTGAATTCTCGGAATTCATTAACGTGGCTCTTTCCGGTAAAGTCGTGTCACAAGTGTACGAAGGCGGTAAAGTGTTCGACCTCACCGTAAAAGTACATGATGATGACAAGGCTAACATGGAACAGATCGGCAATTTGATGATTGATGCCAACGGGCAGAAAGTACCACTTCACTACGTGGCTGAAATCCTTCCCTTGGTAGGTCCGAACACCATCAGCCGGGAAAACGTGCAACGGAAAATCGTTGTTTCGGCCAATGTTGCCGGACGTGACTTGAACGGTGTGGTAAAAGACATCCAAAAAACAGTAGGGGAACAAATCACCCTACCGGAAGGTTACCACGTGGAATACGGCGGACAATTCGAAAGCGAACAAGCGGCATCCCGCACGTTGTTCCTAACCTCGGTAATATCCATATTATTGATCTTCCTTTTATTGTTCAACGAGTTCCACAGTATGCCGTTATCCGGTATCATCATGTTGAACTTACCGTTGGCAATTATCGGAGGAGTACTAAGCATTTGGTTTACATCGGGAATCATCAGTATTCCGGCCATCATCGGGTTTATCTCCCTGTTCGGAATCGCTACCCGAAACGGTATATTACTCGTGTCTCACTACAATCACCTGCGCTCGGAAGGTATGTCCTTGCATGATAGCGTTGTTCATGGTTCACTTGACCGGTTGAACCCGATCTTGATGACAGCCTTGACTTCCGCTTTAGCCTTGATTCCGTTAGCCGTAGGCGGTGACCTTCCGGGTAATGAAATCCAAAGCCCCATGGCTCAGGTAATTCTAGGCGGATTGTTAAGCTCTACTTTATTAAACGGTTTTGTCGTTCCGATCATGTACCTGTTACTTAATCACAAACAGAAAGAGATCGAGAACCTGGAAATGTAACCTTTTGAAAATAAAGAAATGAAAACATATAAATTGTACATACTCGGATGGATGCTTTTGGGTACTCTCACCACGAGAGCCCAAAACAGCATCGATCAAGTGCTGAAAAGCATTGAAACCAACAACAAGTCATTGCAAGCCAACACGAAAATGACCGATGCTCAAAAGTTGGAGGCCCAAACCGGGAAGTTCCTTGCCAATCCCTCGGTGGAATGGGAACAGATGTGGGGTAACCGCAACAATCCCGGTTCGGAGTACACGTTGACGGTAAAACAATCTCTGGATTTCCCAACAACCTACTCCAACAAAAACAAACTGGCAAACTTAAAAGCAAACACGATCGGATTCCAATCCGCCGCCTATCGCCAACAATTACTTTTAAATGCCAAACAGACTTGTATAGAGATCATCTACTTGCGGAAACAAAAGAGCCTCTTGGACGAGCGGTTAGCTAATGCAGAAACCATGTTCGCTCTCTACAAAAAGCGGTTTGAATCCGGTGACGCGAACCAATTGGAATTAAATAAAATCCAGTTGGAATTATTGAATGCTCAAAATCAAAGCCGCTTGAACAAAGCCGCCTTAACCGCTGCCGAAGAGCAACTTCGCAATTTAAACGGGGGGAACCCGATCACGTTTGACGCGACGGACTACCCGGCGGGGGAAGAACTCATCAATTTTGACCAATTACAAGCTGCCTTCATGGAGGCAGACCCGAATTTGAAAAGCCTTACCGGAGATCAAGAGATTGCCAACCGGGAAGTGAAATTAAGTCGTTCCCTTACCTTGCCGAAATTCGATGTCGGGTACAAACGTAATGCAGCCTCGGACCACGTGGCTTCTAATGGATTTATGGTAGGAGTATCTATCCCCCTGTTCGAGAACAAGAACACGGTGAAAAAAGCGAAAGCACAAGCTGAATTTGCCACGGCCTCATTGGAAGACAATCGCTTGAATTTAAAAACGAATCTTCAACAGCTTTACCAACAAGCCGAGGCATTACAGATTTCTCGTGCCGATTATGCCAAAGTATTGGAACAACAACGTAATATCGAATTACTCAACAAAGCCCTGAATGCCGGACAACTCTCCGTAATTGACTATTTCACGGAACTCACGACAATCTATGATAGTCACCAAAGCTATCTGGACGTGGAGAAAGAGTATCACAGCATATTAGCTCAATTGTATCAATACAAGCTATAAAAATTACGGGGCTGTCCAAAAAGTCATTTGTATATCAAAAACTCCTCCGTCACTTCGTGCCACCTCCTCTATAAACAGAGGAGGAGCTGGTGACTCTTCCCGAAGACAGGAAGTATTTCAGCTCTCCCTCTGTTTATAGAGGGAGTACCCCGAAGGGGGGAGGGAGTTTGAAAAATGACTTTTGGGACAACCCCGTTCTTACTGATCTAATCAAACAATTGAGAACAAAAATCTTTCAACTTTTCACCTCTTAACCCTTTAGCTATAATCTTTCCATCCGGGTCAATCACCCAAATGGCAGGAATTCCGACTATACCGTACAACTCGTACACGTGTTTTTTATTCTTACCTCGTAAGATTCCTTGATTCCACACCATACCGTCATCTTCTATTGCTTTCCGCCATGCCTGTTCATCCTTATCCGACGACACAGACAAAACATCCAATCCCTTTTCATGAAGTTTTTGATAAATTTCCTTCACGTGAACCGATTCGGCACGACATGGCATACACCAAGACGCCCAAAAATCCAGAATAACATATTTTCCCCGCAGGTCGGCCAAAGATACGGTATCACCCTCCAAAGTTATAGCGGTAAAAACAGGAGCCATACTTCCCGGAGCCACCCGAGTCAATGTCTCTGCCCGATTCTTCATATCAAGATAATAACGATTACCAGCAAGTTGTTGATCGAATTTCTTTAAAACCGAATAAATCTCGTCAGCATCCATGTTCAAATATCTCTTCCAGTAACTATACAAGGTTGCTAAAGAATTTCCATCTCCGGCCAACTTATCTTGAAAACGAAGTAATTCTTCCTCGTATTCTTGCATAATCACTTTCCGTCTTGCTATCTGCTCTTCCTCGCTCGCCTCTCTCATTTCAGGAGCAAACATGACATTCTCTCTCTTTTCCGATAATAACTTCGTAAACCGTTGATAACTCTGCCACTCATCATTTCCCCGAGTACCCGATGCCCGGGAGAAGAAAAGAGAATCCACGTGACCACGCACCTGTACATTTCCTTTCTCCGCAAAGAAAAGAGCCCTTCCCGGCAGATTACCAAATTGTAATTCATACGCTTCCCCGTAATATTCTCCCGGCAAATCAAACTGGAACCGTCCCCCCTGCATAGTTACATTCATCACCGTATCATACTGAAATCCGGCAACCTGACGTAGAACCGCAATCTCTACATCATTCTTTATTCCCTCTATACGCCCCTGCACGTGGCAAACATCTTTAGATGTACAGGCACAGACACAAATCACCAACCATAACCCTAATAATCCCTTCATACGCTTATTTATTTATACATGAATAACTTCTCTGGAGTATTCTCCTTCTTCGACAAAGTTGCCAGCACATCCGTACGGCTAGGCAGGATAACTACAACTGTCCCCTTATCCACGAATTTAGACAACTTCACCAAATCATCATTTTTCAATCGGATACATCCATGAGTCTCCCGCCCGGGAACCGTTGCAGGATCATGCGTACCATGAATTCCAATACCTTTAAATCCCGGAGTACTCAACCGGATAAACAGAGGCCCGTAAGCCCCTTTCACCGGTCCTTTCCCGAAGTCATACGTCCAATGTGCCGCAGATTCCTTACTCACAACTTTAAAAACACCTTCCGGTGTCCGGTTATCCCCCGCTTTCACTTTCTGCCCGAAATTCATCCCGCAAGCGATAGGAAATTTTAATAACTCCTTCCCGTCATTATCATAAACGGTCATCTTCATCTCTTCCTTAGAGACAATAATGTAAGCGGCCTTTTGCGCAAAGGCCGTTGACGTGATCATGAGAAACGATAAACACGCCAGAATATATTTTAATTTCATGTGATTACTTTCCTAATATTTCAGCAATAATATAATTCATGTGAGCATATTTTTCCGTGATAAAGAGCAGGTACCGAACGTCCAAACAAATAACTCGATGTAGATTTTGATCAAAGTTGAAATCACGGGTCATGGACTCCCAGTTGCAGTCAAATACCAACCCGATCAATTCTCCTTTTGCATTCAATAACGGACTTCCTGAATTACCCCCAGTAACATCTCCATTCATGATAAAATCAGTCGGCAGATCGCCGTTCTCTCCATAACGCCCGAAATCTTTACTACCCCAAAGTGTTCTCAATTTCTCCGGCAAATCGAAATCCGGATTCCCCGCATTCGCATCCGCTTTCGCTATCACCCCACTTAATCGTGTCTGGTAAGGTTTCACTGTTCCGTTTCCTAAAGGTAAATCACAAATCGTTCCGTAAGAAAGACGGATCGTCTTATCTGCATCCGGATAATAATCTTCTTGGTGGAAATTCAATCTTCCTTTGTTATACTGGTATTGAGCTTTTCGAACTACATCCAGTTTTTTGCTAACCAAAGCAAATATCTCCCTATCCTTTTTCTCCATTTGCCCTGCTATTTTATAAGCAAAGTCATCTTCAACTTTCCAATTCGGATTTTTCAATGCGGCCAATAAACGTTCTTCATTAGCAAATGCAGATTGTTCATACATTTCATCAACAAAACGATCTATATCTCCATTATAGTCTGTCTTCAAGGTTGCAAAACAATTAGGTTGTAAATCTGCATCCAGATCATCTCGTACCAATTTTAACAAGGCTTTTGTCACAGCCCGATCAACTTTCTCTGAATAATCTTTGTAGTGCATTTTCACATTCACCACAAAATTTCTCATTGACTCCCCTTTTTCTTTCATGACATAGGGAACGGAACGCCCAAAACCGGAAATAAAATTCAGCATTTCACACCCATTTCGAACTTCCACATAATACCCTAGAGCAATACGATAACGAGCGCTTTCTCTAATTCCTTTCTCCATCGTCTGAAGCATTCCAGCATAAGCCTGACGGACGGAATCATTCTCGCAAGAATTCAAGAACTCTTGTTCTTGTTCAGCCTTTTTTTTACAAACATCAAGATCCTCAATCCATTGATTTACCCCGATGGAGTTCTTACAATAATTGGCTGATGATGCAAATTTTTCTGCATATTTTATACGCAGACTCTCGTCCTCACGCATAAACTTCTGCAATATTTCCTGTCTGGCCGTACGAACCTTGATTAACGGGGGATTCAACACGTTCTGCCTCTCCCAGATCAGCATCGAAGTTGCATTCCGTTCCGTGAAACCGGGATAACCAATTGACATAGCGTAATCTCCTTTTTCATAGCCTTCTGCTGAAACCTTCAGATACACTTCCGGATGATAAGGAACATTATCGGCATGATAACCGGTTGATTTCCCGTCTTTAGATACATACACTCTCAGAAAAGCGAAATCACAACCATGACGAGGCCACGTCCAGTTATCTGTCTCTCCTCCAAATTTTGCAATTGCAAAAGGGGGCGCCCCCACGAGACGAACATCCTGAAATGATTGCGTTACATACAGCACGTGCAACGTGTAATCCCGGTAACTGCGAATATTCACTTTCATTCCCGGATATTGTTTCCGGTATTTTTCCGCAATGCCATTAACAACTCCAAATCTTGTACTATGTTCCGGTTTTACTCCCACCAACTTGGCGTTCACTTCCTCTGAAATATCTTTAATCACCCGGTTAATGGAAATATCAACTCCCTTCAATGGAATTTCTTCCCCCTGATTCATCGCCCAAAATCCATCTCGAATATAGTTATGCTCATCCGAACTACTCTGTTGAATAGCTGCATAGGCACAATGATAATTCGTTAGCAACAAACCGTCTTTTGAAATAAAAGAAGCTGTCCCACTTCCATTGTAAGAAATAATAGCCTGGCTTAAACTATCTACAATATATTCCACGGGAATTTTCAATCCCAATTTTTTCATCTGAGCCTCATTGTGCTGTTTCAAACGTGATAACAGCCACATTCCCTCATCAGCACGCAGCGTCAGCACGGGGCATACCAGTAATAGTAATATAATTATTTTTTTCATTCTCGAACATTTAGAAAACAACCCAGTAATCACTTATTTTGGAATAATCCGGTACAAAATGCAACCAATTCTTCCCCTTTAAGTCCTTGAGCCAGAATTTTACCTTCCGGATCAATCACCCATATAGCCGGAATACCGTCAATCCCGTATAGTTGTGCCACCGGGGTATTTTTACCGCCTTTTAATAACTGGCACCCATGATTCCAGATCATGCCATCTTCCTTGATCGCTTTCAACCAAGCTGCTTTTTTATCATCCAAGGAGACAGAAAACACTTCCAATCCCGCATTATGAAATTTATTATATATATCCTTGATATAAACCGTCTCTTCCCGACAAGGCGCACACCAAGATGCCCAGAAATCCAAAATAAGATATTTACCCCGGAAAGAAGAAAGTTTTATCGTTCCATCATCCACCGTCTTCACTTCAAAATCAGGAGCCATCACTCCCGGAGATATTTTACGTAAAACATCAGCCTGTGCTTTCAATTCTTTATAATACCTGTTATCAGCTAATTGAGGGGTAAATTTTGCTAATATCCGATCAATCTCATCGTATTTCAACAATTGCAACGATTGATGATACAGCAATAAAGGGACCACGGAATTTGCATCCGCTTGTGCTAATGAATCTTTATAACGTTCGATCTCTCCCTCTAACTTTTGGAAAAGTTGCGTGTATTTTACTCGTTTAATGCTATCCGACTCGTTACTGTTACCTATTTCTTTTCCCAAAAGATTTCGTTGCTTGGCGATATTCAACATGAACTTCTGGTATCGATCCCAACTATCGTTTGCCGGCGTTCCCGTTACATTTGCATCATAAATCGTTTTCCCACTTCCTTCGATACGTACATTTCCCTGTTCAGCAAAAAAAGCAACCGACGAACGCTTATCTCCAAATTTCAAACTATATTGCTCACCCCATAAATCACGAGGGATCTCCAAGCGGAAACTCCCGTCTTTCATGACGGTTTGCATAAGTGTATCATGCGTGAACTCACCCGTTCTCCGCAACAGATAAACCGTTGTCTCTCCGGAGAAGTCACTCATTTTACCATCCACGTTACACGCATCACCACTACAACCACTTAATATTAACATA
The DNA here is from genome assembly GCF_015560935.1 of Butyricimonas sp. BSD2780061689_150309_C8. Classification (NCBI taxonomy): domain Bacteria; kingdom Pseudomonadati; phylum Bacteroidota; class Bacteroidia; order Bacteroidales; family Odoribacteraceae; genus Butyricimonas; species Butyricimonas sp. BSD2780061689_150309_C8. The sequence goes on from NZ_JADMSV010000012.1 coordinate 88,530, forward strand.
CAAAGTAGATACATCAATCCACCAAACTTTTTCATACTCGACTCTTTTATAAATACAGTTTTTACATACACGAACATTTTCAGAGGGAATACACCGACATCAACCGCCGATGCTCCCCCTGAAGAATACTAAACTTTAGGTCTATTTTGACTTGTAAGCCATGTGAGTAATCTTCTTGAAACCCTCATACGTCTTAATCTTGTCTTTTAACACCTCTCCACTTGTCTCCACGATCGGACATTCCAGCAATTTTCCTTCTCCTGTCGTTGAATTATAAACTCCGACATAAAGAAGTTTGCCTTCATTCTCTTTACCGGATACTTTAAACAAATACATCATGCTAATTTCATACCCCGCTTGAATCAACTCATCCGGCAAGGTATAACGCAAGGTTGAAGTTCCACCCGAAGTATAATTACATTGCTTTACTTCTGTCGCTGTCGCGTAATAAAGTAACTCACTCCGATTTCCCACGGCAAATGCCTTGGCATCCTTCATGTCCGTACATCCGCTTGCACTGTATTTCCCGACACCTCGATTTCCATCGTCAAATTTGGAAAAATCACACACGTAAATAGTGTGATCAGCTAAATTATCCGGATCTCGCATCACGCAATACCATTTTTTCTCGAATCCATGCTCTGCATATACCATATCCTTCCCGATCAAATTCATGTCGAAAGCGGCTGCAGCCCCGGCTTCTTTAAACGTTTTAGGAGTTCTACTATAATCAATATACAAGAAACGTCTTTGTAACCGATCATAGAAAATACCATAATAATACCCACGTTCTTGAGTCCCAATAAACGGTTCTGCATAATACTCCATACCGAAAACAGGAACACCAAACTTCGTGAATGTAGTGGTTGACTGGCTGGCGAAATACAACTTTCCTCCGTTAACTAACAAATCGTTGTAAAGCCATGAATTATATCCTTGGAAATCGATCTGACTGCTTTCCAACGGCTCCGTGAACATATCGGCATACGCATCCAATATCTCCAAATCACTTCCTCTCGTCCGGAATCCCCCCTGATTTCCTTTCGTGTACACGTAAACATTATGGGTATTATTCACGTAGGCAACCATCCCCGGAGCCCCAACTGCTCTATGACCGTTAGTTATCGAGAAAATATTATGCTTTACACCATCTGTCGCCGCATCCGTAACAATTCTATCATTTACCAGAATACTCACGTCCGTCGAATCAGAATCACCATGCATAACCATCAATCCCACCGAGGCAAAAGATTCCACATAAAGTTTACGGGACATCACCTCGGAAACGCCATTTTGTTTATCCGTTACCGTAAAACTAAGCGTATATTCTCCCGGTGGAGTTGTCACCTTATAATTCAATTTTCTTTCTTGCCCAACCACATCGTTTACAATCTTTCCCGTTTCCGTGTTAGGCATATTCGACTCTTGGAAAATCTTCCATTCGTAAGATAAATTTGAATCATCCGCCCCTTGTTTAACACCCGGGTCGACCACCAAATAATCCAACTGGGTTATCCGATACGAATTTGCCATTTTTGAAGAATCAATTTCGATAGGTAACAAATCCGAATAGGAATAATTTCCTTCATCATCCAAACAAGCTTGGAAAAGGAAAAGTCCCATAATCAATATCCATATATTTTTATTCATATTCTTCCAATTAATTCAATCAACATCTATATTTCCTATCCGATACCACCTGTTCCGGTCCAAACCTGAAATTCTACCAATCCAAGTTCATCCTCTAAAGGTTCATCATGTGTTTTATTGTATTCGTAAAGAGCTTCACGCACCTTCGCGTTATAAAACCCTAATGTCACAAGATCCTGCGGGTCCGGTAATTCCACGATGCCACAAGCCTCCAAAATGAAAGCATAACGGGTCTCGGTAAACTCCCCGAAACAATTCTTATAATTGGAAGAATCCCAGTTATCCGGCTTGATAAACATATCTCCCCACAAAAAAATGGCTTTACTCGTTTTCTCAAAACCAACCCCAAAATACTCATTCGGTTCAACGGTCAACTCCAAGCGTACACTCTTATCCTTTAAACCGGCACGATACACGACCAAAGGTACATCCACCGTGTAGCTATTAGCTGGCATACTGACAGGGTCTAGTTTATAGTTTTCATCTTTCTTTGCCGTGGTCGTTTCCTCGTTCACCACGAACTTGATTTCCCGGTCATACGGAACCGATTTCCCGATAATACGAGCTTTAAACCACAAGGTATCTTCTACACATTCATCACCTTTGGCCGGAAAAGAAAACACCATCGAATCCCGAGGAGTATTGTACAAACCATAACCCGGCATTTCAAACACCAGATACGCCTCGTTCCCGTAAACCTCTACATCTTTTTCTTCACAAGAAGACAAAGCAAATACCGAGGCTACAACCAGCATGATATATTTAAAATAACAATTCATAATTCTCTTATTTTGTTTCATCTGTCGTGTAATAGTCTCCAAACTCAATTTCATCATCCGGCTTCGGCAACACGTAAACATTATCCTCCGTTGCGGTCTGGTAACCGTAAGGGAATTTTGTCAGCTCATTACGCTTGCAATAGTAGAAAAGCTGTCCCTCCGCCAAAAACTCTTTCGCGTACTCTTTCGTCAATTCGTCACGCAATTTACTTGCATCCGTCAAATCTGACACGATACCCCGATGCCGTCTCACCTCGTTCAAATACTCCAAAGCCTTTGCGTCATCTTCTCCGATCAAACACTCGGCCATGATGTATGCCATCTCGGAACGACGAATCATCGGTAATCTCTTGGCATAATCTGCTTTATAGTTATCCGGTTGATAATATTTACGAATCACGTAATCCCGGCTACCAGTCTCCTGCTGTTTCATGATATAGTTTACCCGGTAATCATTCCCTCCGACAGCATTTCCCCGTCCGATCTCGTACCATTGTTGCATCGTGTAATTCTGGCAATAAAGCTGTTGACTACTCCCGTCTGTCAATAACCATTTATTAGCCAAATCTTTTAAATCCTTCACGTTAAGAGCAAAAATATGTTCGGTAGAGAACGTGAAATCTCTATCTTTATCTTCCGTTGCGGAAATAGCACTTGTCGTTACCCAAGGAAAAATATCATCGGCTATTGCCAAAATCTCCCCGGCAGCCGCCTTGGCCGTCTCCAGATCATCTCCCCACATGGCAACCCGAGCCTGCAATGCCTTCACCGCAAAATAATTGATACGCATCTGGCGGGCATTCATAAAACCATCACCGGAAAGATCTTTCAATTTCCCTTCCCTAATCGGGTCCTTTTCCAGACAAGTCAAGGCATTTTTAATATCCTCGTTCAACAAGGCCAACACCTCTTTCCCCGTGTACACGTGAGGCACTTCGATTTGTAAGGTTTTTACATACGGGATTGCCTCTTTATTCAAATCGGCAGCCGATGCAAATAAACGCAACAAGTCAAAATGGATATACGCTCTTAATCCCAATGCTTCTCCCTTGATAATATTATAATTATCACCCGTGAAAACAGATTGACGCTTATCAATATTATCCAATAGATTATTCACATTGGCCAGCATATTATACATCTTACTCCACATCGCATCAATCTGCGCCCGTACGGTTGTACTGGTCAAATATTTCCATTGTGAAACCTCATTGTACACCTGATTATTATAAGCGGCATAAGGCCCTGTCACAACATCAATAAACCCGTAAGTCAATTCACGCCCGTAAAGAGCCTCCGCTTTCATCAAAGTATAAGCCCCGATCAAAGCATCCTTAAAACCTGCCTCTGTTTCAAACAGATCATCAGACTTCACCTTCGTACGGGGTTCCACGTCCAACCATGACTCGCAAGAACTTGCCAACACGATCAGAATCAGTAACACACTGTATATAATTCTCTTTTTCATCTTCAGGTTTCTTAAAAGTTAACATTCAACGTAAACGAACAATACCGGGCAAAAGGATATGAGGTTCCGCGTTCTATCTGAACAGAAGATATTTTACCTATGTCATTCATATTAAATTGCAACTGCAATCTTTCCAATCCACATTTCTCCACGAAACCAAACCGATAGAAATCATACCCGATCGACAATGCCGAGAAATCGAATTCATTTAACTTCTGAACAAAACGGGAAGTTGCCTGAGTCGGTTTGTTCCAAGCCCCGATACTCTTGAATTGTACATTATCACCCTCTTTCAGCCATGCATCATAGTAAGCCCGTTTGTCCACGTTATAATTCAACTGGGCATTTTCAACCTTGTCTACCAAGGTTTGATTATACATATACTCCCCGATACGATACAACCCGGTGAAAGACACGGATAATCCTTTGTACTCAAAAGTAAAACCAACATTTCCCATCAACTTCGGCTCGGAATCTCCACAAACCACCTGGTCCAAAGCCGACCACGTATCTGTTAACGTCCCGTCCGGACGTACAAAAACTTCCTTACCACTGGATGGATCAATTCCTTTAGAGCGAACAGCCCAGATAGCATTCAAAGATTGTCCCTCGACAAAACGCACGAAAGGCTTGTTCGACTTGGCTGCCTCTTTATCTTGCGAACTCGTCAAAGAACTCAAAGAATTGGAAATCTCTTTAATCTTGTTCTTGTTGGAAGTTCCGGCAACAAACACGTTCAATGACATCCGGTCTTCCGGACGAGAAAGCACCAAATAATTCACGTTAAACTCGTACCCGGTATTTAACAACTTACCTAAATTATCCTTGTAACTGGTAAATCCCAGAGAAGGCGGGGTCGTAATATCGGTCAGCAAATTATTGGTTACCGAACGATAGTAATCAAACTTCACGTTCAAACGCCCCCACAAATTCACATCAATACCATAGTTCGTGTCAAATTTTTGCTGCCATTTCAATTTACTGTTAGCCAACCCTTCCAGGTAAGTTCCGATAAAATCCAGATAAGAATCATCCGTGAAGTAATTATACAACAACATCCCTTGATATGAATTAAAGTTCTGAGAACCTGTATATCCCATGGATGCTCTTAATCGCAATTGTCTCACCACACCGGATTCTTTAAAGAAAGCCTCGTTATGCACGTTCCATCCCAAACCGGCAGACCAAAAAGTCCCCCACCGGTTATCTGATCCGAACTGAGAAGAGGCACTTGCTCTCAACGAAAAGTCAGCCAAATAACGATCATCGTATGAATAGTTCACCGCCAACAAAGCACCCACTTCCCTGTCAATAGACTCGCTTCCCGTCGGCTTTGAATTATCGGCATATTGCTTTGCAAAAATGATGTTATCCATTTTATCGTTCGGGAACCCGACAGCCGAATGGATGTACTCTTCCGAATTACTGCTACGAATATTAGCCCCCAAGTTAGCAAACAAAATATGCTTGTCCCAATTATGAGAATAATTCAGGTTTATATCCGAACTTACAGAAAATGATTTTCCGTATGTTTGCTTGTAACTTCCTCGTTTGAAAAAATCATCCTCTGCCGTATTTATAAATTTCAAATGACTCCCCGGCAAAAATTCTTCTCCCCCGCTAATTCTATTCGTCAAACCGACACGTCCCACAAGTTTCATCCCCGGCTGGATATTCCATTCCAAATAAGTATTATTCGTATAATCCGTGTAATTCTTCTTATACGTTGTATTTATGGTAGCATTATACAGAGGGTTGTACACTTTTTCCGAAAGCACCGGACCTACGCCCAAATATTTCCGCAATGTTCCATCCTCATTATAAGGACGCCAATAAGAATTTAACTTGGCATATTCCGAGAATTCACCATACGGAGAATCCTCCGACTTCGTGGTTGAAAACGAGAACTGGTTCCGGAACAATAACTTTTTATATTGATAAATTACGGTGAATCCTCCCCCGATCGTGTTACGTTTAGACCCCTTCATAACACCTTCGATATTATTGTAAGAAAGGTCTACCCCTACTCTCAGCTCACTCGTACCGACCTCAAAATTCAACGTATGCTTATGTCCGATTCCATTACGCAAAGGCTTAGACAACCAATCCGTGTTTACTCCCTTCTCAACTTCTTCCAGATTATGGTAATACAATTGTGTCTTCTCGAAATCCTGCTTGGGAGTTGTTCCCTCGTAAGCGCCCAACTGATATTCCAAATCTAATTTCTCTCTGGCGTTACACAAATTATAACTGCTCAAATCAGGCATCTCCAAATTCAAAGAACCGATATAATTCACCCGTAACTCTCCGGATTGCACACGAACCGTTTCAATAACCATTACCCCGTTCGCCGCTTTAGAACCATAGATTGCTTTTGCCGCGGCATCTTTCAACAAGGTAACACTTTCAATCCGATTAATATCCAAATCAATCACCTTCTCCAAGGTCGTCTCGAAACCATCCAGAATAAATAAAGGCAAATTCGGATTCGACGTGTATTGTCCTTTAATATCCGGAAACGAAGAAGTTCCCCGTAACTCCATATCCGGCAACTTATTCGGGTCCGAACCGAAAGATAAATTCTGGGAAATATTCAACGCCGGGTCCATATTTCTTAAACTCTGGATCAGGTTTTGGTTTCCCCGTTTTAATAATTCCTTCCGGGTAACCGTTGTTGCCGAACCAGTAAAACTTTCTGCCCTACGTTCGAAGACACCGGTAACCACCACTTCCTCCAAACTCTCGGAACTCTCCTTTAAAACTACTCGTAAAGGCTTTTGATCCTTCACCACGATTTCTTGGCTTTCCATCCCCACGAACGAAAATACTAAGGTTACCTCTCCTTCCAAAGTAAGCGACAACTCGAATTTTCCATCCACATCCGTCGCCCCTCCAAAAGTGGTTCCCTTCACGACAACCGTTACCCCCGGTAAAGGCTCCCCTTTCACGTCAACCACCTCGCCGGTAAACACCCGGGGTTTCACTTGCGCATCCTTTTGTTCCGAGGCTCTTTTCACCACGTAAACCCCGTCAACCTTAGAATACACGAATCCACTTCCTTCCAAAATTTTTCCAAGAGCAACATCAACGGTAACATTCACCAAGTTCAAATCCTTACAAGCTTTATCACCTAAAAGCTCTTCATTAAAAAGAATCTGCACTCCGGTCAAATCCTTAAACTTGATCAAGGCATTATTCAATGACTCCGATTTCACCGTAAAATTAACCAGTTTCGTAGAGTCCTCTCTCGCCGCGTAAGACAAGGAAAAAGAGAACATTAAAAACACCACTAGTAAAATTTTTTGCAAAAATACAGACCGCACATGCCTGTCACGTGTCCTTTTTTTCATACATTTGTAAAATTAATTGTTAATATTAATCACCGTGTAGAGAATGTCATCTAAAGTTTGCCGACCAAAGAATGCATTCTCTGCTTTTTTTATTTTCGCATCACTTTTATCGTATTTCCATCCACAACAAATTTAACATCGAACACTTCTTCAAAAAAATGTAATATCTTGTCTATATTATCATAGCGATTCAGATTTCCCGAAAACTTAAAGTTTTTCAACGCCGGGTCCTCGAAAACAACATCCACGTTATACCACCTTTCCAACTTGACCATAATACTTTCCAATCTCTCGCTCTCAAAACAAAACATTCTATTCTTCCACGCAATCTCGTTATAAATCTTCACGGGTTTCACCTCCGGTTTTTTAGCCCCCTCCGCCAATCTTAACTGATACCCCGGTTTTATTTTCAACTCGGCCACCTGTTCGCTCCTAAAACCGATATTTCCTTCTACAAGCGTGGCCTTTATCTCTCGCTCCTCGGGATAAAATTTCACGTTAAACTGTGTCCCATATACCTTGACCTCTCCCAAATCCGTCTCCACGATAAAAGGTTGTTTATCATTTTTCGTCACGTCAAAATAAGCCTCCCCCTTTAAAAACACCCTTCTCTCGGTCCCCACGAACGTCGTCGGAATTCTTAATTGAGTTTCCGCATTTAACCAAACCTTTGTCCCGTCGCACAACTCCACCTGATACTCCCCACCTCTCGGGATCATGATTGTGTTATACTCCACTTTCGTGTTACTTTTTCCCATGTATCGAATCTTTCCCTCTTCCGTCGTGACTTCAACCCCATCTACCTTATAACGACTAGAATCGGCCAACCACTCCACGTCCACCTTTTCCCCGTCTGCCAAAAGAATAATTGCCCTATTTCCTCCCGGAAGAATCTCTTGGGCCATCTTGGGTTCCACTTTAACCGGCTCATCATTCTGGCTAAAAAACCACATTCCTCCCCCCACGGTCAAAACCACCAGTAAACAGGCTGCATACCGGTACACGTTCCGCATTATCCGACGACGGCGGAGTTCTCTCTCTTTCTCCACGTAAGCATCAAAACGAGTCATCACCTTGGACAGATTTGACTTTAAAGAAGAAGTCGGCTCATCCGCATCCCAAACCTCTCGCACTCGTTCAAAATATACTTCATGACTTTTATCTTGAGCCAGCCATTCCTGGAATGCACTCTCCTCTTCCGGTGTCAACCCCCACCGTACCTTTTTCACCAGAATATCCCAGCTAATATTAATTTTCTTATCCATAAGTCAACACGCTTAATCAGATGTTACATTTTACTCCTAATTAACATGAGATTCAAAAACGGATGACACGATACCAAAAAAAAATTTATCTTTGTCCGAAATAAGATGTCAACTATGGATCAGTTTACTGTACAAGACGACTTGGGACACTTGATCAAAAAACATGATCAAGAGGCTTTTCACGAGCTATACCGAACGTCTTTCAACAAGCTGCAGCAATACGCCATGCGTTACCTCTACGATTGGGATGACGCCGAAGATCTCGTGCAAGATGCTTTTCTTTCCCTGTGGTCTCACCCGGAACGTTATAATGAAACACAACCCGTATTCTATTACTTATTAGGCATCGTCAAAAATAATTGCTTGAACTACCTCCGCTCTCTAAATATCCAATATAAACATCAGGATAAAATCATCGAGGCCATGCTATTTTCCAGCGTAGAAGACCCGGAAATCGACGAGGACATCCACGAACGGTTGAAATATATTCTGGAATCCTTACCCGAAAAACAACGGGAAGTTCTCTTATTACACGTCGTGGAAAAGAAGAAGGTCCGTGAAATTGCCGAACAAATGGACATCGCGGAGACAACCGTGAAGACCCACTTCCAGCGTGCCTTGGCCATCCTCAGAAATAATTTGAAATTCGTACTGTTCGGAATATAAGTCGCCTACCAGCCTTCCGACAAAAGTTGTTCCATTCGTTGTAACACGATTCCTTTTTCCGCCAAGCGTTCCGCACTATTATGTCCCCCGGCATACAATCTGAAATCAAACCCCAAGGCTTCCGCAACCTCTGCATCATGCAGAGTATCACCGACCATGACCGTCTCTCCCGGGACAATCGGGAACATCCGTAACATCTCCTCCCCTCGTGCCACCTTCCCATCCGCGTAAATATTATTTGATCCGCAAACTCCATCGAAATATTCCCGAATACCGAATCGCTCCAACATTCCGGTCAATAAATCTTCTTTCAACGCGGATAATATATATTGCCGTATGCCTTTTTTCTTTATTCCTTCCAGCACTGGAATAATACCGGGAGTCAGCTCCACGTCTTTCGCCAAATCATTATAGATATTCACAAAGTCTCTCGACACGGCTTCCCAGTCATCCCGCGTGAAATCAAACCCGATCGATTCGTAATAAGGCTTCACGGGAAACCCGAAGATCGAGCGGTATTCCTCCACCGTCAATTTCCCCAAATGTTTCCGTTCCAGCATCACGTTAATTGTATCCACGCTAATTTTCACGTCATCCAACAACGTCCCGTTCCAATCCCAAACCACATTCTTGTATTCCATATCATTCATTATTTCTGCATTTAAACGGCCATTACACCACGTGTAAATCTTGCCCGACAAAGGTAACCATTTCCCGTTTGAATTGAAAAACGGAGTTCGAGTAATGATCTATTCATGCAAAACGAGTATTCAGATAAATCTCATCATTTATACAATAATCATCATGTTATTATTTACTCATGTAAATGTTAACACCTACTATCTAACTCTAATTTTTTATTATTGCAATAGGAGCGGAATAGGACAGGAATGGGAGCGGAATGGGAGCGGCTTACTTTATGATAACACAACGATAGCATTTAAATAACATTATTTTACATTAATTCAAGATAAACTTTTGACAAACCTCATCAAAATTAAGTATCGTTCCCGGCTCATTTCCCATTACACGGGCCTCCACCATGTTTACTCGTTTTCCTCGGGATGAAACGCCTCAATTCCCGTCCATCCTAACCGTTGACGAGCCACGTTCTCCGGGAAAATCCGATAAACTACATCAGCCTCGCTACCCAACGTTCCATCCGCATTGAATAATTCCACGTGCATCTTTGCCAAACGGGTACTTTGTTCCACGATACGGGAACGCAGGAATATTTCCCCTCGATCGGAATAAACGGTAGCACGATATTTCGTAGTTAATTCAACCGTAACTCCCGCACTCTTCACTTTCGCAAAAACGTTCCAACACGCAATTTCATCTATCAATGTTGCCTGTATTCCACCGTGTAACACGTGAAAAAAACCTTGAAATTCAGGTCGGGGCATCCAATGACAAGTAATATATTCCCCTTCTTCATAGAATTCACAGCGCAAACCATGTTCATTTCCGGATGCACAACCGAAACAATTATATCCCTCGTGTTGTTCGTAAGCGTTGTATAGTTTTTTTCTTTCCATCTTCTGATAAAAAAAGGGACGTGGTCGCGTCCCTCATGATAAATTGTCTAATATTTTTACAAATTGCTATTAATCAGCTTAGCACAAGCTTCCATTTCCTCTTTCGGGAATTGTTTCTTTGGGTTAGAGAAGTTCAACTCATTGCCTTCAACCAAAGGAACCAAGTGAATATGAGCATGTGGAACATCCAAGCCCAGCACGGCTACCCCCACTCGTTGGCAGGGAATACTCTTCTTAATTGCTTTGGCCACCTTTTTGGCAAACACCATCATCCCGGCTAATTCCTCATCCGTCAGGTCAAACAAATAGTCTTCTTCTCTCTTCGGAACCACTAACGTGTGTCCCTTCTGCATGGGGTTTATATCCAAGAATGCATAATAATTTTCATCCTCGGCCACCTTGTAAGATGGAATCTCCCCGTTAATAATCATCGTGAAAATTGAAGCCATGATCTATTTTAGATTTAAAATTTTAGATTTTAGCTTTTAACTTTTATCTTTCTCGTTCTCCGTTTTCAATTAAATTGAAATGTCCATGATCTCAAACTCCATCAATCCTGCCGGCACTTGCACCTCTACTTTATCCCCTAGCTTTTTACCGATCAAAGCTTTGGCGATAGGAGTGGTGATCGACAACTTACCAGCCTTGAAATCAGCCTCACTTTCTGACACCAAAGTATAAGTCATCGTTGCCTTTGTCTTTATATTTTTGATCGTCACTTTATTTAATATCTGAACTTTTGACGTGTCAATTTGTGACTCGTCAATGATCCGGCAATTGGAAACTATATCTTGTAGCTGGGCGATTTTAGCCTCCAGTAATCCCTGGGCATCTTTCGCCGCATCATACTCTGCATTCTCGGAGATATCTCCTTTTTCGATGGCTTCTCCGATTGCCTTAGAAATCTTAGGGCGCTCTACATTCTGCAGATTGTCCAGTTCATCCTGCAATTTTTTCAGCCCTTCTTTGGTTACATAAGATACCTTCTTTGTCATAATTGTTATATTAAGATCTTGATTTGTACATAAAAAAATAAATGACACTTATCCTCCAATAAGTGCCTTTATCTAGTTAAGAATTCCATTCTCTCTGGAATCCTCACCTCCTGAAGACAAAATTAGGACCTTTTTTTGAATAAAACAATTTTTCCCCACAAATATTTTTATTTTAAAAATTCGATGCCATTTATCTGATACAGAAAAAACTATCTTTTCCACTCTACAAGCGGGAAAAGGAGGATCACTTAAAAATCATTCAATTCCGTTTTTATCATTTCCCGGTATATAAACAGCGTCAAGGCAAGTAATCTTCCCGGATATTTTGCATCGCTGCAAACAAATTGCTCCGGGCATGGGGAGAAATCATTTCCATCTGGTCAAGCAATTTACTCACGGCATCCCGGTTCGTTGCCTTTTCATGGGGGCAATGCTTTTTTTGCTTTTTAAACTGCCGCATTTCGGCATATCGTGACGTCTCGTCATTCGAAAGATAGATTAATGGACGAATAAGCGTGAACGTATTCTTGAACATTTCCAACCGGGCAGGCATACTGCAAATCGTTCCGTTGAACATCATGCTCATCAAAAGACTTTCCACGGCATCATCCCGGTGATGGCCCAAGGCCAGTTTCTTACAATCATACTCTTTGGCAATATCGAAAAGCATCTTGCGTCGATGCCATGAACACACGAAACAAGCCGGTTTCTTGGGATTCACCGTCGTGTCGACCCGAATCGTCCGGTAAACATACTCCACTCCCAGACGTTCACAAAACGCTCGCAAGTAATCGCTGTCCACTTCGTAAGCGACATCCTCCACCGCAATATGAGCCGCTATGACCGTGTAATTCTGTTTCGGGTCCTTGGCACGCATGGCCAACACTTCCAACAAGGCCAATGAATCCTTCCCGCCCGAAACTCCTACCAAAATCCGGTCCCCGTCCTCTATTAAATTATAATCATGTATCGCTTTCCCCACCTTTCGAAAGAAATCCCGGGTAAATACTTTATCTTGTTTTTCTTCTGTTATCATTCTCTTCTACGTATAATTTCCCTGCCTCTGTTGTTATGTATTTTTGGTTCTTATCTTTAGGGTTATCGGGATTAGTCCGTATAAGTAACTTCTGTTTCACTAATGCGGTAATATATAATTTAATATTTCTTGAATGATACGTCACTTCCAACATATCGAATATTTCCTTACTTGTCCGAGGTAACGAACAAAATTCTAACGTCATTATTTGTTTTTCATTCAGATTTATTCGTTTTTTTTCACTGACACTTTCACTGACACTTTCACTGACACTTTCACTGACACTTTCACTGACAGTCAACTTTTTACCAACATCATCTTGGACACTTTCTTGGACACTCGTGTATTCCCGATACAACTCGACATCCACGAAATCTCCTTTTTCAGTAATCAACGGTTTTGCAACCCCGGCCTCTTCGCACCATGAAAATATCCTCTTTATTCCACTGCCCCATTGTTCGATATAGTCCAACTCTTTAAACACACGGGCTATCGCCTTGTTTCTCGTTTCAGAGCGTCCTGCAAGCACGTCCTCAATCGTAATCGAACTCGGGAAACCTCCGGGGGAAACAATATTCACGATGTCATCATAAATACCGACTTTTATATCCCGCCCTAAATTAATATAGTCCCTATGTACATAAGCGTTCAATATAACTTCCCGAATCGCCTCCATCGGGATCTCGTACCGATCTTCTCGTTGTAACCCTTTAATCACTCCCGCCAAATGGAGATGGTTTTTTATAAACATCTCGACTTGATCCAATTGAGAAAAAAGGTCTCCCGAATATTCCTTCTTATCAATAAATGATCCCATGGTCGTTCCCTTAAAACGGGCACACTTCACGGTGGCATTTTCCCGTAACCCTAACAAAATTAACAAAGCTTGTGAAGGATACAAATGCCCATGTTCTTCTTGGACGAGTTTCAGACTTTTCAACTTCTCTATATCAAGAATCTTCCCCCTCGCCTCGAACCTTTTCTGCAACGGGGTCAAATCCAGACTATCAAAAGACGTGTCAAAACAGATCTCCTCATCAAAACTTCTATTTATTCTCTGCCGCTCCAAATCGATCACGGTCTCCACGTCTGCTTTACGGTTAGAACTTCCTATCCGCACGTAAGTACCATGATTTCGCCCTTCTTTTTTCAAATAGTAAGGCAACAGATTCCCACGATAGACCTCTATTATAAACAATAACTTTCCATCCACGTTTGTCGTGTAAAATTCGGGAAGAATATTCGGGTAACATAAATCATAGATAATGGATGCCACTCTATCCTGCAATTCAAAAATATCCACGTCGGGGTCAATGCCTTTTATCGTTCTGTCGTCTCCAACCCCGATAATTAATTGCCCCCCGCTAGTATTAGAGAATGCAATAACAGTTTTCGCTATTTTATCCCCTTGCGGCAGAATTTCTTTGAATTCCAAGACTTTACTCTCCCCCGCCAGTATTTTATCCTGCAAACATGAGTCCATACGGTTATGATTTACTTCTTTCATGCAAATTTAAGAATTCCACGCCACATATTGTTGCTCTCTCACAAATATTTGTAAATTTGAACCCTCAATCTAAAACACAGCCCGCTATGCTAAAGAAAGTGCCACACACCTACACCATTGTATTCTCAATCATTATCATCTGTGCCATCCTGACGTGGATTATACCGGGCGGGGAATATGCCCGGGAAACCGTCGATGTCAATGGAGTGGAACGTACCGTAATCGTGAACGATTCATTCCACGAGGTGGCCAAAAGCCCGCAAACGTGGCAGGTGTTTTCGGCCCTTTTCAACGGATTCGAGAAACAAGCCGGAATTATCGCTTTTATCCTGATCATCGGGGGGGCTTTCTGGATCATGAATAACAGCAAGGCCATTGACGTGGGAATTTTCTCCTTCTTACGCTCCACTCAGAAACTCGAACATATCGGGATTATCCGTAAACTAGGGGTCAATAACATCATTATCACCATGGTCATGCTCCTGTTCAGTTGTTTTGGGGCGATCTTCGGGATGAGCGAGGAAACGCTGGCTTTTGTCATTATTATTGTTCCTCTGGCCATATCCATGGGTTACGATTCTCTCACGGGAGTATGTATGGTCTACGTCGCCGCCCATGTCGGATTCGCGGGTGCTATTCTGAACCCCTTCACGATCGGTATTGCACAAGGATTATCAGACCTACCGCTATTCTCCGGGTTTGAATACCGGGTTTTCTGCTGGGCCATCCTCAACGTGATCATGATTGCTTGGGTACTACGCTACGCAGCAAAAGTCAAAAAGAATCCCAAAGCCTCTCTCGTGTATAACTTGGATAGCCATTGGAGACAGGAAAAAGTGGACAACACGCAAGAAATTGAATATAAAAGTTACACTTCTTCTTGGGTGGTTTATCTTTTTATCCTCTCCGGACTTGTACTCTTCTCCTGTTATTTCCCCTGCACGACACTATCCATCGGAGAACATTCCAGTCTGACCACATTTGTTGTTCCGGCATTAACCGTGCTATTTGCCTTGATCGGATATTTTTCTTTACGGAAATCTTTTCACTTTTTTATCTTGACAATCCTAGGTTTCACGATTCTTTTCCTAATCGTGGGAGTGATGGGCTACGGGTGGTATCTGCCCGAAATATCCGGTTTATTCCTTGCCATGGGAATCCTTTCCGGATTCGCAGCCAAGGAAAATGCAGATAGTATTGTCAAACTCTTTATTGCGGGAGTAAAAGATATTCTTTCTGCCGCACTAGTAGTCGGGTTGGCCGGGGGTATCATCATTGTCTTGCAGGAAGGACATATTATAGACCCGATCCTTCACTCGCTGGCAAGCCTGATGAGTGAGGCAGGACGTGTACTTTCACTAGGAATCATGTACTTGATTCAAACCATGATCAACATCATCATCCCATCGGGTTCAGCCAAAGCGGCCCTCACTATGCCGATCATGGCTCCTTTCTCCGACGTGATCGGGCTATCCAGACAAGCCACCGTGATGGCCTTCCAGTTCGGGGACGGATTCACAAACATGATCACCCCGACTTCCGGCGTGCTGATTGGCGCCTTGGGCATTGCCCGTATTCCTTACGATATTTGGGTGAAATTCTTCTGGAAATTCATCCTGCTGCTTGTCATTATCGGTTTCGTGTTATTGATTCCCACGGCAACCATGCAGTTGAATGGGTTCTAATGATAAAGAGTAGCTTAAAAGCTACTCTTTATCATTAACTCCAGAAACACATAATGCCCACGCATAACCGCAAGCCGGGTTCTTCACGAAAGAAGGCGGTAGTGTCACCAACACCCCATTCCCAACTCGTTTATATGACAAATTCCCTTTATAACCCAACAACGAGATTTTAGCCCCTTTAGCCGGATTAATACTGTACAACATAATCTGTGAGGGCGGATTCGGTTCATCTTCATCATTTAGATAAATAGCATACACTTTCCCGTTATTCTTATGTTTCGTGTAACAAATCCTCGCCTCTTTGTAAGGAGCAATCGGCCGGGTCTCGTAGATTGCCTCTCCGTTAACCTTCATCCACGCTCCCATCTCTTTCATAATTTTGATTCCTTCCGGCGGGATCTCCCCGTTACCATCCACACCCACGTTCAACAGGAAATTTCCTCCCTTACTGACAATATCCACAAGGTAATGCACCAGTTCCCGGGTAGACTTATACTTATCACCCGGCAAATACGACCATTGATTGGCCATCGTCATACACGTCTCCCACGGGTACTCCCACGGCTTTTCGGGAATCTTCTGTTCCGGGGTACGGTAATTCTCGTACTTCCCTCCAATCCAGCGATCCACGACTATCAAGCCGGGTTGATACCCCCGGGCCATATCGATAATCCGATCCATTTTAATATCCTGTCCCCGATTCTCCGGGGCTACCCATCCCCCGTCCAGCCAGATAATATCTATATTCCCGTAGCCGGTCATCAGTTCCTTCACCTGATTATAAGTAAAGTCGCAGAATTTCTCCCACATCCACGGGTGCTCCTTGATCTTGTAATTCACGTTACGATCGCCATGTTGCCAGCGATCCGACCAATAATAAGGGCTATTCCAATCCGGCTTTGAAAAATAGGCCCCGATCATGAAATCTCTTTCCCCGAAGGCTCGAAACAACTCCTTCACGACATCCGCATTCGGAGCCGTATGGAAAGGACATTCCTCGGAAGTAATCTTGTAATCCGTTTCCCGGGTATCCCACATACAGAACCCATCATGGTGTTTCGTGGTAAACACGAAATACTTCATTCCGGCCTCTTTTGCCAGATCAGCCCAGTATTCCGGGTTAAACTTCACCGGGTTAAACGTCTTCTTTAATCCCACGTAATTCCGGTAATACTCGTCATAAGAAATCGTCGTGTCCCGTTGAATCCAATCCACGTCTTCCGAACAAATCGTCCACGACTCGCAATACCCTTTCTGGCTATAAGGTCCCCAATGCACGAAAAAACCAAACTTCAAATCCTGCCACTGTTCTAATTTTGCTTGTACCGCCGGGTCCTGTTCCCGGTAATATTCCATTCCCTCGTACTGGGCATATAATAATATGCTCCATCCGACAAGAATCACACTCAATAATACTTTCCGCATGACTACTTTTTTTACAATTCATATATTTTACACAAACATTTGCAAATATATAAAAAAGAGTCCATGTCTAAAGTTCATCATCTTCTTACAATCAAAAAAGGGAATCCAATTTCACTTATCGGATTCCCTTTACATTTTAAAACACAAACCTTATTTCAATCGTTCAGAGACAAAAGCCTTCAATTTCTCTCCTCTCAGATTTTTAGCTATAATACGATTATTTTCATCCAACACGAAGATCGTCGGAACAGCATCAATATTGTATTTCTTTATCACGTCGCCCTGCCATCCTTTCAGATCAGAAAGATGCAACCAAGTCAACCCGTCTTTCTTGATCGCCTCCACCCACTTATCCTTTTTCTCGTCCAAGGAGACACTGATCACGGACAAACCTTTATCTTTAAATTCAGCATACAGTTTCACCATATTCGGGTTCTCCATCCGACACGGCCCACACCAAGATGCCCAGAAATCGATGATCTTCAATTTTCCTTTCACGTCATACAAGGCAACGTCCTCCCCCTCCGGTGTTTGTAACGTGAAATCCGGGGCAACAGCATTTACATCAACCCCTTCCAACGCCTGAATTCGAGCTGCCACTAACTTACCGGGGCCTGTTGCTTTTGCTTTATCCGTCAAACTCGCGTAACACTCCTTCAAGCGATTCAAATCCAAACGTTCCATTCCCGCCGTCTGGATATAAGCTGCAAACACGTTATCTTTATTCCTCTCCACGACCTCACCTAAACGAGATTGTGCATCTGCCATCACTTGATCCAACTTCTTCTGCAATTCACTTGCTGTACGGAAATGTTTCGCCTCGCTTGCCTCCACCAGTTTTGCCCGTGCAGCTTTAATTTTCTCGTTTTCTTCGGAAACAATTTTCTGGTATGCTATTAACTCGCTCTGTAATTTTCCTCCTTTAATTACGCTTTTACCAGACTGGAACAATTCCATCTCGTAAGGAGCATCTGAATCCAAAATAAAAACAAAGCCTCCGCCATACCCTTCCACGTAAATCAATGCCACGCAAGGTTCATTTATTTCTCCTTCCACCACGAACTTCCCGCCATGAATATCCCCTCGCCCCAACGTATCCACCCGGTCCACCAATTGGGTAATCACTATCATTCTGCCTGACGGCATTTCCGGTATTTTCCCGTTAATCGTGAACTTCTTTCCTTCCCCGAAAGATAATCCGGGGAAAAGGAAAAAAGCAATTATAAACAATTGACTAAATAACTTATACATATCTATTGAATCACTCTCATTACTGTTGTAAAAATCAAATCTTTTATCTCTCCGAAACCGGTAAACGTATGTGAAGTCACGAAATCCCCCGCCTCGTCCAAAATTACCTCATGCAATTCACCCGCACCTGCCACATTCACGACAATTCCCAAGCAACGGTACGGGGAAGAATTATCCGGGAAACTAGCATCAGTATCAGACCTGAACTTCAACTTCGTGATCACGTCACCCGCATCATACAATTCTATCGATTCTTTACTTACGGTATTAAACAAGAACACCTTACTCTCTTTCGTGTAAAAGAATTGTTCTGCATAAGCGGAAGACGTGGCAAAACAAGTATTCTGGTCAAACCCGAGTTCTCCCAAATTCACTCTCGTCACCTTAATCGGGGACTCTTCGGCCCTCATTGATTTTCCCTTATCACTAGCCTCTATATAGAAGATGTAACAGGTATCCGTCATCACGCCAATAGCTGTTGCTCCGGTCTCTTCGGAACCCGAAGTAACTCCTTGCCCCAACCACAAAATCTCCATCAAATGAGTCGTCCCGTTAACAACTTCCGACAATCCTTCCACCGGGAAATCACTTATCTCTACCGTGTTTGATTCAACCGCATTTTGCGGGTAACTCCCGTCAGAACTCGTAATATTATAACACTGGTTTTCAGCTGGATTAAAAGACATGAATTTCCGGTTCGTTTTATCCCAAATCGTGGTAAAACCAGCCCGACTCATATAAATCTTGTCGATCACGTAATTCTGCACGTCAGTTTCTGCCAAACCTGCAAAATAATATCCACTCATTCCCGAATGATAAAATTTACCGTTATTATCCACGGCAATAGCATACCTACTCAAAGGATGAGATTCACTATAAACCAAGTTATTCGGGTTAGCCCCCGGTGCAAATAACGACCTGGAGTCTTTCCGGTCTTCCAACACGAAAGGCAACATCAAAGCAACAGAATCCCGCTGAATAACATATAAATTTTCATACTTATCCCCACCATCCATGTGAGTCAGGAAATTCACGTACGACAAAGCCTCCGCTTTTTGGAAGCGTTCCCTGTTCCACAAATCCTTATAAGCATCATAACTGATGATCGGGCTCGTGGAATCCGGTTCCTCCACGGTAGATAACTTCCTGTTGTTTTCCGGGCCATTCAGGACAAACCACGCATTCACGAACGGCACTTTCGTAGTCATGGTAAAATCACGATAATGATCAACGCCTGTCCGCTTATCACTCAGCCGGAATTTAACATTATATCTGGTTGTTTTCTTCGGAGGATAAGCCAGTTCCAGTTCTTTCGTGAACACGCTATCCACAACATTCTCAGAACCATCCTTGTATCCCACCGTCCACAAATACTCCACGTTATCCTCCCCTTCCACCATACTTTGGGTAAATACCGGAGAGTAGGTCACCTTCAATTCTTCCTGTGCCGGCTGGCGGTACTCGTATCGATACGTATTTCCTTCTTCCACGGTAATCGGTGTAGGCATAAACGTAAGCCCATCAATTGTGTTTATATCTTTGTAGTCGTAATTTCCTTTATCATCATAACATCCGACAAGAAACCACGCGACAAATCCGACTATAAATATTAATCTTTTCATTGTTTTTCTATTTTATGAATCATAGAATAATCTTTCTCTCATATAACCGGGAACTGTTCGAACGGTAGCGGATCATCCGGGTGTTCAGCGTTATATTCGTCATAGGCATCCCGTAAGCGTTGGTTCATTCCAGCCTCATCCTCTATCCACCACCAACCGAAATAGTTATAATCATACCCTAAAGCCTCCTGCATAAATTGATTCTTGGCCATAGAATATTCTCCGATTATGTGTTCAAACGTACTCCACCAAGTAGGAGCCGGAGGTTCCGGGAATGTAAAATCTTTCTCTTCTCCGGGATGTGAAGCATTGTATTCGTTCAAAGCCTCTAACAGCGTGGCTATATCAGAACTCCAGTTGGCATACGGATCATACAATTTCCCCAAAATGGTCACCATGAACGCATACTTGTCCTCGCTAAACTCCCCGACAACACTCGCATCCCATTGAGATGGCTGTGGATAACGATTACTTAATAGCACTTGATATTCATTCTTTTCCATTGCTCCCAATTCCAATGAAGGATCGGAATTTTCCGTATCTAAAACAATACCAATCGTGTAGTTCACCCTAGTACCCGGATTCAACACGTACACTTCCACCGTGTCTTTCAATTGCCCGGCACGGAACACGTACGAGGGAGCAAACTCCAAGAAAGTTTTTGCTACTTCATCCGTACCTTCCGCCACTACCGCCTTCAACCGAAATTCCCGGTCATAATCCACGGCATGCCCCATCATGGATAAATTCAACTGAATTTTCTTTTTCAGTAAAGAATCTCCGGTGTACCATCTTGACGTGTAATAAGATCCCTCTCCCGGAATTCCGGAATACCACATCGTATCAATTCTATACTCCTGCATAAAATCAACCGTCACTCTCATTTCATTCGTGTCATAATCGAACTGCAAACCATCCCGTTCTATCGAGTAGCCGAGAATCTCCTTTTCCTGACACGCCGCTAAAGAGAATAACAAAACACTTATAATAACATATATATTTCTCATATTCTATACTTTGCGTTTAAATGATTACTCAGCCTCACCATACGTTTTTTCGTCATCCGGAACCGGAAGCACGTAAGCTGAAAAATTCTCCACGGGACAACGGTAGAAGGTTTTCATGTTATGTCTTTTCAAGAAGTAGAAATACTGCCCTTCTGCAAAGAATTCCTTTTGATACTCCTTGTTCAATTCCTCCAAACGTTGTTCTTCAGTCACACCCGTGCCAACGTCGTATGCCCTAGAAATACCCCTGGCGTTCTTCACCGCGTTGATATATTGTCCACATTCAGACAAAGCAACCGATTCTGCCAGTATATAGTACATCTCAGCCAAACGGATCAACGGGATTTTCTCTCCATACATTCCGCTGGCACCTAAATATTTGCGACAAAGAAAAAGATTGGCAGAAGTATGAATAAAGCCATAATTCGAACGATAACGCATATCATTCAACCCGATGCCCGAATTGGTTTCAAACACGGATGAAATATTAGTTCGAGAAATATAGTACTGCGTGTCGAAAGTCGTGGCATCTTTCCAATAAGCCGCTAACTTTTCTTCCATATTATACATGGAAAGTCCGAAAATAGTCTCCCCGTACGAAGACACGTCTTCCCGGTTATCACGTACAAGCCGCAACCCGGAATCATTAATTACCTCCCGGGCATAATTCGCTGCCTGCGTCTTATTTCCCATGTACAAATATACGCGGGCCAACATAGCCTTAACGGCATACTTGTTCATACGATGCTTGCGATAACCGATGAAAGGCTCGTCTGCAACATTCTCATAATTCATCGGATCATTCTTCAACAATTCCTCGGCAGCTTTCAAATCGGCAACAATACGTTTCATCACCTCGTTAGCCGCCATCAAGGGTGCGCTTTCCGAATTAAATTGCTCCCGGTAAGGAATGCATGCTTTTGTCGAATCCTGGGAATAAATAGGTCCCCATAAACGCAACAGGTCAAAATAATGGAATGCACGTAAGCCAAGAGCCTCCCCTTTCATCAGATCACGATACCCCTCCGTCACGATCACATCCCCGTTTGACTCAAGGTATTGCAGGAAATTATTGATATTCGCAATCTCGTTATATAACTTCAACCAGATCTCGGCAATTGCGTTTTTAGAACTTGTTGTTTCACCATATTTATAGATAGCAGCCCGTTCCTCATCCGTCACGGTTCCTGCCGCGTAATTGTCATATCGTTGAACCAATTTCTCCACGAAATCAAACGTCATCTGTCTTCCGTATGACTTTTCCAGTACCATCATGCTATACAACCCGGTCAACGCACTCTTGAACCCGTCCTCTGAAGTAAAGAACTCTTCGGCCTCAATATCCGTTTTCGGATTCACATCAATCCAATTCTGACAGGAAGACAAGAACAACGAAACGATGCAAATTGCTGATAATAATAAGTTTTTCATCTCGTACTCCTCCTCATTTTAATTAAACAATACCGACAACGACACGTTGAACGTTCTGGCAAACGGGTAATCCAATCCCCTTTCCGTTCTGATCGATGAAATTCGACCTAATTCCTCCATCGTGGCGTTCAGCGACATACTGGCAATCCGGCACGCTTGCAAGAATTTAAAATTCTTCGGGTCAAAACGATAACCGATTGCCAAAGACGTAAATGACAATTCATTCCGTTTCTGAGCGAAACGGCTACTCATTCCCGTATCTTGATTCGTCATCGTTATCGCTTTGTAACGGGCATTCCGGTTATTCTCGCTCCAACGATGTGATAACGCCCGGCGATCCAAGTTATAAGCAGCACTTGAATTTTCTATTTTATCTACCAGCGTCTGGTTATACCACCATGCTCCCAACTCGTACGAACAAGCCAGAGAAACACTCCAATTCTTATACGTAAACGCAGAAGAAATAGAACCTCTCAATTTTGGTTCCGTGTCACCGATTGCCACTTTATCCAGCGGATCCCAGATATAGGTTTTCTCCCCGTTGCGGGTTAAGAACACTTCTTGCCCCGTGGCTGGATCAATTCCCAAAGAAGGAACCACGAACAACTGGGTGGTGGATTTCCCTTCCTCGTAAATAGCCTCCGGGCTCCCGTTCTTTTTCTCCAGATTTTTCTGGTTCATAGCCTTCATCTCGTTCGAAATCTTCTTGATCACGTTACGATTATGCGAACCGTTCATTGAAATACTCCATTGAATTTGTCTTTCGTAATCCTGAATAGGCATCACGCTTAACGAAATATCATATCCCTCGTTTTCAACAGCTCCCACATTCATGGTTTTACTTTCAAACCCGGTAGAAGGAGCCATATTATAATCCAACAGCAACTCATCCGTGTAATTATTGTAATACGAGAAGGATGCATTTACCCGACTATTCCATAGTCCGACTTCTATCGCCAAACTACGATTCTTCGTCGTAGACCATCCCAAATCCGGGTTACCCATACCTTTCAACTGCGCTCCCAATATATCCGAAGAGGGGTAGGGGAACAACAAATCATCATAGGTGTAAGTCTCTTTCGCTTGGTAAGGAGAATAACTTTGCGAACCCGTGACACCGTATGACCCACGTAACACCAAGTTCGAGATGAAAGTATTTTGCAACCATTTTTCCCGGTGTACATTCCAACGAGCCCCGGCTGCCCAGAAAGGAGCCATACCCGTGTTCGACCCGAATTGCGAGGAAAGATCCCCACGAATACTAAAGTCTACCGAGAAACGCATATCATACATATAACTAAGCTGCCCGATAATTCCGACCGTCCGGGAAGTCGATTCCGACCCGCTCACCCGGTCTTCCATCTTATAGGCAAACAAAAAGTCATCCATATTATCATTCGGGAAGCCCATAGCCGACAAGTTTACACTATTACTCTTGTTCTCATCCACGTTCCAACGTCCGAACACACTTAACAAATGCTTATCCTTCGTGTAGTTATAACTTACAGAAGCATTCACGCTCCAAGAAACATTATCCCCTGTACTCTTGCTGTATGACCCTTTTCTGGTCAAATCCGTCTCGGTTAAAAAGTCCGTGTGGTTCATCGATTTGAAAACCTCCATCCGGGAAGTACCCTTCGTGATAGATGCTCCCGCTGACACCCGGAGATTTTCCAGAATCGCGCACTCGATATTAAAGTTATCCACGACACTAAAATTCTCCGTGAAATCCTTATATTTCCACAACAAATTATACAACGGGTTCACGATATTCACCGTTCCTCCCCCTTCGCCCGGTAACTTCTTCTGGTCCAAAAGACTGGTATAACGTCCGTTCTCATCCTTTTTCCGATAATACGGGTTCAGTTTCGTGTATTGACTGAAAGAACCATAAGGAGAATTATCCCCTCTCACGTTCGCCAGACTCAATTGATTCTGGATATTCCATTTTTTCCGACGGTATTGAAGAGACAGATTCAATCCCATGCTATTACGCCCAGATTCCTTCATCACTCCCGGTTCTCTTGAATAATTTATTCCCAAGTTATATCTTAACGCCTCATCTCCACCTTCCATTGTCAACGTGTGGCGGTGAGTGACGGCCGTCCGTAAGGGCTCTGACAACCAGTACGTGTCAACCCCTCTTAAAATTTCTTCTTTATATTTATTGTAATAATTCAACTGGCTCGTCGTGCTGAATACCCCGGCCATCCGTTCGTATTCCAACTTCTCTTCCGCATCCATCAAATTATAATCCGACAAATCAGGTACAGAAATACCCATATTCATACTGTATGAAATATTCAACGCTCCCGGAAGGGGTTTCTTCGTTTCCACGACAAGTACCCCGTTAGAGGCTTTCGAACCGTAAATTGCCGTTGCAGCAGCATCCTTCAAAATAGTAATAGATTCCACACGTTCCGGGTCCAAGTCAACAATCCGTTGCAAGGTGGTTTCAAATCCATCCAACACGAAAAGCGGCATATTCGGGCGTTGAGAATAATCCCCCATCATCATCTCCATGCTATTAGCATCCACCCCACCGTTTCCTAGCTGCACGTCACCCCGCAAGCGGAATTCCGGCATGGCATTCGGATTCGAACCGGCATTATTATTTTCCACGATACGAAAACTCGGATCAAAAACCTGTAAAGCCTTCAACAGATTATTCGGGCTTATCTTCTTCAACTCGCTCCCTTTCACGGAAACATAACCACCCGAGAAACTTTCCACCTTACGAGGTGCCATACCCGTCACCACCACGTCTTCGATCTCCGTGGTTTTCGCCGTCAACTTGATCTCCAAATCTTTCATATCCCCAGTCACCGTAATCGTTTCTTCCTCGTAGCCAACGAATGAAATCAACAAGGCAGATGTTCCCTGAGGAACCTCGATAAAAAATTTCCCGTCAAAATCCGTCACCACTCCCATCCCCTTATTCTCTTTCAGGATAATACTCGCACCGGGAAGAGGCTCTTTCGTGGATGCATCAATAACAGTTCCGTTAATTTTATAAATAGTTACTCCTTGTGTCGGTTTTTGATACTTCAAAACCACAACACGATTCATCTGGTACTCCACAGACACCGGTTGATCTCCCAAAGCAAGCATCAACACGTAATCCAGTTCTCGATCCTTCACATCAAAGGACACTTTCCTATTAACATCTATTTGCGAATGATTATAAAAGAATCGTACTTTAGCCACTGATGCCAGCGTATCAAGCACGTCGTTCAATTTCATATCCTTCACATTCAGCGTTACTCTCGTTTTTTTATAATCCTGTTCCTGCCCCAAAACAGACGAAATTGGCAGCAAAGCATATAAAAAAACACAACAAATCGATTTAATGATTAAATCTCTACATAGACACTTCTTTTTTTGCATAATTTTGTATTGCTTTTAATTTAGAGAAATTAAATTAAAATTCAGAGTGGGGAAAATGTACTGCAATACATTTCCCCTTTTTAATTTACTGCATCACTTGATTCAAAATCTTCTTGTATTCCTTATTCTTATTATACTTTTTCAAATAATCTTTTACCAGTTTCTCGATCACGTTAAAATCTCCATTGGATGTGATTGAATTGTACAGGAGTACGAATAATGCAGCATCCTGTAAAGACCCCTTGTAAAAAGCAGCCACATCCTTATATTGTTCCTCCAAAGAAATCAACGGCTGATAATCCTTCCCTTGATCATGAGCCTCTTTGCGACGCATATAATCTTTGTAAGGTAAGAGAAAAGCCATATACACCCGATTTCTCAATGACGCCTCATCCGTCCGGAGCTTGTAATCATCCAAAGCCGTCCAATAATCCTCGGCCAGACAATCCTCCAATTTTTTCTTGTGAAAATCTGCACTCGCATAAGGATAGGTAATCAGATTCGTCAACAAGGTTCCTTCAATTTGCGCCATCGCCATATTATACACCCGGGGATCAACCTGATCTTTCACCTCACTTATAATCTTCTCCTCATCTTTCACTTCCTGCACCGTTGCCGCGTGAAACTTCTTCGCGTCAGTTTGAGTCACCAACATGGCCGGGATATTAGTTTTATAACGACGTTCCCGCTGTAACATCTCCTTTTTATTTATCGCAGAACAGATAGCGACCGCTGCCGGGGTTCCGGAGAATTCCACCGACTCGTAACGTTTTCCATCGTAAGTCAGTTTCACATGGATAGAATCCCCCGGCTGTAAATACATCTCGATAAATGTATTCAACACCAACGTGGTCACATCGTCCAAGTCCACGGTAAACTCGATCACCTGTCCCTCCTTATACGGGAATTCCATATTAATCCCCTCTTTCTCCAGAAAATCAAAATACACCTGATCCCGTACATACCCGTAAATCTCCGCGCTGATCACGGTAGGGCGTCCTTTGGCCTCCGCCGGAAAAGTAAGAACACTTACTAATCCTATAATCAAAAATATATGTTTCATGTATTCCTGTTATTTCTTGTTCAAAACTTCCTTCACCTTATTAATTAACTCCTCCCCCCTCAAATTCAAGGCGATCACTTTACCTTGAGGATCGATCAAAACGGTATAAGGTACAGCCGAAACATTACACAATTTCACGGGAAGGGTTGCCCAAGACTTTAAGTCACTCACTTGAATCCACTTCATCTTGTTCTTCTCCACGGCATTCAACCATGCATCACGCTTCTGGTCCAAAGAAATACCCACGATCTCGAAATTCTTCCCTTTACATTCTTTGTACAGTTTCACCACGTTAGGCATTTCCCGCATACACGGACCACACCAAGAAGCCCAAAAATCGACTAACACGTACTTACCTCTCAAACTACTCAATTTAAACGATTTTCCATCCTTATCCGGTAATTCGAAATCCGGCATATCGCTCCCTACCTTAAATTCAGCTAAACGAATATATTCATCCAATTGTTTCGTGTAAGGATGTCCGTTCAGACTCGGGGAAACCATGACACGTAATTCTTTTAACTGGTCAAGAGTAACGTTCGCTTTCATCTCCCAGAAAATCATAAACGGTGCTATTGCCTGATCATAATACCTGCGAACTAATTCTTCCTGCAAACGCAAAGATCTGTTATTATGTTGAGCCGTACGAGCTTTAAAATCTCTATCTTGCTCCGCCTGTGATTGATTTCTATTCAACAACCGATCGATATTAGCCGAACGCAGCATACTATCCACAAAATGTTTCATCTCTGCATTGTAAGCACTAAAAATCTCGTTATTAGCCGTTCCCGTGACTGTACAATTCACAAAAAACTCAGAATTAGCTCGAACTTTCACATTTCCCGGCTCTACCCAAACCGGAGTGATCGGGCTCAAACTGTTCGGATCACCACTTTTCACAAAATACATCCGTGGAACAGTCACATTCTTTATAACAAACGTATAACGATTATCCTTGACATCACAACTATCAATCACCTTGGACGCACCATTAATCTCCTCTTCCTCCACCAAATAAACCTTCGTTCCTTTATAAACACCATCTAGCACCCCTTGAATCGTACAATCTTTCGTCTCTTTTGAGGTTTCATTTTGCCCGAAAAGCCCGACAAATGACATCAACAAACATCCTAATACTAAAATTCTTTTCATACAATTTTTCTTTACGATTAAAATTACTTGACATATAATCTATTACTTTCCATCCGACACGATAGAGATGACGTCTCTCTCAATCGTAAGACAAAAGCATCAAAATTCTCCTCTTTATTAATTACCCCGGTGTAAACCGTCTCCTTACTTTTTTCATTCTCAAAGATGATCTCCACGTCGTACCAACGCTCCAATACTTTAGCAACCTCTTCCAAAGACCGGCCCTTAAATACATATTGCCCTTTCTTCCAAGCGATATAATCATTAACATTCACGGTTCTTACATCCACGGATTCATTCTCCTTATCCCAGCGTAATTGTCGGCTTGGTAATAGATCGTAGCTCTTGTCGTCCACGTAAGCCGCCACGTGTCCTTCCACCAGTGTCACCTCCGTGTAATTCTCATCCGCGTAGGAATTCACGTTAAAGGAAGTTCCCAACACCTCCACCTTCATCCCGTTAAGCATCACGAAAAACGGATGTTTCTCATCCCGGGCCACTTCCAGATATATCTCTCCCTCCGCGTAAACCACCCGTTCTTTTCCCTGAAAAGCAACCGGATAGCGTAAAGAAGATTTAGCATTCATCCACACCTTTGTTCCATCTGCCAAAGTGAACGTAAAATCACATTGTGAAGGCGTTGTCAAAGTGTTATACACCATTTCCGTTCCCACGGAATCCGCCCGGTCATATTGCATACGCCCCTCTTCATTCACTGAAATTCTCACCCCGTTCTCTTCTTCCAGCAGTAACTCCTGATTATACAAGACCATTTCTTTCCCGTTAGAAAGCGTCAGCACCGGCAAATTTCTCTGAACCGTAACCACCCCACTCTTGGATTGTGGTTCTTCAGTTATTTCAACGTTCTCTCTCTGGCTATAATAAAACAACACGGCCAACACGGGTACGATAAAAATAGCCGCGTAACGGGATAACTTTCCTATCCAGCGCTGACGAGAATGTAGCTTCTCTCTCCTTTTAACAAAGGTATCAAACGCAGTCTGCACGTTCGCACTCTTATATTGAGTAAGTTTCTCACGCATTACCGTCTCCGAACAAATTTGCTCGAATAACTTCTTGTTATATTCGGATTCTTCCCGCCACGAATCTAATTCGGCTTGTTCCTCCTTCGTGATATTCCCAGATAAATTCTTAGAAATCAACAAGGATATTCTGAATAACATTTCTTTATCGTTCATCAATATACAATTTATAAAATCGCATTAAACGTTCCTTTATTGATATTTTTAATATTTAGATTTCCCTTTTTACGTTGGAATTTTGCTTTTTCTTAAGGCGTTTGTAATCAGCGTTTTCCAATTAAAATGATTTAGTAGATTTTTCGTTATTAAACCACCTTTATAATCGTAATAAAGGAACGTTTAAACCTATTTCATTCCCGGTTCTACAAATAAAACGCACAACCTCCCAAAAGGGGGGTGTCTCCTAAATTTTTTTTTACACCTAAAAAAATAACACTTCTGTGACGAGTGTCACAACCAAAGGAACCCAATCAAACAGAGCAACTCTGCATCTTTTAACTGGGCAGTCAATTTCTTCTTCCCGTTGCTTTTATGATCCTTCACGGTATCCACGGAAATACGTAAACGCTCGGCAACTTCCGACGCTTTCAACCCATCCAAGGTCATCAACATGACTAATTTACATTGAGGCGGCAGAGTCTCGATAGCTGCCATCAACCGGGCATAAACATCCTCTTCCAGCACCTTATCCCAAAAATGTTCCTCTTCATTCTGCGAGGACACAACATCCCGGTAATATTTATCCCGGACTTTCTGTTTTCTGGAATGACTAATACATCTATTTTTCAGAGAACTGTATAAAAAATACTTGATGTCATTCTCCGTCTTGAACTTGTAGTCACTTTCCAACAAAGAAATAAACACATCCTGCACCAGATCTTCCGCCACGTCATTATCCTTCACGTAATAATTTGCCAAAGCCTTCAATGCCACGTAGTAGCATTGATACAAATATTGATAAGCCCGGTTATCCTTACGTGCCAACAAATCCAACAAAACATCTTGATCTAACATACTTTCCTCCATGGAAAATAAGAAGAGGAAAGCGTTTCAACCTCAACATGAAACGCTTTCCCTATAATTTAAAAGAATTTATTTCTCGTCCGTGTATGACTCAAGCGGATCGCAGGTACACATCAGGTTACGATCACCATAACCATCATCCACACGACCTACTTGCGGCCAGAATTTATTCTCAGCCACCCATGCAAGCGGGTAAGCCGCCTTGCTACGCGGGTAAGCGTGAGACCACTCGTCAGCCGTCAACACTTTATGCGTGTGAGGTGCATTCTTCAAAACGTTGTCCGTCTTGTCGGCTTTACCTTCACCCACCTCGATCATTTCCTCGCGGATAGTCTTCAACGCCTCGATGAAACGATCCAACTCTTCTTTCGGCTCGCTCTCCGTCGGCTCAACCATCAAGGTCCCGTGAACGGGGAATGACAAGGTAGGAGCGTGGAAACCGAAGTCCATCAAACGTTTGGCAATATCCAACTCAGAAATTCCGTATTCTTTATTGAACATGTTGCAATCCCAGATCATCTCGTGACCTACACGACCTTTCGATCCCTTGAACAGAATCTTGAATCCTAATTTCTCGAAAGATGAAGCCAGATAGTTCGCGTTCAAAATCGCCATCTTGGTCACCATAGCCAAACCTTCGCCACCTAACATTAACAAGTAACCGTAAGTTACAGGTAACATTCCAACTGAACCGTAAGGAGCGGCAGCCACGGCGTGAATACCTTCTTCGCCTCCAGTCTTCACCATCGTGTGTGACGGTAAGAATTTCACCAAGTGAGACGCCACGCAGATCGGGCCAACACCGGGACCACCACCACCGTGAGGCATAGCAAACGTCTTGTGCAAATTCAAGTGACAAGCGTCAGCACCGATCTCTCCCGGACTGGTCAAACCACACTGCCCGTTCATGTTGGCTCCATCCATGAATACTTGCCCGCCATTCTCGTGAACGATCTTGCACAATTCCTTGATTGATTCCTCGAAAATACCGTGAGTTGACGGGTAGGTGATCATCGCTCCGATCAAGTTATCCCGGTTTTCGATAGCTTTCTTACGGAAGTCTTCCACGTCGATATTTCCTTCCGGGTCAGTAGCGGTAACAAGAATCTTGAAACCTGCCATCGTACTGGAAGCCGGGTTCGTACCATGAGCGGAAGCCGGGATCAGGATCACGTTACGATGCCCCTCTCCGCGAGAGATATGATATTGACGGATCACCATCAATGCGGAATACTCTCCGGCGGCACCGGAATTCGGCATCAAACTGCATCCGGCAAATCCGGTCACCTTGCACAGCATTTCTTCGGTTTCCCGGATCATTTGCTGATAACCTTCCGCCTGAGACATCGGTGCAAACGGGTGGATAGCACCCAGTTCCGGCCACGTAATCGGTAACATCTCAACAGCAGCATTCAATTTCATCGTACAAGATCCCAAAGAAATCATAGAAGTTGCCAAAGAAATATCTCTTCTCTCCAGATTCTTCATGTAACGCATCATTCCGGTCTCGGAGTGATAGATGTTGAACACGGATTGTTGCAGAATCTCGTCGTCACGCAACATCGTCGGGTCAAGCACCGTGCGATCGTCAAGGAATTCGACATGCTCGGCAGTCTTTCCGGCAGCCTTAGCGAAAATACCGATTAACGTGTTGATTTCTTTCTCGTTGATCTTCTCGTCAGTTGACAAACCAACTACTTTACCACAACCGCAGTTGCAATAAAACAAGTTGATTTCCTGCTCCAAGGCAGCGTCACGAACGGCAGCCTGAGAAACACCCTCCGGCAACTCGAAACGCAACGTGTCAAAGAATTTATCCACTTTCAGCTTGTAGCCTAATTTCTGGATTTCCTCGGCCAGAATCACGGCCGCAGAATGAATGTGACGGGCAATTCTTTCCAATCCTTCCCGACCGTGATAAGCGGCATAGAATCCGGCCATCGTGGCATTCAAAGCCTTGGCAGTACAGATATTGGAAGAAGCTTTCTCCCGTTTGATATGTTGTTCACGGGTCTGCAAAGCCAAACGCAATGCATGATTTCCCTGTGCATCAATCGTCACACCGATAATACGTCCCACGATGTTACGTTTGTATTCCTCTCTCGTTGCCATGTAAGCAGCATGAGGTCCACCGTAAGACATCGGGATACCGAAACGTTGCGTTGTTCCCACAACCACGTCAGCACCCCATTCTCCCGGAGGAGTCAGCAACACGAGGCTCATCATATCAGCCACAACCGACAACAATGCACCGTTCGCGTGTACACGATCAGCAAAAGCCTTGTAATCACGAACCTCACCGTTAGCAGCCGGGTACTGGATAATAGCACCGAATACATCCGGGGTAAATTCAAACGTGTCATAATCACCATAAACCAACTCGATTCCTTGCGGGGCAGAACGGGTGATTAACACGTCCTTCGTCTGCGGGAAAATCTGGTTATCAACAAACAATTTGTTGGCACCCGCTTTTTTCATCTCTTTGCCGCGCAGGCCGTACATCATCGTCATGGCCTCGGCAGCAGCCGTCGCCTCGTCAAGCAACGAACAGTTAGAAATTTCCATCCCGGTAAGTTCCACCACCATCGTCTGGAAATTCAGTAAAGCCTCCAAACGACCTTGTGAAACTTCAGCCTGATAGGGAGTGTATGACGTGTACCAAGCCGGGTTCTCCAAAATATTCCGTTGGATCACGGCAGGGGTAATCGTGTCATAATATCCTTGACCGATAAAGGTTCTGTATAATTTATTTTTTGAAGCTACCGCCTTCATCCGAGAGATAAACTCGAACTCGGTTAGAGGAGCCGGCAAATCCAACGTTTTTTTCAAACGGATAGACTCCGGCACGGTTTGCTCGATCAACTCGTCAAGTGAACTAACACCAACCACTTTGAGCATATTTTCAATATCCTCCGGACGTGGCCCTATGTGTCTCCACAAAAATTTCTCTGTTGCCATGTAATTTATTCTAATTATTAATGATTTATATTCAATTACACCGTTTCGTCAACGATTGTGTAAAAATAGACATAATTCTCGTCCTTGCAAAAAAACAGCATAGGAATATATATTCAATCATAACCGAATATTTTCCTACAAACACAAGAATTTTCAAGTACAGTTGAAAATTTTACCGAAATATTACCATGAATATACCCTTTATTCAAAGAAGATATAACAACTCCTTCTAGGAATTCGATTTCACCGTGTTATATTACAAGAGACGGCGCATAGTAAAAAAGCTGTGTATACGGATATAAGTTTGTACCTTTGCAGAAAAGAAAAACAGTAATGGAAAAGAA
>NZ_JADMSV010000013.1:0-120274 GCF_015560935.1 Butyricimonas sp. BSD2780061689_150309_C8
TAAGTGGGTCAGTTTCGGTTATAAAGGTGGGTCAGGTGATTTTTATAATAGTGGGTCAAGTGACTTTATATTTTCCATCGTCCTTAATTTTTTTTGTTCAAAATTAGTTGGTGAAGAGCCCTCCTCTGATACGCAAATCGCGGAAGAACGGCGCAATCTTTTTTCGTTACCGGATTTTTTGCGTGAGTTGTCAGTAACTCACTAATCCTTAAAGCCTTGTTTCGTTATTCGTGTCCATTTCGTCACCTATTGGGCGTGGTTACGAACAAGTAACGTAGCTCCGTCTTGATTTGGCTTCGGCGTGGATTGTAATGGCTCTCGGAATAATTGGCAGCGTAAATGAAACCCCTGTAAATCAAATCCATTACCATATTCTTCCGCATTTCACTTTTTTGTAGTAACTTTGCAGAGGAAAATTAATTTTGAATAATAGAAATGCTATGAATAAAAAAATACTATCATTAATTATTTTGTTTTTAGGAGTGTTCTCGGTCATGCAAGCGCAAAATGACGGGAGGATTCGGGTGAAAGGTGTTGTACTGGACGAGACAACACGGCAACCTATCGCTTTTGCGAATATCGGGATTATCGGAACTGCGGCGGGAGCTGCCTCAGATATGGATGGTTTGTTTGAGTTGATCGTGTCGGAAAAATTGGCAACTTACATGATGAGAGTGTCCGCAGTGGGATATGCATCTGCGGAGATGAAGGTGTACGAGGCACGAGATAAAGGGGAGGTGCAAATTCTTCTGAAACCAGTTACTTACGGGATCGGGGAGGTGGACGTGACGGCCGAGTCTCTGGTGTTGAAGAAATTACTGGAGAACGTGGTGAAGAATATCGGGAGGAATTATATTCCACGGCCCTATAATTACGAGGGATATTTCGAGTATGGTGTAGAGGTAAATGACGGGGAGAAGAAATTTAAGGAGGCGATCGTGGATATTTATGATAGTGAAGGGTATAAGCGTTCAAACGTGGAGCAAACGTTTAAAGCGTTGAATTATAATTTTTCGCAGGTTCGCCGGAGCGGTGAAAGCGGTTCTGCTGTTGACGGTTTGATCTATTTCGATGATATTATTACGGCAGATATTGTTCGTAATACTCGTAATATACTGGATTTACAAAATTTCCGAGACTTCAAACTGAGAAGTAAAGGAAAATTCATGTATGAAGGGGATTCCGTGCAGATTGTTACTTATGAATGTCTGAAACCTTCCTTGTCAAATTCCGGTACGGCAAACGTAACGAAATTCAGTGGGGAATTGTACGTGGAATTAAAGAGTTTCGCGATTATCAAGAACGTGATGCACGTAACTTCTTCCGCGTTTAATTTGTTGGGACGTAATTTGCTGCTTGCTGGAGATAGTCCCCGGCACGAGGTGATGGCCACAATCACGACGAACTATAAACGTGTTAGTTCATACTATTTCCTTAGTGGCGTAAGTATCGTCTACACTTACAAGGATGGTGCCGACCGGATTAAGGGAGAGATGCAGTACCAAACTACTAAAGTCAGCGTGAACAAGACCACCCCGATTGCTGGAAGAGTCTATTACGAGGAAGTACCCACCGATCACAATTTCTGGGATCGATACACGATTTACTTGGAGGAAGAAGAATAGATTAATTTTAGATTTAATGATTTTAGATCCCACTAATTTCTTAATTTATGATTTAAGATTAAGTGAGTTTTACCTATCAACTAACGCTTTTCTTAATCGTAAATCGCAATTCATAAATCATAAATTAATTGATTCTTTCATTTTCAATTTTCAACTTTCAATTTTCAATTATCATGTTGGATCAAATTTGGGAAAATATCCAGCGGGTGAAGGAAGAATCCCCGCTGGTGCATAATATAACGAATGCCGTGGTGATGAATAACACGGCAAATGCGTTGCTTGCCGCTGGTGCATCACCGATTATGGCACACGCCTTGGAAGAGATTGACGAGATGGTGGCTTTATGTCGTGCCACGGTAATTAATATTGGTACACTGGATCGTTTTACCGTGGAATCCATGAAAGCAGCTATCCGGCGGGCAAACGAAGTGGGGCATCCCGTGGTACTTGATCCCGTGGGAGCCGGGGCCACGAGCTTTCGTAATCAAACGTTGCGGGATATACTGGCAGCCGGAACTCCGACTTTTATACGGGGCAATGCATCTGAGATCATGACTATGGCAGGATTATCAACACAATCCAAGGGAGTGGATAGTTCCGAATCTTCTTTAAATAGCCTTGATGCAGCTAAAGCGTTAAGCCAGCGTGTCGGATGTATCGTTTGCGTTAGCGGGGAGACGGATCTAGTAGTAGAAGGGGATCGGGTAGTATACCTGCATAACGGTTCGCCGATGATGGAGAAAGTGACCGGGTTGGGATGTACGGCCTCGGCTATTCTGGGGGCGTTTGCTGCGGTTGTAAAGAATCCGTTTATGGCAGCCGTTAGTGCTACTTCTTTCATGGGGGTATGTGGCGAGATTGCTGTGGGGATGTCTCAAGGCCCTGGAACATTGCAACTTCATCTATATGATGTGATGTATAACTTGAGTCAGGAACAATTCATGCAGATTGTACGAGTTTCAGAATAAGAGGGATATGCGAATTTATTTGGTTACGGATGAAGGGTTGTTATTAGGGAAGGACTTGTACCGTACGGTTGAGGCTGCCGTAAAAGGTGGGGTGAGCATGGTACAGTTACGGGAAAAAGAGTCGTCAACCCGAGAATTTATTGAACGGGCAATTCGGTTGAAAGAAGTGTTGACTCCTTACGGGGTCCCTCTGATTATTAATGACCGGGTGGATGTTGCGTTGGCAGCTGATGCTGATGGGGTACACGTGGGACAAAGCGATATGCCCTACGAGATGGTTAAGCGGTTACTACCGGAGGGGAAAATTATCGGCTTATCCGTGGAATCACCGGAACAAGTGTTGGAAGCCAATGACTATGATTTGGATTACGTGGCAGCAAGTCCCGTGTTTTCAACCACGACGAAAACAAATACTATCGTGGAATGGGGATTAGATGGCTTACGCTGGATTAGATCTGTTTCCCGCCATCCGTTAGTTGCCATCGGGGGAATCCATCCCGATAACGTGGCGTCGATATTTCAGGCCGGGGCGGATAGTGTGGCGGTAATCTCGGCGATTGTCTCTGCCGACGATCCGGAACGAGCTACACGGGAATTATTGGAAAAAAGCGGTGAACTTCACTAATTTATTTTACTATACTAACCCCTGCCTGATAATTAGACTATCCTTGCTTTACCTTTAAAATATAATCTAAACATATCATGAATACATCATCGACACTGACTATTGTTGATGATGTGTTTATGATATGTTGTTGATATGTACTTGAGATAGCGAACCCATAGTGTATTGTCCTTGTATTGTCCTGGAAAAGTTTACTGTAAACTTAGTAAACCAATTTTAGGAAACTACATTGTTGAGAGAATAATCAGAATAGTCCCAGCGAGTGTAACAGAATCACGAGGATAAACAGGGGTGCTACATATTTCAGGACGAATATCAACGGTTTCAGTAACCATAGTTTCAATTCTCCATTATTGGTTAATTCCGCTTCTAGTAAACGGCGATCGAATCTCCATCCCACGTAAATGGAAATCAAGATTCCACCCACGGGTAGCAGTATGTTGGAACTGACGTAATCAAATATCCCGAAGATCGACAAGTTGCCGATATGGACTTCTTTTAACGGCCCAAAAGAAAGGGTGCATAAAATTCCGAAGATTGTGACGATTACCGTGGATATGACGGTCGCTTTGCGACGGCTGATATGCTTTTCTTCCACGAAAAAGGCAACGATTACTTCCAGAAGGGAAATAGAGGACGTGAGAGCGGCCATGGTTAGCAGGAGAAAGAAAAGAATCGCCCATAGTTGCCCGAAAGCCATGCTTTGGAACACTTGTGGCAACGTGAGGAACACAAGGCCCGGCCCGGAATCCGGTGCAATGTTGAAAGCGAACACAGCGGGAAATATGGCAATTCCTGCCAACACGGCGATCAACGTGTCCGCGCAAATCACTTGCAAGGATATAGAAGTCAGGTTTTCATCTTTTTTGATGTAAGAGGCATAAGTCAAGAGGACACCCATGCCGATTGATAAGGAGAAAAAGGCCTGTCCCAGAGCAGAAAGTACTCCCTGCGAAGTAAGTTCCGAGAACTTGGGTAAGAAAAGAAATTTTATCCCTTCCATGGCCCCCTCCAGCGTGCATGCCCGGATTCCGAGTATCACGATAAGCACGAAAAGGAGGGGCATCATGAGTTTGGTGTATCGTTCGATACCTTTTTTTACTCCTGCCAGCACGATAAACCCGGTGAGAGCCATGAACACGATTTGCCAGAATACGGGTTTATAAGGATTCGTGATAAAGTCCGAAAATATGGTATTCAAGTTAACATCGGTGTCGGCATGAAAAGAGAAGGTGAAAGATTTAAAGACATATTCCAACGTCCAGCCGGCAACCGTCCCGTAAAAGGAGAGAATCATCGTGGCAGCAAGAAGAACCAGTACCCCGAAATAACGCCAGGCTGTTTTGGGCTCCAATCGGTCGAAGGTTCCGAAAGCGTTTCTTCCGGAATAGCGTCCTAGAGCAAATTCCGAAAGCATTACCGGTAATCCTATGGCTACCGTGAAAAATATGTATACCAGAAGAAAAGCTCCCCCACCATTATTCCCTGCCTCATAGGGAAATTTCCAGATATTTCCCAAGCCGACGGCGGAACCAGCTAGGGCAGCTATTGCCCCGAATTTAGAGCCAAAACTATCTCTCGTGTTGTGCATAAGAAGAAAAAGTTACAAGTTAACAGATTGCAAGTTACAGGTTAAAATTGTAAAGTGTAAGTGAATTACGGTTTATAGGGATTTTAGGTTACGAAATGACGTTATTTTTTAGCACTGCATATCAGGAGGTTATAAGTATATCAATAGCCTGTAACCTGTTAACTTGTAACCTGTAACTTTTTCGTCAGGACTTTTTTAAAGTTCCGGCGAAAAAAACGTATCTTTGTCCGAAAATAAATAAGCGATTCACATGCAAGAGAAAATTCTAATACTGGATTTCGGTTCACAGTACACGCAGTTGATAGCGAGACGCGTGCGGGAACTGAATGTCTATTGCGAGATTTACCCTTTCAATCACTACCCTGCACTTGATGCGTCCGTGAAAGGCGTGATCCTTTCGGGAAGTCCTTTTTCCGTGCGTGACGAGAAGGCCCCGCAACCGGATTTGTCTTCTATAAAAGGAAAATTACCGTTGCTGGGAGTATGTTACGGGGCTCAGTATCTGGCCCATTATTTCGGGGGTGAAGTTAAAGCCTCGAACAAGAGAGAGTACGGTCGGGCGAATTTATCATTTGTTGATAATTCCTGCCCGTTGTTCAAAAATATCAGCCAACATTCACAGGTGTGGATGTCTCACGGTGATACGATAGAGGTGCTACCCTCGCATTACACGGTGGTTGCCAGCACGTCTGACGTGGAGAATGCCGCTTACCGCATCGAGGGAGAAGAAACTTTCG
Organism: Butyricimonas sp. BSD2780061689_150309_C8; assembly: GCF_015560935.1. Lineage (NCBI taxonomy): Bacteria > Pseudomonadati > Bacteroidota > Bacteroidia > Bacteroidales > Odoribacteraceae > Butyricimonas > Butyricimonas sp. BSD2780061689_150309_C8. The sequence goes on from NZ_JADMSV010000013.1 coordinate 5,547, forward strand.
GTATTCAATTCCACCCGGAGGTGTACCACAGCACGGAAGGAACCGCTTTATTGAAGAATTTCGTGGTGGACATCTGTGGTTGTAAACAAGACTGGACACCGGATTCTTTTATCGAGACTACGGTTGCCGAATTGAAGGAAAAGATCGGCGAAGACCGTGTGATTCTTGGTTTATCGGGGGGAGTAGACTCCACGGTTGCTGCCATGTTATTACACCGGGCTATCGGTAAGAATTTGACTTGTATTTTCGTGGACAATGGTTTGTTGCGGAAAAACGAGTTCTCTGATGTGCTTGAAAATTACAAGGAACTCGGCTTGAACGTGATCGGCGTGGATGCGGGAGATCTTTTCCTTTCCCGTTTGGCAGGTATCGAAGATCCCGAGAAGAAACGTAAGATTATCGGAGCAACATTCGTGGACGTGTTCGACGAAGAGTCGCATAAAGTAAAAGATGCAAAATGGTTGGGGCAAGGTACGATTTACCCGGATGTGATTGAATCATCATCGGTAAACGGACCGTCACAGACCATCAAGTCACATCATAACGTGGGCGGTTTACCCGATTATATGAAACTAAAGGTCGTAGAGCCTTTACGTCTGTTATTCAAGGATGAAGTTCGCCGGGTAGGTAAGAGTCTTGGATTGGCAGATAAATTTTTGAAGCGTCATCCTTTCCCCGGACCGGGTTTAGCTATTCGTATCTTAGGGGAGATCACGAAAGAAAAAGTGAGATTATTGCAGGAGGCCGACTATATTTATATTTCCATGCTTCAAGAAGAAGGTCTGTACGATAAAGTATGGCAAGCCGGAACCATCTTACTCCCGATCAAGAGTGTCGGGGTGATGGGAGACGAGCGTACTTACGAAAGTGTGGTAGCCTTGCGTGCCGTGGAATCAACGGATGGGATGACAGCCGATTGGTGTCACCTACCATACGAATTTTTGGCAAAAGTGTCTAACAGGATTATCAATAATGTCCGGGGGATTAACCGCGTTGTTTATGACATCAGCTCAAAGCCACCAGCCACGATTGAGTGGGAATAGTGGTGGAATTTAAAATAAAGAGAGCGTTCGACAGGTTTAGAGTTGGACGCTCTTTTTCGTAAGATACTTTGAAATGAATTTAGATTCTATTCTGTTTTTATCAAATTAGTAATAGCATCGATGAAAATTTTAGCTTGCGGAAATAATTCATTTACTAAATCTTCATCGCAATAAGCAAAATCATCATAGTCCCCACTATGCCTTTTTTCAAATAAAGTACTGAATGTTTTACCAATTTTTAATGGTAATTTGCCAGTTGCGACAAAATGTAATCCGAGCATCGTTTTAACCCCATTGTGAGTTTGTGTTTGAATATCATACTTTAATAGGAGAGCCACGGTTGCATAATAACATGCGTAATACAAACGATTGATGGCTGCATTATAGAAATTTTCACGTTTCATAACCTCTGCCTCTTTCAATGTTTCATAAGCTCGTTGTATTCTGTATGCAATCAATGCATTCTTGCTATTTTCGTCCATTTTTTCTTTCATAACACGATCCCTTCATTTACAATGTTGATATAAAATGGTGTTTTAAATGGACGATTTTCCCAAAGCTTTTTTAACATTATGATAGGGCTGATCGTGACACCTGTCTTTAATTCCAGTTCATAAAGAGGTAGAGTAATAGATTCTTCCTGTTCTAGAGACATTTTTTCTCCGTCGACTAAAATCAACAAGTCAATGTCACTATCAGAACGAGCTTCTCCACGAGCCTCAGAACCAAACAGGATAGCTTTAGCTGTTGGGGCAATTTCATGTATTATCTTTCTAATTTGTTCTACTACGTCAGCTCGTTTCATGGGTAATGAATTACTTCGTTCTTACAAAGATAAGAATTTATCTTTTATCTTCAATGCTATTTTTTAAAGAACACCTTTTTTGAACCCACCTCTTTTCGTCACGAATTTCTCGAAAAAGTCGTCTCGGTAACTATTGCCAATGGCGATTTCGTGTGAGCGGATGGTGACGTCGTTGTTGTCGAAGGAGGTGATGTGTCGGGTGTTGATGATATAGGATTTGTTAATGCGGAAAAACAGACTGGCAGGAAGTTGTTCGTGTATGGCCTTGAGAGTCATTTTGGTAATGATCCGTTGATCTTTCAACTGGAGAATCACGTAATCTTTCAGTCCCTCGATAAAAAGAATATCCTCGAAATTTACCTTGAAATAACGGCGTTCGGATTTCACAAACAGGTAATCATTCTCCACTTCCTCGATGTTTTCTTTTTCTCCCGTGACGAGTAAAGTGTGATAGTTCATTGCTTTGTTGACCGCTTTCTGGAAACGTTCGAATTCAATGGGTTTTACCAGATAATCTACGGCATCCACCTCGTAACTATCTAATGCGTATTCCGTGTACGCTGTTGTAAAGATGATCAATGTATCTTTAGAAATATTCCAGGCGAACTCGATTCCCGTGATACCGGGCATCTGTACGTCGAGAAAGACGAGGTCTACCGGGTGAGAGGTTAGGTAAGTGGCCGCGGAGGAGGCATTATTGAACATCTCCATCAGTTCCAGTTCCGGCACCCGGGCTATAAGAGACCGGATACCCTTCCGTGCGATCGGCTCGTCGTCGACAATAATACATTTCATAATTTCAATTGTAAATGAACTTTATATTGCGTTTCTGTTTCTTCTATCCGGAGCGAGTAATCCTTCCCGTACAATAACTCCAAACGTCGTTGCACGTTTGACAATCCTAACCCTCCGGTTTCTTTCTTTACCGGAACGAGAGGTTTGGAGTTTTCGCAGGTGAAAGTCAGTTCGTCATGTTCCACTCGAAAATAAAGGTAAATGTACGATAAATTCTCGCTATCGGGGTTATGTTTTATAGCATTTTCAACAAAGGGGATAAAGAGTAGCGGGGGAATCTTCACGTTATTCACATCACCTTCCTTTGAGATCAAGTACTCGAAATGATCCCGGCGCATCTTTTCCAGTTCGAGAAATCCCGTCAGGAAGTGAATGTCCGCACTCAAGAAAACCTCTTGCCGGGCGCTGTCGTTCAATTGGTAGCGCAGCATATCGTCGAGCTTGGTCAGGAGACGGGAAGCCTCGTCCGGGTCTTCCTTCACGAGAATATTGGCATTGTTGAGCATATTGAACAGGAAATGGGGATTGATCTGGTTCTTTAATTGCTGCAATTCCGACTGCATCGTAGTTTTTTCCAGTTCCGTGATTTGCCGGTCATAGATCATCCAGCGCCGGAACAGTTCGATACTGGTGGTTCCCATGGTGATCATCCCGATGATCACGATCGCGTAAAGAACATTGGGTAAAGAGTAGGCGTTCTCGTTCACGAAAATCTCCGTGATCACGCCATATTTTTGATAAAGATACTGAACAATAGGGGCATAAATCAATAATCCTGTAATAATGATGAGAAACAAGGCTGCAATATAAAACGACAATTTATTCTTCACGAGTAGGCGGGGAATCAAGATAAACTGGTTGATATAGGTCGGTAGCATGAACATGGACAAGCTGATGAGATAAGCATAGAACCAGCCTATCCCGGTGAAGTAACCGTACACGTTCTGGAAAGCAAAGAATGCGATGATCAGAAAGGTCGTGATATTTCTGATCTGGTTGAAATTTGGATTCAACTGAAAGTGCGGGTTCAGGTGGTTCTTTATAAACATATTTGTAAACTGGTAATGTTATTTTTGTCTCCTTGTTTTGTTTCAAGTAGAAAGCTCTCCCCGTACAATAACTGGAGTCTTCGATGCAGGTTATACAACCCGTTGGCTGGCTCTTTCGAAAGGCCGGGAGGATAGATACAGGCGAAGTACAGGTTGTTGTTCTTCATTTTGAACAGGATGTATATATCGGGGAATTTACCCGTGTCATGGGATCGGATATACCCGAGGGCATGTTCAACAACAGGAATAAAAAGCAAGGGAGGAACCAGAACATGATCAATGTCCTTATCCATCGTGATACTGAAGTCAAAACGATCGTTGAGTATTTTCTCTAAGTTCATGTAATCCCGAATAAACGAAATATCCGCACTTAACAGCACCTTTTCCCGCATACTATCATAGAGTTGATAGCGCAGCAGGCGACTTAAACGGAGTAAGAGAGAAAAAGCTTTGCCCGCATCCTTTTTGGTCAGCACGTTGGCCGTGTTTAACATACGTGACAGGAAGTCCGGTTGAACCTGATCTTTCAGACGGTCGAGTTCATTCTGTACCTTGCTTTTTTCCAATTCCTGCAATTGTCGGCTGTGCATGATCCAGCGTTGCAGGAATATGGTCATGGAAAATGCCGAGATATAAAAAAAGATGCCTAGGAAGTTAATGAAAAAGAACAGAAAAAGATTACAATTCGGTTTAATCGCCTCGTGAAATACCGGGAAATAAAATTTCGAGATGAAAATAACCAGAAACATCATGAATAGGAGAAATAGGGTACACGAAAGCAGGCAAATAGCGTATGTCCAATACTTGCCTTTAAAAAGAAGACGAGGTATTAATATATACGTGTTCAAGCATATTATCCCCCAGAACAGGAATATGAGGGTGATGTTAATCAACGTGATGGCATTCCATCCCGGGGAAAACTCGGAGTTTTCGAAGAGTCCCCTCATGACGATAATTCCAAGCAACAGTAGAATCAACAAGTGCCTGAAAATCCGAAATTTTGGGTGCATTAGGAAATTTTCCCAATACTGGTTTCCGTTTTTATATGTGATTGAATTGGACATTTGCGTGTAAAACTGGGGATAAATTTAATGATTTCTTTTTAGAATTTCCATGCTATACCGAGAGAGCAATAGAATCCCAATCTGAAATGCGGATCGCTCTCGTCGTCATCGGAGAAGTATTCCTTTAAACTTCTTTTCGAGTAAAAAGCACTCCGAGCCGGAGTAATGCCCAAGGTGAGCGGGATGGATAACGATTTGCCGAGTGTGAATTCCGGACGTAACCCGACAACCACGTATTGCTGGGTGAAATACATCTTTTTCCCGTTTCTCTCGGAAAGAGCCATCATCCCGTCCATTTCGGCAACAAGACTTAATTTCAGGTGGTTGTTAAATTTCATGCCCACGGAAACCCGCACGGCATCAATTAAGGCAACATTTACTTCGTAACGTCCTTCTAATCGCCAGTTGAAATAAAATGCGGGGAAGAGCATAGGATAACCAAACGTGTTATTCAGGGCGGCTCCCACACCAAGGTCTAGGTTCGGGCGTAAATGGCGGATAAACACGATGGCACCTTGTCCCAGTATATTATCCCATCTTGCCTTGGATAGATTATCGCTATCCATGTAAAGGCCGGCCCCAACGGTTGCCAGCATGGACCATTTAGCATTTAGCGGTCTCGTGTGTGTTAACCCGATTTGAAGGTTTAACATATCCGAGGGACATAGGGTTACGGGAAGTTTCTTGTTACTCATGCTTGCATGCGATGCGCTACATCCGATTGCCCAAGCCGTGGGGCGGTTATTCTCGTTCATTTTAACTGAAAGCGGAACCCGGAATCCACCTTGTATTACTTTTAAATCTCCTTTGGCTCCCGAAAGTTTATTCTCTTCATCTTTGTATGAGGTAGAACTGATGTACTCCGTTTTAAAGTAGACCTGAGCATGTGTTTGCTGATAGGCGAGCGGGATAAAAAAGAATAGATAGCATAGAATAGATTTCATATTGTATTGATTTTTTATTCACGGGATAAAAATAGAAGATGTTTGGGAATGGGGATGAAATAATAGACGAAGTCCGGGTATAAGTCGACCAACCTCATGTTTTTGTTCGTCCTTGCGGCATATATTCTTTTATATCTGTCCCTTCATCCCGTCGATATGCCTTTGTAAAGTCTCCGTTTCTATGAAACACGTGTTTAACGATAGTATAACAAACAGATGTGAGAGAATGTATTGATTAATAGAAGATTAATATATTGTGTGAATTTTTTTTGAAAAAAGTGGCATTTTCTTATTACACCAAAGGGGGTGGTTCCCGTTTTGGTATTAAAAGCACAAAAATGACATTGAAAACAAGAGAATATATCGTACAGTTAATTGTCCGCCACGTGCAAGGAACGTTGGATGATACCGGGAAAAAGGAGTTGCTTGAATGGCGGGAAAGTTTCCCCGAGAACGAGGCTCTTTTTCAAAGAATGACTTCCCGTGTTCATTTCGAGGAAAGTTTAAAGGCTTGCGAGATGACGGGTAAGGAGATGGAATCAGAATGGAAACTGATCTATGGGAAAACGATTGGACGTCGGCGCTTGAGTATGAGACGGATGTTTCAGTACGCTGCAATATTGATTGCAGTTGTGTTGATCGGTGGGATCTGGATGTTGGGAGACGGGGATGTTGAGTTACCTGGTGATTCCTTGATGGCTAAGGCTCATCTGATAAAGAAAATAAAACCTCAAGCAATTTTGGTTATGGGGGACGGGACGACCGTGAATTTAAAAGACACAAGCTCTCTGGCATCATTGGTTTCCACGAAAGTGGCACTTTCCGCGAACAAGGAAATTTTGACCTACACGGAAGGAAGTGTTGACACGGTGATGGAGTTCCACACGATGAAAATACCCCGGGGTGGGGAGTACGTGCTGGTATTGTCCGACGGGACGACAGTTTATCTGAATGCCGAATCAGAATTAACATATCCGGTCAAATTCAGTGGTAAAGACAGGCGGGTTTATTTGAAAGGAGAAGCGTATTTTGAGGTGGAAAGAGATACGTGTAAACCTTTTATCGTGGAGGCAAATTCTTTGGAGATACAGGTTCTCGGAACGGAATTCGGGGTGCGGGCTTATGGGGATGAAGAATGTGTCCGTACAACACTTAAAAAGGGAAAAGTGAGCGTGGAAAGTGAGGGGTGCGGGGTGATCCTGACTCCGAATATGCAGGCCTCTTTTGACAAGAAAACGTCACAGATGGATGTACGGGAGGTGAACGTGGATTTGTTCCTAGGCTGGAAAGACGGACGGTTGATATTTGATAATTGTTCTTTGGAAGATATTTTAAAGGATCTGGGTAAATGGTATGATTTTGATGTACGTTATGCCCGGGAAGATGCCCGGTTAATACCATTCTCTCTGAATATAAAGAAACATGATGCTTTTGCGGAGGTCCTTCAATTACTTGAAGACACGGGGTGTGTGAAATTTGATATAAGAGATAACGTCGTTGTTGTAAAATAAAAAGTAGCGCGGGAACGCTACTTTAACCATCCCCCGCTAAGAACAGGGGACGAATAGTTATAAATTTGATTTACAAAGTTATGAAGAAAAATTGTAATCTTGTAAGGAAGAGGTATTTTTTATTTTTCCTTTTCCTGGTTTTTTCTATGCAATTTAGCCAGCGAGTCTACTCGCAGGAAATGAAGTTGTCCTTCAACCTGAAGAATGCAACTTTGAAAGATGTGATTAACGAGATCAAGCGTATTTCGGTCTATGATTTCGTGTATAGCGATCCTCAGTTAACCTCCTTCAAACAACGGGATGTATCATTTACGAACGCGACGATTCAACAAGTGATGGAGGATTGTTTGAAAGACACGAAACTCACGTACGCGATTAATGGAAACACGATCGTGTTTAAATTGAAAGCGACCCAAGAGAAAGAACAGGAGTTGAAATACATCTCCGGAGTGGTTTCGGATCAAGCTGGTAATCCTTTGCCGGGAGCTACGTTGTTAATTAAAGGAACCACGACAGGAATGGCCACGAATACCAATGGAGAGTACAAGATCGGGGTGCCTAAAGATGGGGAATGTACATTGATTTTTTCATTTATGGGAATGAAAACACAGTACGTGAAAGTCGGGAATAAAACGAAAATTGACGTAAAATTAGAAGAAGACTTGACGGAAGTTGAAGAGGTGGTTGTGACCGGTTATCAGAATATTGATAAAAGACATTTGACCAGTGCTGTAAGTTCCGTAAAAGCATCGGATATATTAACTCCCGGTATGACGAGCATTGATCAAGCTTTGGAAGGACGGATTCCTGAATTGGTATTAATCAGTAATTCGGGGGAAGTAGGAGCGACTCCTAGAATTCGGGTAAGAGGTACTTCCACGTTGCTGGGTAACCGGGAGCCGTTGTGGGTGTTGGACGGTTTTATTATGCACGATCCGGTTAACGTGAGTAATGATGATTTGAATAATCCGGATTATATTAATATTATCGGTAATGCTATTGCCGGGATTAATCCACAGGATATTGAACGTATTGATGTATTGAAAGACGCTTCGGCCACGGCTCTTTACGGAACAAGAGCAGCCAATGGCGTGATTGTAGTTACGACTAAAAAAGGGGCAATCGGTCCGGCTCGTTTCTCCTATAATCACTCATCAAAATATACGCGTCGTCCTCGTTATTCGGATAGAAATATAAACTTGATGAACTCGCAAGAGCGGGTACAGTTTGGTAAGGAACTTAGTGATCTGCATTACCAATTCCCATCAGACATGACTATGGTCGGATACGAAGGAGCTTTGGATAGTTATTATAAAGGTTTATCCACGTATGATGAATTTGTGGAAAACGTGAAATGGTATGAAACCGTGAACACGGATTGGTTTGATATTTTAACACGTGATACTTATTCTCATGATCACACATTTGGTGTATCGGGTGGTAATGATGATATCCGCTATTATGTATCAATCGGGTATAACAAGGAAAATGGAGTTTCTAAAACAACTTATACCGAGCGTTACACGACACGTTTGAATTTGGATATGACTTTCTCGAAGAAAATTAAGGCTAATTTTTCCATGAACGGGAACGTGCAAAAGAAAAATCACTTGATGGATGAGATTGATGCAATGGATTATGCTTATAACACGACCCGGGCTTTACCTTGTTTTAATCCTGATGGAACACTTTATTATTATAACAAGTCGGCTTACGGTGGAACGAACAGGTATAGCAATAAGTTTAGGTATAATATTTTAAATGAAATAGAAAATAGTTCTAACGAGTATGACGGAAACACGATTGGAGCAATGCTTGATATCAAATTAACCCCGATCACTGGACTGGATATCTCTGTATCTGGAAATTATAACAGGAGTAGTACTTTACAGGAACAATGGTGGGGTGAAAAAACGCATTATGTAGCTCGTTGGAAAAATGCCGAGTATGAGTCTCTTCCGTTGACAGGTTCATCCGGATATTGTTATTTGCCTTACGGGGGGATTCTAAAAACAGTAAATTCTATTACAGAAGGGTATACTTTCCGTACTCAGGTTGATTATCGTAAATTATTTGGAGAAAATCAACAACATATGATGATGCTGATGGGTGGATTCGAGTTAAATGGAAATACAACCAGACAGATCAGTGATGAAAACCGAGGATTCGTGAAGGACCGGGGACTGCAGTTTATTGATGAATTACAAAATTTGGATGATTATCCGTGGTACAAGGATTGGTTGAACCAGAATCACCGTAGTATAGCGCATGGTATTTCTCACCAGATATCCGGGTATTTTGTACTGAGTTATAGTTATCAAAATCATTTCACGTTGAATGTGAATGGACGTTTTGATGCTTCCAATAAGTTTGGTAGCCGCAGTAATGAACGTTTTTTACCGGTATGGTCTGTTTCTGGTAACTGGAATTTGCAGGAAAATATATTAAAAAACGTTAAGTTTATTAGTGAATTGCGATTGAGAGGATCATTCGGTATACAAGGAAATATGTTGGAAGACCAAAGTCCGAATTTGATTATTAAACAAGGTACATTGGAACCTATTTACAATGAGAACGTGTCTACGATAGCTCGTTACCCGAATCCTAATTTACGCTGGGAAGAGACGCAACAATTAGACGGAGGTCTTGAGATTGGATTTTTTAATTCACGTTTGAACGTGGAGTTTTCTGTTTATTCCAAGAAAACCACGGATTGTTTTACTGATGTGAGAGTTTCTTCGGTAAACGGAGTGGCCAATCATGCTTACGTTATGAATGGTGGGGATTTGAAGAATAGCGGCTACTCTATTTCTCTGTCTGCCACGCCTGTTAAAACAAAAGATTTCCAATGGAAATTCTCCACGTATTATTCAGGAAACTTTAATAAAGTTCAGACAGCATCGGTTGAAAGTTATACGTTAAATGATTATTTGAATGGTACTGCGTTGGTTGACGGGGCAGCAATTGGTAGTTTTTATTCGTACAAATTTTGGGGATTGAATCCTTCGAATGGAACTCCGATGTTTGATGATTATAATGACCGGAAACATTTACTAGAATATAAAACGTTAGAAGAAACGGTGTTGATGACCATGGAAAAGAGTGGACAACGTGATCCGATTTTTAGTGGTAATTTCTCGAATAATTTCACGTACAAAAATTTTTCTCTGTCGATGAATTTATCTTATAGCATCGGTTCAAAAGTAAGATTATTCCCGTTGTATTCTCCAGTGGTTTCGGGTGTTAGTTCGGAGATGAACGTGAGAAAAGAATTCATGAATCGTTGGATGGCTCCCGGTGATGAAGCACATACGAATATTCCGGTTATCATGAGTCCGGCAGATCCTGAATACATGACATATTATGCTCATTTTTCAGCAGGACCGACAACAGCAACACATATACAAAATTTTGCATCCAATGTTTGGAATATGTATGATAACTCTGATATTCGTGTCGTTAGCGGTAATTACTTGAAATGTTCATCTATGACCATACGTTATAATCTCTCTTCCGAGTTGTTAAAGAAAACACCTTTTTCTAACATATCGCTTAGCTTAAATGCGTTGAATTTATTCACGATATCTGCTAAAGAATTGAAAGGACAGGACCCTTCACAAGCGGGTTTTGCAAAACCGAACTTATCGGTTCGTCCTTCTTACACATTCCAATTTAATGTTACATTTTAATAGTCATGATAATGAAAAATATTATTTACATCGCTATTTTAATCCTGTTTACGGGTTGCGGGAATTTTCTTGACGAATATTCGCAGGATCTCGTTGTCCCGAAAACGGTATCGGATTTGAATGAAGTTTTGCTAGGAAATGGATATGTACCTTCTTCGGAAGTACAGTATTTGAGAAGTGGTTCAATTGGCTGGCAACTTAATATTCTAGATGATGACATTAATACGGTCATTGCTTATGTTGCGAACAAAGGTTTGCAGGAAATGGATCAAGTTTATTATGGGTACACGACTTGGCAAATGGAAGTGGGGAGAAATTACACGGGAAATAATTTGTCCGGAGATAATGCCAATTGGGATGCCTTATATCAACGGATTAATTCAATGAATATTATTTTGCACGAACTTGGCAACGTGAGTCAAAGTACGGAACAAGATAAAATGGATGCCATTCGGGTGCAAGGAGAATGTTATTTTTTACGGGCACAGTTTTACTTATTACTTGTGAATATGTATGCTAAAGCGTACGATCCGGATAATGCGGCAACGGATTTGGGAGTGCCTTTAAAGTTGACCTATTACGTGGAGCATGATAAGGATAAAGAAACTCAGTTTGAACGTACTCCTGTTGCTAAAGTTTATGAGCAGATTGTGAAAGATTTAAAGGAATCTGTGGATTGTTTCACGAAAAGTCCCCAGACAAAAAGTTTTTACCGGGCTTCTAAGGGTGCTGCTTTATTATTGTTGAGCCGGGTATATTTGTATATGCAGGATTGGAAGAATGCAGAAATAACAGCAAAAGAGCTGTTGGCAGAAAACAAATCTCTGTTAGATTATAGTAGTATCGTTGACAATGAGAAAGGATATGCAATATCCGAGAGTAGTCCGGAACTCTTGTTCTCACAAGGTCCTTTAAATTTGCAGTGTGATTTTACGGGAGTTGGGGGAGATTTTTGTATATCCAATGATTTGTATAAACTATATGATGAAAATGATTACCGGAAGGGAATTTATTTTGTTCGATCAACACAAAGTGATAGTTTGGGCTTAAATCGTAAATACGAGATGGGAAAACATCGTTCTTATGTTTCGGACATCTTTACGTTACGTACGGCAGAAGGATATTTGAATGTAGCAGAAGCTTGTGCCATGCAGGGGGATGCTGAAGGGGCATCTGATTGGTTGAATCAATTGAGGCATAAACGTATTGAAAATTACACAGATGTAGAATACGATGCCAATGAGGTAATAGATCAAGTACGTGTAGAAAGGAGAAAAGAGTTATGCCTGGAAGGACATCGGTGGTTTGACCTAAGAAGGTACGCCGTGTGTAAAAAAGCTCCTTTTAAAAAGACCATAGAAAGAGTGTATGCCATTTATGATTGGGAAAGTCGAAATATATTTAAATATGCAGAAGTCTACCAGTTAAAAGAAGATGATTTGGCGTATGTTTTCGCTATTCCGAAATCCGTGTTGGAATTTGATAAAGGTATGCCCGATAATATCAGAGAAAATAGGGAATATGTTAGGTTGATATACAGAAATAATGAATAGGTTATGAGAAATGTTATATATTTAGTTTTTGCGTTCTTGATTTTAGGGTGCGGGAATGAGGACGAACTAACGTCTAAGATTGAGATCGAAAATCTGTACGGTATTCAGGATGATCCGTCAGATCCAGTGAAACATCGTGTTTTCGAGATGTACAGCGAATACGGGATACCCGTTTATTTTAATGACACGATCGGGCGAATTTTCGTGAAAAAAGATGTGACCGGAAAGGATGTTTATCGTTATGAAACCTTGGATTTAGCTTGGGGATTCACTTCCTATGATCGGGTTACTTACGATTATGAATACATGATGGACCCGGATGAGCAACTGAAAGCGTTAGATATTATTGAAAATTACTTAAAACTAGCCGCAAAACCTCTTCATCCGTTTAATTTCTTTGTTACCAAATCTGCAAAAATAACTGATTCGAATGATAAAGAAGAGATTTATGAAAAGGGGGCTTACACGATCAATTATCGAACATTATTAATGACGGGAGATTGGACGGACTCTCAGGTTGAAAATTTACCGGGAGAGATGGTTCGAGAAATGGTGAAATCTAAAATTGTTAATTATAAGGATCTGTTAGAGGCATTTAATACTATTTCGGATCCCACTTGGTATGGTGAAATCTGGTCTAGCTTGGATCCTCATTACTATGACTATGTAGACGGAATTGGGCAACCTAAAGCTTGGTTTACCCCATCCGCTTTGTCTGAAGATTGGTATCTGGCCTCTTACTTTACCGAGGAAGAATTGGCTGAATTTAGAGCAGCGGTACGAGCTGCGATTGGGCAATGGGGTTTTGTTAATGGTGATACGTTCGCAAATGTCATGTCTCCTCGCAAGAATGAAATCGATCTAGTACTATACATTACGGAAATGCTAAGATTGTCAAGAGACGAATTCGAAGAATTATGGGGAGACTGTCCTTTGGTTATGGAGAAATATGAGATTTTATATGATATTGTCGCCAATAAACTGGGTGTGGAACTATAAAGAAATGTAAGTATGAAAAAGGTCATTATAATATTATTAGGCATTATAGTGTATTGTAGTTGTCAGGATGATAATAATTCTAATCGGGTAAAACCTGAGGTCAGTTTTTCTGATTTTCAGGATCCTAGAGATTCGAAGACGTATAAATGCATTACTATCGGGGGACAAACTTGGATGGCTGAGAATCTTAAATATCGTTCTCCACGCGGAAGTATGGACGGATGCTATACTTATGGAGAAGAAAATATGAGAGCACAAGATATTGTCATTAATCAAGAATTATGGGCGGATTCCATACGGGCCGGAATTACACGGGGGGACTTTGAGGGAACTGTCGGGACTATGAAATTGGCAGATATACTCATTTTATGGCTTAATTATTTTAAACCGGATTCCTATATCAATCAAGTTGAGAATAGTTACGGTGCAACTTTTCCAGATGCAGTTATATCTTTAAGACGGATTTACAATAATCTTTATCCTCAAGCACTTATGGAGGTGTCGAATCAGTTTTTTGAGAAAGCTGAAAGTACAAATGGACATTATTCTAGTAAATATGGCTTTTTGTACACGTACGAAGGAGCCTTGCAGGCAGTACCCGATGGCTGGCGTCTTCCGACGGATGACGATTGGAAGAAACTGGAAGAAACCTTGGGTATGTCTGTTTCAGAAATAAATATGTTGGACGAGTGGCGAGGAAGTTATGAAGGTGACCTATTGAAAGAGGGGGAACAGGGAATCGGTTTTAATGCAGGTTATGCCGGCGCCAGAGTATATGGGTCTCACATGTATGGTGGAAATTTTTATAACAAAGATGTTAATGCCTACTTTTGGTCGGCAACTCGTAAAGTAGAAAGTGATACAGTCGATTTAGGGATAACAAGGATACTTTTTTTGAAAGAGGATCGCATTATGAGAAGTTCTTCCAAATTAAGTGCTGCATATAGTGTTCGTTGTATAAAAGAATAAAATGTAAAAACAATCACATGAAAAAGTTTACTTTAGTATTAAATCTTGTATGTTTTTTAGCTTTGGGCTCTTTTGCCCAAAGCATGTACGGAGATGCCGTGAAGGCTGACGTGAAAATGAAATATGTCTATTCTTTTGAAGAGGCATTGAAGAAAGCAAAGGAAGAGAACAAACTGATTTTCTTTAATTGTTTTGCAGATTGGGCTGTTCCCTGTCACTCTATGAATAAATTAGTGTTTAGTGATCAAGAATTTGCAGATTGGATGGACAAACATTTCGTGAATTTTTTTATAGATGTAACTACCCCGGCAGGCCGTCCGTTTGCAGATAAGTATAAAATTACATTTCAAGCACATTATCTCGTTTTAAATAGTGATGGTGAAGTGGTGCATCGGATTGTAGGAGGGCATCAGATCCCTGAATTCAAAGCTATTTTGAAAAATGCTTTAAATCCTAAAACTTCATTGGCAGGTATGAACAAGAGATATGCTGCGGGAGAAAGAAATGTTAAATTCTTGAATGCGTATGCTGATGTATTGAAAATTGCCAGCGAAGATGAGACATATAAAAAAGTTGTTGAAGAACTTTTCAGTAAACTGAAAAAATCGGATTGGTCTAAAAAAGTGTATTGGAAATCATTTTGTTATATGACAAAAGATATTGACAGTGAAATGTTTAAATATATGTTGGATCATAAAGCGGATTTCGTCAAATCAAATGGAGAGGAACAGGTCAATCAGTTTATTTCTAATCTCTATGCTAGAACTCTCTATTCATACGCATCTGGAAAAGAGGTTTATAACGGTGAAAAATTGCTGAATATTTATTTGGATATTCAAAAAGCAGGATTGCCAAAAGAGAATATGGTTTATTCTTTATATACCATTGCCAAGTACCGGGGAGAGGGGAATTTCAGTAAAATGATGGATGTGATCGAGACTGTTGTCCCGACATGGGAGTCTACAATTGCGGTTGCATTGGATTTATCTTTAGCCGAAATGAAGGATTTAGACAAGACAGATAAAGAGCGTTTGATCAATTACTTTCAAAAAAGATCAGAGAAAGCCGGGGGAGCCAAAAAAAATTATTTGGCAGCGATAAGCGATATGGTGAATACCGAAGGAATAAAATTTGAGGATATTACTTTTAACGAGGCCTTGAAAAAGGCCAAAGAACAAGGAAAACTGATTTTTATGGATTGTTACACAACATGGTGTGGTCCTTGTAAGATGATGAGTAATCAAGTCTTCAAACAAAAACAAGTAGGTGATTTTTTTAATCAGAATTTTGTAAATCTAAAAGTGGATATGGAAAAGGGTGAAGGACGAGATTTATTGAAAAGATATGGAGTAGACGCCTTCCCAACAATGTTTTTATTAGACGGTGATGGAAATATTATTTATAAAATTCGAGGAGGGCGGAGTGTACAAGCATTCATGACGGCAATAAAAAGAGGACAGAATCTGAAAATTCCTTTCTACATTCAGAAAAGCAGGTATGAGGCTGGTGATCGGTCGGCAGAATTAATGGCAGATTATTTTTATACAATGGCAGATGCTGGTGATGTAAAGAATGTAATGGGAGAGGCTCGTTCTTACCTTGCAACTTTGAAGGTTCCGGATTTATATAGTAAATCAGCTTGGGAGTTGTATGAGAATTTTGTGAATAACGTTACAGATCAAGAATTCAGATATTTGATAACGAATCGAGAGAAGTTCGTGGAAAATATTGGGGATAGTGTGGTAAATAAAAAGATTGAAAAGGTTATTTTCCCTATGGTTATTGAATATTTGAAAGGTTCTGTCTCTAAAAATGACATAGCTGTAGCTTGGAATCTGGTAAATACAGGTAAATTTTCTTCGGATTATTCTTTGGTGTTGCTAAATAAAATTATTTCCATGTATGACAAAAAAGAATTTAGCCAACTAATCGATTTTTACGAGAAAGATGTTACATCGAATCAAGATGATAGAACACGTCTAAACTTGGATGTAATTCTTCATTATTTACTGAAAGATGCTTCTTCTAAAGAGAAAAATCGAGCTGTGACTTATGCGAAAAAAGAGATGGAGAAAGCTAGACCTGGTGTGCGGGATAGTTACATGGCCTTAATTGAGACTTTATCAAAATAAATAATAAATTTCTATCAATGATTCTCCTCGTAAGACTTTGCGGGGAGAATTTTTGTATTATAACCACGTCAGAACAGTAAGTAGATATTTGAGGCGTTCTCGCATATAATGGTTTGCGTTGTTCTTGTGTTTTTTCACGGTATTAATTGTGATATCTAATTGTTGAGAGATTTCTTCATGGCTTTTTCCTTGTAAACTGAGTAAATATACTTCTTTACAAGCAGGAGGGAGTTCGTTAAATACAATACGTAAAGCTTGGAATATTTCAGTTTCCAGTATGTTGTCTAAAAATGATTTTTCTTCAGTATCTTCAGAATTAACGTGTTGAACATATTTTTGAGCAACAGCCTCATGACGAATCAGATCAATACAGGAATTTTGTACAACTTTGTAAAGAAAGGCTTTCGCCTCATTTTCATCTTTAAATTGGGACATTTTTTCCCATAATCGGACAAATGCATCTTGAATGATATCAGAGATAATATCTTGATCATTAATATACTTTATGGCAAAATAGCGTAGAGTAATCCCATACTTTTCATATAAGTAATGAAAGTTTTTTTCTCTTTCTTTATCCGTGAAATGTGGTACAAAACTTTTTGGCATGGGTATTATTGGAATCCTTCTTAATTATTAAGTTAACAAACTGTCATTCTGTTATTTTTATCTAGGTATTTGCAGGTAATTTTGTATCATAAATGGAACGTTTAATGATTTACATTCAAGGTAATTAGTAATCATTTCAAAAAAACAGTTTTTATATTTGCTATATGTTGGTAATGAAAATATTAAACAAAATTTAATTTTATGCGGAAATATCAATAAATGGTCTATATTTGTACAATCATTAAACGTTCGTTTTTTCACATTTCACGAATACTTAATAGATATTAGATTAAAAGAGATCTATCCCAGAATAAATGGTAAAGCTAACGTGAATAAACCCCTTATTCGTAGAATATTCGAAACTCATACAGAGCTTATACAATGGGGAATGGATAAGCAAAAGATGATCTCTGAACAAGCAACGAATAAAGGGTATTTTTTCCTTGGGATCTCGGCTATATTACTTCGAATTTTGGGTTTGTGAGTATTTAAATTCCATATTTTAGATGAGAAAAGCAGTTTTTTCCTATTTTTGCGGGAATTCATACTGAAAAGATAATACAAATGTACGAAACAATCATAGAAAGAATAAAGGAGAGGCTGGAAAGCAGAGATTTAAAGGCGGTTATCATTCCTCACATATCACCAGACGGAGATGCTGCCGGTTCATGTTCTGCCCTGTGGCAAGTGTTGGATCGGGTGGGAATACAGGCACAGTTGATGACGTGTGATTATATCCCGGATTATTTAAAGTGGTTGAAGCGTATTCCGGATGCAATATCTTTTCAGAATCGGCCTAAAGAATGTAAACATTGGTTACATCAAGCGGATATATTGTTCATGCTAGATCATAATACCGTGGCCAGGGAAGGAGATTTGGAGCCTTTCGTGAAGGAGTTCAAAGGGGAGGTTATCATGATTGATCACCACCCGGATCCGGATGACGTGACGTATCGGATTTCGGACACGAGTGTTTCCTCCACGTGCGAATTACTTTATAATGTAATCTCCGGAGTATGGGGTAAAGAGGTCATTGACACGGATATAGCGAATGCCATTTATACCGGGATTTCAACCGACACGGGAGGATTAAGTCACAATTCTTCTCATCCGGAAACGTATCGTGTGATTGCCGATTTGTTGGCATTAGGACTGAATAAAGACTACGTACACGAACAACTTTATCAACGAAACACGCTTTCCCGGTTACGTCTGACGGGGAATTGCCTGTTGAACAAGCTGACGATTGACGAGCATTTTCCGGTAGCCACGATTCCGATCACGTTTCAGGAATTGGAATTATACAATTATAAAGACGGGGATCTGGAGGGATTGGTAAACATACCCTTGTCCATCGAGGAAGTACTGGTTTCTATTCAGATTACCGAACGTAAAGATAAAGTGAAGTTATCCTTCCGGTCAAAGGGCAATATCCCCGTGAACCTGTGGGCAAAAGAGTTTTTCAATGGTGGAGGACATTTAAATGCCGCCGGGGGACAAATGCCGTTGCCTTTGGATGACGTGGTGAAGAAGGTACAGGACACGGCGGAATGGTTCTTTAAGCAATTGAAAGTTGAGAATTAAAAATTGATTCGTTATGCCATTTTTAAGATTTCATGCAGTAGAAAAAAGTAGATTGGACTTGGTAGGGGAGCGATTGATCTCGGAGATTGTTCGCACCTTGGGATGTCCGAGAGAGACAGTTGTAATAGAAGCTATTGACTCTTCTTTTATTTCTGGACACGAGCAATTTCAGGCTTATCCTTTTGTGAAGGTGGAGTATTTTAAGCGTCCGTTGGAACAGCAGAATGCGGTGGCAAAGATTATTTTCGAGTGTCTGAAGGAAATCGGATACCCGGAAAGTGATGTCTATTTTTCTTTTCTGGAGAAGGATTGTTACTATGAAAACGGGGAAGTGATAAAGTAAAGATTACAAGATGGAAATAGAAAAAGCGGTAATATTTTTGCAGATATTGCCGCTTTTTTCAATAATAATAATTAAGTTTGTGCATAGTATAAAATGCAACGACTATGACGGAAGTAAGTGAATTAGTAGCTCTCTTGAGCAAGGCGGAAAGAGGGTACACCAAAGTTTTAAATCGCAGTTTCCAGAATGCCGGGTACGATCTTAGCCGGGAGCAGTATGAACTTCTGGAAGTGTTATGGGAACAGGATCACGTGAATCAGCAGAACATTTCCAAACGTCTTCAGAAGGATAAATACAATGTCACAAAACTATTGAACACCTTGCAAAAAAGAGGTTACGTGCAACGAAAGATGGACAAGGAAGACAAACGGAGTAATTTCGTGGTACTAACTGAAAAAGGGGTAGAATCCCGTCATACGTTGCGCCAGATCGTGGAACAGGTTCACACGGATATAAGTTTTACCTTGTCTCCGCAAGAGTTGAAGTCCGCGATATGGGTGTTGAAAAAGTTGAATTTGCAATAGATCGCCTACGGCGAGTTGTAGGTTGCGAGTTAACAGGTTACAGGTTGAAATTATAAATCTAAAATTGTAAATCATAAATTGTTATGGGAGTTTTTGAAGGATTAAAACCAGAAGCAGTTTGGGGATATTTTGAAGAAATATGTCAGGTTCCCAGACCGTCAAAGAAAGAAAGTAAAATTATCGCTTATTTATTGGATTGGGCGAAGAAACACAATCTGGAGGCGAAACGGGATGATGCAGGCAATGTGTTGATTAAAAAGCCTGCAACAAAAGGAAAAGAGAATGCACCGACCGTGATTTTGCAGGCTCATATGGATATGGTTTGTGAGAAGAATTCAGATACGGTACATGATTTTGATAAAGATCCGATACAACCCTATGTGGATGGAGAATGGGTACGTGCTAAAGGAACTACTCTTGGTGCTGATGACGGGATTGGTATGGCGGCTCAGATGGCCGTGTTGACTTCTACCGACATCGCACACGGACCGATCGAATGTTTGTTTACCGTGGATGAAGAGACCGGGTTAACGGGTGCTTTTGCTCTGCAACCGGGATTCCTGAGCGGGAATATACTTTTGAATCTGGATTCGGAAGATGAAGGAGAGATGTTTATCGGTTGTGCCGGTGGTATAGATACCGTGATTAACATGGGGTACAAGACCGAGAGAACCTCGGCAGAATCATTTGCCGTGAAGGTACAGGTGAAAGGGCTTCAAGGAGGACATTCCGGTGATGATATTAATAAAGGCAGGGGAAATGCCATCAAGATTCTGAACCGTTTCTTGTGGGATTTGAATGCAAAATACGGAATTCGTGTTTCCGTGTTTGAAGGAGGTAATTTGCGGAATGCTATCGCCCGTGAATCTTTTGCGGTGATCACGTTCCCCGAGCAGTACAAGGAAAACGTGAGGGTAGACTTTAATATATATAGTGCAGAAATGGAAAACGTGTGGAAAATCACGGAACCCGGTTTGCAGTTAGCCTTAGAGTCTACGGATGTGCCAGAAAACGTGTTGACAAAAGAAAGTACTGATGCACTTGTAAACGCATTGTACGCTTGTCCTCACGGGGTTTTCTCCATGAGTTACCGTATGCCGGGATTGGTTGAAACATCAACAAATCTGGCAGCTGTTAGATTCAACGAACCCAATAATATTTTAATCACCACTTCACAACGGAGTGACGTGAATTCGGAAAAATTCAATATCGCTAACATGGTTGAATCTGTGTTCACACTGGCAGGAGCCAAGGTTGAACATGGAGAAGGATACCCGGGTTGGGCACCGAATCCGGATTCTCCGGTGGTAAAAGTTGCCGTGGATTCTTACAAACGTCTGTTCGGTAAAGAACCGATCGTACGATCTATCCATGCCGGATTGGAATGCGGTTTGTTCTTGGAGAAATATCCGAACATGGATATGGTATCCTTCGGACCGACGCTGAGAGGTGTTCACTCCCCGGATGAAAAGATCAATATTAAGACGGTACAGATGTGGTGGAGCCACTTGGTGGATATATTACAAAATCTGTAAAAAGTTTGAAAGTTCATAAGGTTTATAAAGTTTGTAAAGTGGAGAATGATTCCTTGATTTTATACTCTTAAAACCTTATGAACTTTACGAATCTTATAAACTTTATAGACATTCATTTTATGGAGACTTCAAGAAAACTGGCAAAATACGATCGGTTGTATGACCAGATCAAACAATATATCCAGACCACGGAAGATATATGGGCCCGGTTGGCGACGATGGAGGCTGTATTGCATCATAAGATGCAGTCTTTTTTTTGGACAGGGGTATACGTGTTGGTTGACGGGGATTTAATTGTACGTTCCTACCAGGGGCCGGTGGCTTGTCAGAAACTCCGAAACGGGGGTGTTTGCTGGGCCGCGATCAACTCCGGGGATACGGTTATTGTGGATAACGTGGAAGAATTTCCGGGGCATATCGCTTGTAATGCCGCCTCGAAAAGTGAGATTGTAATCCCTTTGCGGGATCCCGAAGGCCGTATTTTTGGCTGTCTGGACGTGGATAGCGACCAGTTAGGGGCCTTTGACAGGGAAGATGAAGTAGGTTTAAAGAAAATTTTGTCTCTTCTTTATCAATCAGATAGCGTGAAATGATTCGAGAAATGTGAAAAATAAGTTAAGAGACTTTTGATTTTTCTTAATAGAGTGTTATCTTAGTGGGCATAAACAACGAATTTATTCATGTTAAACAAAAACACACGGAAAATATGAAGAAACTACTTTTATTTGTTCTAACGAGCTTGTTTATAGGAGGAGCTCTATTTGCACAGACCGATGAATCCGGCAAAGTTAAGAATGAAGGTAATGCAGCTTGGAGAGCCAAGAATTATAAAGAGGCCTTTACCAAGTGGGAGCAATACCTGAAATTAATCGAATTCAAAGATGACGCAACGGTTTATAACGTGGCTGTTTGTGCAACTAAATTGAAAGATTATGCCAATGCGGAGAAATACTTTGGTATGTCTATCAAGAATAATTACAAAGTTGCCTCTTCTTATCTGGGAATGGCTGATGCTCAAGAGAATTTGAAAAAGATTCCTGAAATGTTGAAAACGTTACAGGACGGGATTAAAGCAACTCCGGGACAAAACGTGAAGTTGGAAAAAGCATATTCTGATTATTTCGCTAAAGAAGGTCAGAAATTCCAAAAAGCGAACGATATTGCCAAGGCTGCAGAAAATTACACCAAGAGTAGCCAAGTTTCTAACAAACAATTGAAAGCACGCGGATTGTTGAGTTTAGGTACTCTTTATTTCAATAACGGGGCATCTATCCTTCAAAAAGCAACTCCTTATGCAACTTCTGAGAAAGAAAAATATGAAGCAGAAAAGGCAAAGGCTTTGGCTGATTTCAAGAAAGCTCAGGATTATCTGAAACAAGCTGCAACAGTTGAGCCGACAAACGAGGCTGTAAAAGAAACACAAAAACAAGTGGCTGATGCTATCGCTCCGCTAGTTGAAAAGAAATAAAGCTTAGGCTGAATAATAAATCTTGAAGAGATGTGTCAAAATTTTTGACACATCTCTTTCTGTTTATTCCTTACTTGTTTGAAATTTGAATGGCTATTTAATTACTATTTTGCAAAAATATCGTTTGTTTTTCGTAAATTTGAATAATCAAAGGTGTAACTTAAAATCGTGGGCATGGAGAAAGATTCTTTAGATAAAAAATTACCTTGGGAAAATCGGCTATCTATATTTCGGTTTGTCCAGAATCCCCTAAAATATGTCACGGATGAAGATGAATTTGATTGCTTACCGGATCGGATTCCTTTACGACATGATGTAGGTATGTATTTTCCGGCGTACGACGATTACATGGATTATTATCAGTTTGACAAAGAGATTAATCCTGAATTTATCAAACGACTTGCAGATATGTTCCAAGCCTATGTAAATCGGGAAAATATAAATGCTAAAATCGAATTTTATAATCTATTGAAAGGTTTTCCCATTATTAATTATCACCGTGATTTTATAAATGAATTGGCCACGAGAAAAGTCTTGATCACTCCGCAAATGAAAGAATTAGGACGTTGGATGGTCATGGAAACTCCGGATAGGGAAGTGGTCAAGATGGGAATTATCTTGTTGGGGGTATCTCATGACATTGAAAGTATTCCATTGTTAAAGAGTATTGCCAAACATGGAGAGTTTACTTATTATGTAGGATTAGCACTATATGAAATGACCCCCCAATGGGATCTTATGCTGATTGATATTATAGAGCCTTTGTATTACTGGGGACGGATTATGGCTGTGATTCTATTACTTGATTATTCATCCCGGGAGAAAGTGCGAAAATGGTGTGTTAGATATGGATTCCGGCACAATTATTTACCGGATTATAATATCGAAGACTGCATGAAACAAGGGAATGTCTTAAAGGATATGCGAGAAGAAAAGTGGGATGAACCCTTATTACGTGCCGTACAAGCCTATGTGGTGTTTTTACTTGAAAATACTCGCTATACTCAAGAAAATGGAGGGGAAGTCATTCGGTTATATCTAAAATACACGCTTGGGAAACGAAGAGGGTATGTACAGTTTCATATTATACAGTCATTATACAATTTTCTGAATGTAGCGAAGAACGATAAAACATTTGTAGAAAATCTTAATATGTCGGAAGAAGATTATAGTGATCTATGGATAGATGTACACGAGGAAATTCAAAAGCCGTGGTTCCAGAAATTATTACATGAAGATTGCACGTACAAAACTTATCCTTATACTACGCAAGATCGGTTAAAGAAGGTAATACAAGATCTTGGTGACTAATTAATAGTATTGCGAGATAATTTCTGCTGCTTTCGAGTAACCGAGACGTTTTGAGATTTCCAAATCTTGAAGGGCTTCTTTGTAATTATCGACAATCAGCTTGGAAATAGCCCGGTTATAGTAGGCTCTGGCATTGGAAGGATCGATTTCAATGGAACGGGAGTAGCTTTCAATGGCATCGCTAAGTTGGCCTTTCTGGTGAAAGATGACCCCTCGGTTGAAATATACGGCACTTGATTTTAAGCCGAGGGAAATTGCCTTGTTGTAATCGGCAAGGGCTCCGTCCAAGTCTTTCATTCCATAACGAACGATGCCGCGGTAGTGGTATGCCTCCAATAAATCCGGCTGTAAGTTAATAGCGTGACTATAGTCCTGAATAGCTTGGGTTGGCTGACCGAGATTCTCGTATATGATTCCCCGGTTATAATAAGCTAGAGCATGATCAGGGACATTGGCTATCACGTAATTAATATCTTTAAGGGCCTCTTCATTTTGCTTGAGGTTCGCCCGGATAATAGCCCGGTTATAATAGGCGGAAAAGAAATCCGGGTCCAACGAGATCGCATGGTTGAACTCTTCCAAGGCTTTCCGGGGTTGCTCTCGGGTAATGTAGTCCATACCTCGCTGATTACTCTTCACGGCTTGGTGGTGAGTACACGAGGTGAATAGAAAAAATAACATTATCCAAGTATAATAGCGCATATTCCTTTTAATTACGTGATTCAAAGTTAATGATTAATCATGAAAAAATAAATATTTATTTATTTTTATTTGAATATAACCGTTTTACGAGATCCGTTCTTTTCAGTTTCGTGAGGATACCGATAATTTCACTTTTGAATTCCCGTTTGTACCAGAAGAAAAATATGTTCTGGCGTTTTTTCTCGGTTTCTGTTTTGGCCGATTGAATTTTGCGCAGGGAGTAGGGATGAAAACCGGAATAGTACATATCCGTGGCTAATGTCATGGGAGTGGGGGTAAAATCCTGTACTTGTTCCAGCTTGAAATCCAATTCTTTGGTATTGATGGCCAAGTCAGCCATGTCCTCTAGGCTACATCCCGGATGAGATGAGATGAAGTAAGGTATAATCTGTTGTTTTAAATGCTCTTTGTTGTTGATAGCATTGAAACGAGCTGTCAGTTCCCGGAAAAGCTTAAACGAGGGTTTGCGCATCAGGTGTAGCACGTTGTCGGAACTGTGTTCCGGGGCGACTTTAAAGCGTCCGGACACGTGGTGTTTGATGACGGTTTCCAAATATTCCCGGTTTATGGCGTCGATCTCTTTATTGCCCGTGCGATGCATGGAGAGATCGTACCGGATACCGGAACCCACAAAACAGTGTTTCACCCGAGTGTCTCTACGCACTTGGTTATATAGGTCTAAAAGGTGCGAATGGTTGGTGTTTAAGTTTTTACACACGGTCGGGTGTAGGCAGGACGGACGTTTGCATTGCTCACAAATACGATGATCTTTTCCCTTGATCATGTACATGTTGGCGGAAGGTCCTCCTAAATCGGTAATCGTTCCCTTGAAGTCGGGCATATCACAAACATGCTGAACCTCTCGCAAAATGGATGCCTCGGAACGGGATGCGATAAATTTTCCCTGATGGGCGGAAATCGTACAAAAGGCACATCCCCCGAAACAACCGCGATGCATGGTAATGGAATGGCGGATCATGTTATAAGCCGGAATCTCTTTACCCCGGTATTTAGGATGGGGCAAACGGGTAAACGGCAGATCGTAAATCGTATCTATTTCTGTTGTGGTCATGGGCGGGTAGGGCGGATTCACGATTATTAATTCATCTCCGATAGGTTGTATCAGTTTTGCGGCATGAATACTATTGGATTCTTCTTCGATATACCGGAAGTTTGTGGCATATTTTCGCTTGTCCGATAAACACTCTTCGTGAGAGGCGAGTGTGATGGTTTGCCATTTCTTATTGGTGGCGTATTTCTCGTCTTTATGTCTGATCACGGAGGTTTGCGGGATATTGGTTAAGCTTTGAAAAGGAATACCTCTTTGCAGCATCCGGCAGATTTCGGTGAGAGGTTTCTCTCCCATACCGTATACCAGCATATCCGCTTGGCTATCATAAAGAATGGACGGTTTAAGTGAATCTTTCCAATAATCGTAGTGGGTGAAACGTCTTAAAGAGGCTTCTATACCCCCGATAATGACGGGTGTGTCCGGAAAGAGTTCCTTTAATATCTTGGTGTAAACAATGGTCGGCATATCGGGGCGTGCGCCACTCCGGTTGCCGGGGGTGTAGGCATCATCTGAACGGCGTCTTTTAGCTGCCGTGTAGTGGTTTACCATGGAATCCATGCAACCGGGACTGATTCCAAAAAATAAATTTGGTTTGCCCAATTTCTTGAAATCCCGTAAATCATCCTGCCAGTTGGGCTGGGGGACAATAGCTACGTTCAGTCCGAGAGATTCGAGAAGTCGCCCGATAACGGCCCCGCCAAAGGAAGGATGGTCCACGTAGGCATCTCCCGTGAAAAGAATGACATCAATACTTTTCCATCCCCGCTGTTCGACTTCTTTTTTGGTGGTCGGTAACCATTGTTGTATATTATAATCCATGATAGAGCATTTGCTTGAATTCCGCAGCAAAGATACGGAAAGTCGCTGAAGATTTTATTACCTTTGCCGGCAAATTAGAATATGGCATGAAGAAAGTAAATATTATCAGCTTGGGATGCTCCAAGAATTTAGTGGATACGGAGTTATTGATGAAACAACTGGAGAAGGCGGGGTATGGTGTTGAAGTAGATGTTGAAAATTCGAATGCGAAAATTGTTGTCATCAATACTTGCGGGTTTATCGGGGATGCGAAGGAAGAATCTATAAATACGATTTTGGAGCAAGTGGAGCGGAAACAGGAGGGAGAAGTTGAAAAGATATACGTTATGGGATGTTTGTCCCAGCGCTATGATCAGGATTTAAAGAAAGAGATCCCGGAAGTGGATGCTTATTTCGGGAAATTCGATTGGAAAGGGATTCTTGCGGAATTGGGTAAAAGCTATGACGAGAAACTGCGGAATGAACGTCATTTGACGACACCGAAACATTACGCTTATTTGAAAATATCCGAGGGATGTAACCGGGGATGTTCTTATTGTGCCATTCCAATTATGACGGGGGAATATAAATCACGTCCATTCGAGGAAATCGTGGATGAAGCCGAACGGTTGGCTAAACAGGGAGTGAAGGAGTTGTTGGTGTTAGCACAGGATATTACCTATTACGGGATTGATGAATACGGAAAAAACAGGTTGGCTGAATTGGTGGACCGGATTGCAGATATACCGGGCATCGAGTGGATCAAATTGCATTATGCTTACCCGGCCGGATTCCCCATGGAACTTCTTACCGTGATGCGGGAACGGAAAAACGTATGTAAGTATTTGGATATTGCTTTGCAACATTGTAGTGATCACATGCTAAAAATGATGCGAAGAGGGGTGACAAAACAACAGACGATAGATCTCATCAACAAGATTCGGGAAGAAGTGCCGGGGATTGCCTTGCGCACAACACTGATGGTCGGGCATCCCGGAGAGACGGAAGAGGATTACCAAGAACTGGAAGATTTTGTAAAAACGATGAAATTTGAACGTTTAGGGGTGTTCCCATATTCTCACGAGGATGACACGTATTGTGACAAGCATTATCAGGATGATGTACCCGAAGAGACGAAAAATAAACGGGCTGAAAAGTTGATGGCGTTACAAGAAGGGGTTATTGCCGCTATCAACGACTCGTGCGTGGGAAAACGTTTTTTGGTTTTGATAGATCGGGTAGAAGGGGATTATTTTGTCGGGCGTACACAATATGATTCCCCGGAAGTGGATCAGGAAGTGTTCGTGACAAGTGGAAAAGCGCTGCAAATAGGGGAGTTCTATGAAGTGCTTATTACCGAATCGGGGCAATTCGAGCTTTATGCTAAGTGTGAATAGTAATTTTTCAACAAGGGAAATCTATTTTTAGTTGTAAAAAAAATAAAAGATCGGGAATATTTTTTCATTTTTATTTGTACTTTTACTCATCAGGGTTCGTTTAAATCTTGACGAGTATTTTTTTGTACGACTTTTACTAACTACAAATATATAATACCATGTTAAACGATCTATTTTGGATAGTACCTGTATGTGCTATTATCGCTCTCCTTTTCGCAAGGATTTTTTTTAAAGGGATGATGAAAGAGTCGGAAGGAACCGACACGATGAAACGTATTGCCGGGCATGTACGCAAAGGAGCTATGGCTTATTTGCGTCAGCAATATCGGGTAGTAGCCCTTGTTTTTCTTGTTTTATGTGCGCTTTTTGCTTGGATGGCTTACGGTCCCGGTTTACAGAATCCGTGGGTATGGTTTGCATTCTTGACAGGAGGATTTTTTTCCGGATTGGCCGGGTATATCGGAATGAAAACAGCTACCTACGCATCTGCAAGAACGGCCAATGCTGCACGTAGGAGTTTGAATGACGGGCTGAAAGTTGCTTTCCGTTCGGGGGCAGTCATGGGATTGGTAGTTGTCGGTTTGGCTCTACTGGATATTTCTTTATGGTGGTTATTATTAGATTATTTCGTGGAAGAGGCTACAGAGACGGAAAAGGCGATCGTGATTACGACCACGATGCTAACTTTCGGAATGGGAGCATCCACGCAGGCACTTTTCGCCAGAGTGGGTGGAGGTATTTTCACGAAGGCAGCGGATGTCGGTGCAGACTTGGTAGGTAAAGTGGAAGCCGGAATTCCGGAGGATGATCCTCGTAATCCGGCAACTATCGCAGATAACGTGGGGGATAACGTGGGAGATGTGGCCGGAATGGGTGCCGATCTTTACGAGTCTTATTGTGGTTCGATACTGGCGACGGCAGCGCTAGGAGCTGCGGCATTCCGTATGGAGCCGGATGCACAATTTAATGCGATATTGGCTCCGATGTTGATTGCCGCATTCGGGGTGATCTTATCATTGCTCGGTATCTTTCTGGTAAAGACGAAAGAAGGAGCTTCTCAGCAACAATTATTGCGGGCCCTTGATCGGGGAATTAACGTGAGTTCCTTGTTAATCGTGGGAGCCAGTTTCTTGGTGATTCATTTGCTCGGTTTGAGTTATTGGATATGCGGATCAGTGATCGTGGGGTTGGTAACGGGTATTATTATCGGAAAAGCGACAGAATATTACACTTCTCATGCTTATAAACCGACACAAGATATTGCTAAAAGCTCGGAAACGGGCCCCGCAACCGTGATTATCAAGGGAATTGGAACCGGAATGATTTCAACGGCCATTCCGGTACTTACGATTGTTGCGGGTATTATTCTCTCGTTCCTATTTGCGGCAGAATTCAGTTTTGCCAATATGTCCATGGGATTGTATGGTGTGGGTATCGCTGCAGTGGGAATGCTTTCCACGTTAGGTATAACCTTGGCCACGGATGCTTACGGACCGATTGCTGATAATGCCGGGGGTAACGCTGAAATGAGTCAGTTGGGAGAGGAAGTCCGTCACCGTACGGATGCGCTGGATGCACTGGGTAACACGACAGCTGCCACGGGTAAAGGATTTGCTATCGGATCGGCTGCATTGACTGGGTTAGCATTGATAGCCTCTTATATCGAGGAAATTAAGATCGGTTTGTTGCGGATGGGTGAGGAAGTGTTGAAGATTGGAGACAACGTGGTACGGACGGCTGATGCCACGTTGACGGATTTCATGAATTACTATGATGTTACCTTGATGAATCCGAAAGTGTTGTCCGGAATCTTCATCGGCTCGATGATGGCTTTCGTGTTCTGTGGTTTGACCATGAATGCGGTAGGACGTGCTGCCCAGAAAATGGTGAATGAAGTCCGTCGGCAATTCCGGGAAATCAAGGGAATTATGACAGGAGAAGGAGAACCGGATTACGCTAAATGCGTGGAGATTTCCACGAAAGGGGCTCAACATGAAATGGTTTTCCCGTCTTTGTTGGCGATCATTATTCCGGTTGTCATGGGATTGATCTTTGGCGTTTCGGGTGTGATCGGGTTATTGGCCGGAGGATTGGGTACCGGGTTCGTGCTGGCTATTTTCATGGCAAATTCAGGGGGAGCTTGGGATAATGCTAAAAAGTATATTGAAGAAGGTAACCTTGGTGGTAAAGGTTCTGATAATCATAAAGCAACGGTTATCGGCGACACCGTGGGCGACCCGTTTAAGGATACTTCCGGACCGAGTTTGAATATTCTGATTAAATTGATGAGCATGGTGGCTATCGTGATGGCTGGGGTGACTTGTGCGTTTAGTCTTTTATAATAATTTATACTACTCCCTCCAACTCCCTCTTGCACAAGGAGAGTTGGAGGGGGGCGTATAAAATATTAAAAGTTTATTCTCATTATTCAAATTGCATTATTCAAAATGAATAATGGGGAAAAGATATGATTACGGAGAGAATAAAGTATTATTGTAATGTTTTTTAATTTGATTTATTCTAAATAATCTAACCTTTTCAGAAAAAATGCGTATATTGTAGAAAATAAATCATTGAGATATGGAAAGAAAATTTAAAGAAGCTTTGGCACATAGGAGAAGTTATTATGCTCTCTCGAATAAATCACTTATTTCTAACGAAGAGATAGAGGAAATCGTAAAGTTTGCCGTTAAAAATATACCGTCAGCATTTAATTCTCAATCAACGAGAGTGGTGCTTTTATTAGGTGATCAACATACGAAACTGTGGAATATTGTAAAAGATACGTTACGGGAAATAGTTTCCGCAGAGGCTTTCAAATCGACTGAAAACAAAATTGATAAATCCTTTGCATCCGGTTACGGTACGGTTCTTTTCTTTGAAGAGCGGATGATCGTGGAAGGCCTGCAAAAATCATTTCCGACTTATCAGGATAGATTCCCGGTATGGTCACAGCACACTTCGGCAATGCACCAACTGGCGGTGTGGACCATGTTGGAAGATGCCGGGTTCGGAGCTTCATTACAGCATTACAATCCATTGATTGATGAAGCGGTAGCTAAGGAATGGCAATTACCGGAAACTTGGGAATTAATCGCCCAGATGCCTTTCGGAGCGCCTTTACAAGAACCCGGGGCTAAAGAGTTTAACCCGATAGAGGAAAGAGTGCGTATTTTTAAATAATTACTATCTCATCTGGAAATTAACCCACACGGCTTTGTGATCTGTTGGCCATACACCTAGGGGTTCGATGAAAACATCTTGTCCGGATTCGGCCACACGTTGACTCCTGCGAATACTGGTCTTGGGGCCGAGAATTGCGGCCTCTTTTAGATGCAGTCCTTTACGAGGATAATAGAATATGTAATCAATACGATCGCGCTCATCCGCATCGGGAGTCCAAGTGATCTTACTTGGAGGCAAAGCGAGATTATCCGATGGGTAAGTATAGCCGGGATGTGTAACGGGATTGGGATATTTTTCACGATAAGAATCTTTAAAGCCAGCTTCATGGAGTAGGGTGGTTACCGGCCAAGGAACCACAACTCCATGATGATCTGCACTATCTTTTGTGGCTTCAATCCAATCGAAGTGAGAAGGTTCGTTAAAATCACCTCCTAAAAAGATCCAATTTCCTTCTTCAATTTCTTTTTGAGCATCTTTGATAAAAGCACGGATGGCATCATCACGTAATGAAAGATTGTTACGTTCCAAAATAGTCGGAACATCCGTCAAAGGGGCCTCCATTTTGTGCCAATTGTTACCGTCATAACCCCGTACTTCATAATACGTGTCATTCAGATAGTCTAAATGAGCGGTATAAACAGCACAAACTTGCTTTCCCACGGTAGTTTTCATTTTATAAATAGTTCCGTGATCATCTTGAATCGGGAATATCGTACTACTGTCTGTTATAGGATGTTTACTAAGCAATCCTGAATCATAACTATAAAAGGAATAATACGTTTTACCCCTTTCTTTCAAGGCATTCACGATACGGTCACAAAAGCGGGTATCCCGGTAATTCCGGACTTCACTCAGCATGATAAAATCGGGTTCCAAACGGGCTATTTCATCAGCAATAGCGTCAAAACCGCCCGGGATCATCGAACCTTCCTGCCAGATATTAAACTGTAACATACTAAGGTTTCTGGATGAAGAACAACTTGACAACAAGGTGATTATTCCCATGATGCACCCTAAAAATATTATTCTCTTTTTCATTTTATTATAACTTAAACCGATCCTGATGTACAAAAGTAGTAAAATTCTCCGTATGCTTTTGTTTCGTATACAAAACCGGGTGTTTTGTCTCTTTTCTTTAAATCACTTCTGCCCTGAGTCTATTTTTGTCCCGTAATCAAAAAGTATTGGATATGAATAAGACGGAAATAATAACAGAAGTATCACAAATGACAAGTGTAAGTGTGGCAGACTGCGAGAAGGTTTTAGACGCCTTAGAAGAAGTTTTAGGGGGAGAACTGAATCGTAAAGGATGGAAAAACGGGCTTTTTGACATGATTTTCCAAATCATGAGCAAGATTAAAAGCAAGAAAAGAGTCATCGGCATATATTTTTTCCTTTTCATGTTATCCGTGAATGTATGGGGACAGAAAGAGGGTAGAGTTTTAACACAAAGTGTACGAGGACGGGTGATTGACGCCGCATCAGGTTATCCGGTGGCTTATGCATCCGTGTATCTCATGGGGCAAACGGAGGTCGGTGGAGTAACGGATTCCCTAGGCCGTTTTGTCATCAAGAATGTCCCGATCGGCCGGCACGATATACAGGCTTCTTTCGTGGGATACGAACCAACTATTTTCCGGGAGATACTGGTAACTTCCTCGAAAGAAGTCTATTTGACCATTCCATTGAAAGAAAGCATTAAAGAACTGGAAGAAGTGATGGTTCGACCACAATTGAATAAAGAGCAACCATTAAACAAGATGGTCACCACGGGAGCCCGGATACTCAGCGAGGAAGAGGCAAGCCGATATGCCGGGGGAATGGATGATCCGGCCCGTTTGGTAAGTTCATTTGCCGGGATTTCTCCCAGTATGTCAACGAATGGAATATCCATTCACGGGAATGCCCCGCATTTATTGCAATGGAAACTGGAAGACGTGGAAATCCCGAATCCCAATCACTTTGCGGATCTATCTATTCTTGGCGGGGGAATCTTATCCGGGTTAAGTAGTCTCGTACTGGGTAATTCGGATTTCTTTACCGGAGCTTTTCCCGCGGAGTACGATAATGCCGTGTCGGGAGTCTTTGACATGAAGCTACGTAACGGGAATAATCAAAAGATCGAGAACACGTTTCAGATCGGCTTATTAGGAATTGATTTTGCCTCGGAGGGGCCTTTGACCCGAAAACACAATTCTTCTTACATTTTCAATTATCGTTATTCCACCACGGGATTGCTGGGCGACATCGGGGCTATTGATATTGACGGGACTTTGGATTATCAGGATTTGAATTTCAAATTGAGTCTGCCGACACGTAAAGCGGGTGTCTTCTCGATTTGGGGAACAGCCTTGATAGACAAGTCAAAAGGAGACTTTGAAGAAAACACGGATAAGTGGGAATCGATTGGTGATATGATGAAATCCAGTACCAAACAATACATGGGAGCCAGTGGTATCAGTCACCGCTATTTCTTTAACAACGAGACACAACTGAAAACGACGTTAGCGGTTACCTACTTCAAACACGAGGGGACGATGACAAGTTATGACTGGAATTTGAATTCGGCACCTTTTCTTGATTTAAACCGGAGTAACACAAACTTGATATTCACCACTGCCATTACCCGGAAATTCAGTGCCAAGTTCACGAATAAAACAGGGATAACCTACACGAAGATGTATTACGACATGGACATGAATCTGGCCCCCCATCAAATGCATCCTATGGAATTAATCTCCCAAGGTAAAGGAAACACGGATTTAATATCCGGTTACACGAGTTCATCCATTGACATAAGCGAACAGGTCACGTTAAACGTGGGAGTTAACGCACAAGTCCTGACACTGAATAATAGCTGGGCACTGGAACCCCGGGCCGGGATTAAATGGCAGTTTTCACCGAAGAGTTCTTTTGCCCTCGCTTACGGGTTACATAGCCGGATGGAAAAAATGGACGTTTATTTCGTGAAAACACAAGGTACGGGTGATCGTTCCGTGAATAAAGACTTGGGATTCACGAGGGCGCATCACGTGATGTTATCGTATCGTTTCAAAGTATCGGATAACATGAATATGAAAATAGAACCTTATTTCCAACAATTATATGATGTACCCGTTATTGCCGATAGTTCTTATTCCGTGCTGAATAGACGGGATTTTTACGTGGAGAACGCTCTGGTTAACCGGGGGAAAGGACGTAATATCGGGGTAGACATCACGCTGGAACGCTATTTAAATAAGGGACTTTATTACATGGTGACGGCATCCATTTTTGATTCAAAATATTACGGGGGAGATCGGAAATGGCGTAACACGTTGTATAATCGGAATTTTATTATCAACGTATTGGGTGGTAAGGAATGGATGGTCGGGCGTGACAAGCAAAATATGTTCAGTGTGAACTTTAAAATAACCTTGCAAGGGGGAGATCGCTATGCCCCCGTGGATGAAGTAGCCACGTTACTCGATCCGGACCGGGAAGTGCAATATGATGAAACGAAGGCTTTTTCCAAACAATTCTCACCGATGTTTATCACGAATTTCTCCGTGGGGTATAAAATCAACCGGAAAAAGGTGTCACACGAATTCTCGATCAAGTCCTTGAATACGACGGGATGCGAAGAATATTACGGGCATGAGTATAATTTTAAGACCGATAAGATAAAACCCATCCGTGGAGCCACCTCTTTGCCGAATGTCAGTTATAAATTAGAATTTTAATCCGATTTAGGAATAAGATCGTAACTTTGTAACCATCAAATAAAACCTCAAATGTTTAAAATCAACACGGAAGGACAGGCTTTCCTATATAATCTTCTGGTAAATTCGAAATTCCGGATCTGGCGACATATTCTGTTTATCGTGTCACTTGCTGCCATTTCTTTTAACCAGACGTATGTTATCTTCCAACCGGAAATTCCAGCACTTGGAATAAGGCTCTACTGGATTGCCCTGGGGAATTTGGCCTCCTACTTGGCCGTGGCCTATTTGAATATCTACGTGTTGGTACCCCGGTATCTCATGCAGAAGAGATACCTAACGTATACAGTCATGATATTTGGTACCGTGCTGGTGCTTTTATGGATACAGACAATCATTGAAGATACGGCACGAATTTGGTTGGGACAGCGTGCGGGAAACATCCTGGAACCGGTATTTATTTTAAATTATATCTCCTCTTTTGCCACCGTAACCTTGTGTATGCTGGGAGGTTCAATCACGATCGTGTTAAAACATTGGATGACAGAAAATAACCGGGTAAACCAACTGGAAAGAATTCATGTGCAGTCGGAAGTGGAGCAATTGAAAGCCCAAGTCAATCCTCAGTTACTTTTTAATGTACTTAATCGTACTGCAGTTTTGGCAAAAAGTGAACCGAAGGAGGCATCCGGGATGTTATTGGAGTTAAGCCAGATTCTGAGATACCAACTCTATGATTGTAGCCGGAAAGCGGTGTTATTAAAGGCTGAAATAGATTTTTTGACAAACTATCTCGCTTTGGAGCAGGTGTATTCCCATCGTTTTCAATACATGGTTTCAGCCGAAGGGGAGGTGCATCGGATATTTGTCCCTCCCTTGTTGTTCCTTCCTTTCGTGCAACAAGCCGTGATTCAGATATACAGTCAGCCTGTATTTGGCTCGATTGATCTAAATTTTCATGTGAATGGGAATGAGATTCAATTTGTTTGCTCTTTTGATAATGGGAATTTACAGCATCCGGATGACTTTTCGAAAATCAGGCAGAGACTGGAATTGCTATATGGAAACGATTATACCTTATCTGTTGCTAAAAGGACAATTATGTTGAAACTTAAAATACAGAAAACATGAGTAATTTGATTGATAATCACGTTCCGGATTTCCTGTTATCTCCACGTTTTAAGTTCGTGAGACATTTTCTGTTGCTATTAACTCTTGCCTGTATCACAATTAGTATATTTGCCAATCAATCAGGAGAGTTAGTGTTGACTTGGGAACGTTTTTACGGGTGGGTATTTTATTTTTTGCTCACCAGTGTGATCATTTACTTTAATTTATATGTGTTAGCCCCTCGTTTTTTAATAAAGGGCCGATTATTGAAATATCTGGCATCCATGTTGGTACTGACATCATTCTCGCTTGTATTTATCGCAATTTTACAGATGAATGTTCAAGAGGTTAGTGCGAATTACGAGGATGGAAATCCATATATCATATTAAACATGATCACGTCAATCATCTCGTTTGGGCTACTAATATTTGGAACGTCGGCTTTGCTACTATTTAAATACTGGATCGGTTACAGCCAACGAATAGACGAACTGGCCTCTTCGACATTACAATCCGAATTGAAATTTCTCAAGAAACAAATCAACCCACATTTTCTGTTCAATATGCTGAATAATGCTAACGTGCTGATCAAGAAAAATCCAGAAGAAGCCTCCCGGGTGCTTTTCAAGCTTGAAGATATGTTGCGTTACCAAATTAACGACAGCGCGAAAGAACAGGTGTTATTGAGTTCTGAGATTCATTTTTTGAATGACTTTCTGAATCTGGAGAAGGTTCGACGGGATAAATTCGAGTATGTCATTTCCAAAGAAGGAGATATTAGTGAGGTATGGTTGCCACCATTATTGTTTATTCCTTTCGTGGAGAATGCCGTGAAACATAACGTGGATAGCGAGAATTCATCGTATGTCTATCTCGGTTTTAAGGTCTGGGATAAACAACTGGAATTTCAATGTATAAATTCAAAGCCTAAAATCGCTTTACGGAAAAATGAAGTGGGAGGGTTGGGATTAAAGAATATAAAGCGCAGGTTGGAATTGCTGTTTCCGGAACGTTACATGTTGGAGATAGAAGAAAGTGAAATAAGTTATACCGTATATTTACATTTGATATTATGAATTGTATTATTGTTGATGATGAACCGTTAGCCCGTGAGGCGATAGAAATACTGGTAAAAGATACGAGTCAACTAAATCTGACGGGTATGTTTAATAATGCTATCGGAGCGTCAAAGTTCATGGAAGAGAATCCGGTAGACTTGATCTTTTTGGATATTCAGATGCCGGGAATCACGGGTATCGAGTTCGCTCACAATATATCCAAGAGAACGTTGGTCATTTTCACCACGGCTTACACGGAATATGCTTTGGATAGTTACGAGGTCGATGCTATCGACTATTTAATTAAACCGGTTGACCCGGAACGCTTTCACAAGGCTGTCAACAAGGCAATTGCTTACCATTCTTTATTATTAAAAGAAGAGAAAGAAAATATCGAGGCAGGTAACACGGAATACTTCTTCGTAAAGTCTGAAAGACGCTACTTTAAAATAAATTACAAGGATATTCTATTCATCGAGGGACTGAAAGATTACGTGATCATCCAATTGGATGAACAACGGGTGATTACCCGAATGAATCTAAAGAATATATTTGAGTTATTACCCAAGCATGATTTCTTACGAGTCAATAAGTCCTATATCGTAAATACCAAGCATATAGACTCCTTTGACAACAATGACATTTTCATTAAAACACATGAAATAGCTATTGGAAACACCTATCGGGATGCCTTTTTCGAGGCGTTTATGAGGATGGGGTAGTTTGCTATATATGGCTTTCCTAATTTGTGAGACACTATCTCACAAATTATTATTTCTAATATTATACAATATAGTTGTTATTTAGAAAATAATTATTTTCTAAATAACTTATTGCTTTTATATATTTAAGTACATTTGCGAATGTGTATGTGTAAAACTATTCTTATGTCTATAAGCTCTACTATTTTAGAGAAATATTTTAACAAGTTGTACCGACCGTTATGCCTGTATGCCTTAAATATAACCGAATCATATGAGGATTCTGAAGATATTGTACAACAGATCTTCGTGGAATTGTTGGAAAAGGCGGTTGCAGGAAGTTTGGAAGTGGGAGACATGAAGGGATATTTATACACGGTGGTACGGAATCGGGCGGTGAAATATGCGAAAAAGAATCAGGAAAAAGTTTCCGTGGAAAGTGCAATGTACTTAACAGACGAGAATGCCTTATCCATATCGGTAGAGGAGGAGGCTTTAGTTTGGGATTGGATAGACGCTTTACCTACTGAACGACGGAATATATTTTTGATGGCAAAACAGCAAGGCATGAAATACAAGGAGATTGCCATACAACTGGATATTTCGGTTAAAACTGTTGAAGGGCAAATGGGAAAAGCATTGAAGGCTTTGAGAGATAAAGCAATAAAAATCTATTTGTTCTTCTTCGGATAAAATAACTTCATAAACATGGGGAGTATGAAAAATGAATTACTAGCAAAATATATTCTTGGTGAGGCGAACACGAAAGAAGGGCAAAGAGTGGAACAATGGTTGGAA
The DNA here is from genome assembly GCF_015560935.1 of Butyricimonas sp. BSD2780061689_150309_C8. Classification (NCBI taxonomy): domain Bacteria; kingdom Pseudomonadati; phylum Bacteroidota; class Bacteroidia; order Bacteroidales; family Odoribacteraceae; genus Butyricimonas; species Butyricimonas sp. BSD2780061689_150309_C8. Next base: position 43,994 of record NZ_JADMSV010000013.1, read on the forward strand.
GAAAGTGAAGACCACCAACGAGAATTTCGACAACTCAAGCGCCGTATAGAATTAGGTTCTAAGCGTTACAAATATGGAGTTTTTGACCCCCGACAGGCAATACAAAAAGTGAAATTCCCTGCGAAGACGCACTACTTGCGAATTTTGCCAGTAGCTGCCTCTATCATTGTTTTAATATTCGGTGTATTATGGTTTTGGAATAAATCGTCACTTCAGGAAACGGTTTTACTCTCCCGGACCGGGGAAACAAAAGTATTTTATTTACCGGATAGTTCCCGTGTAATGCTAAGCGGAGATAGTCGTTTGGCTTATAATGCTCAATTCGGAAAGACAAATCGAGAACTTTCCCTACGGGGAGAGGCATTTTTCCAAGTAAAACGGGACACGAGCAAACCTTTTATCGTGGAAACATCCTTAATTCAAGTAGAAGTATTAGGTACTTCCTTTCAAGTGATTGCAGAAAAACTTCAAGCTGAAGTTTTTGTAGAAAAAGGACGGGTGAAAATTACCACCCAAGATAAAAAACAAGAAAGAATCCTTGAAACCGGAATGTCCGTTAAGTATGGGAAAAAGGATAGGAAATTAATGATCTCCACGAAAGAAGATAAAGGGGAACAACAAATCCTTAAATTTGATAACGCTCCCTTGTCTGAAGTCATCGAAACGCTGAATGAATACTACGATAGTCACGTAACATTACCCGCAGACTATGCAACTCTCCGGATAACCGTTGTTTTTAAAGAAGTTTCATTGGAGGAAGCGATCGAGATTATTAACAGGACTTTGGATATTCAATTGACGATTTAAGTATGCGTGCCGGGCTTATACTTGTCTTGTTAATTTTTGGGATCCTAAGAGGAAATGCTCAGGAAGTCTTTTCATTTACATTTCGTGAAACTCCCGTGGAGGAGGTGTTGAAGAAAATCGAACAACAGACGGGATATATATTTTCATATTCACCTTCTATTTTACAACCATTAGTTCAAAAAACAATATCTATAAAACAGGCTAATTTAGAACAGGTTTTAAACCTTTTGTTCAAATCATCAAACATCTCTTGGGAGAAATTGGGAAGATATATCATTTTAAAACCGGGGAAACGCTTTTTCTCTGTTTATGGAAGAATATATAACAAAGAATCCCGGGAAAGGCTGATTGGAGCCTCTGTTTATGATTCCCGGTTGCACGTGGGCGTAGCGACCAATGATTACGGGTTCTACACGTTAATCGTACCGGAAGGAAAAGTTTGTTTAAACTACTCTTACGTGGGTTATCAAAGTGCCTCATGTCAATTTTATTTGAAATCGGATACCGTGATTCACGTCGAATTACAGCCCATGTTGAACTTGGATGAAATTGTTGTAGTTCAACCTAATATCCCCGGATGGGTAAAGAATTCGCAACCGGGACAACTGGAATTTCCGATCTTGACTGCAACCGTGATTCCCAAACTCTTGGGAGAGAGCGATCTACTGAAAGCGATTCAGTTATTTCCCGGTGTGCGGGTTGGCATGGAAGGAATAGCGGGAATACTGGTCCGAGGGGGCAATCGGGATGAAAATCAATTTCTGATAGATGATATTCCATTGTATAACGCAAATCATTTATTGGGATTTTTCTCGGTATTCAATTCTGATGCCGTGAAAAACGTAAATTTCTACAAATCAAGTTTCCCGGCTCGTTATGGGGGCCATCTTTCTTCCATCATGGACATACGTTTGAAGGAAGGTAATCTACAAGAATATCATGGTAGTTTTTCTATCGGCCTTTTATCCAGTAAATTTAATATTGAAGGCCCCATGGAAAGAAATCGTAGCTCGTTTAATATCACGGCTAGAAGAACTTACTTGGATTTAATTGGAGCTCCTATTTATGCGGCGATAAATAACACGAATGATAATAAAGAAAAGATAGGGTATAATTTCACGGATATAAATATCAAGCTGACCCGCGTATTCTCGCGACGGAACACCTTGTCTTTTATTCTATTCTACGGGAATGATTATTTGAAGTACAAGAAGGATGAGAGAGACTCCTATTTTGAACCGGACCGTAAGCGAGATTATATGCGTGGAACGTGGGGAAATTGGGGTGTCGGATTGCGATGGGATAAAATGATCTCCACGGGATTGTATGCGAATACGGTGCTTTCTTATAATCAATATCGGGCTTTTATGAATAAAAGATACCGACATGAAAATTCATCAGGTGACACCATCCGGTTAAAAAAGATCCGTTTCAAATCCGGTCAGGAAGAGTGGAGGCTAAAAAGTGATCTAACTTGGGTCATGAATCATTGGAACCGTTTGTATTTCGGGGGACATTACATATATCACGTTTTCACACCGGAAAAACGAATCACTCTTCATAAAGTAATGGAAGAAGAAACGCCTTCCCGAAAACGGGTAAATTATAAAGAATATGCCCATGAAGTAGCCTTTTACGTGGAAGATGAAATGACTATAAAAGAGAAATGGATCGTGCATCCCGGAATTCGGGGTATATTATTTCATGTCGGGAGTACAAATTATTTTTCACTGGAACCTCGATTTTCCATGCAATATAATTGGACGGATCGTTGGAAAACCAAGGTTTCCTACACGCTGATGTCCCAATATATTCATCAGTTGGGAAGTAGCACGATAAATATGCCTACGGATTTGTGGGTGCCGGTTAGTGATGATGTGAAACCCATGAAATCACATCAATGCGTGTTAGGTGTTTATTATCATCCTTGTGTGCAGTGGCATTTTTCTCTTGAAGGATTTTATAAAACTCAGAATCATTTGCTAGACAATTACAACGGGGTTGACATCACCCCGGAATATGCGGATTGGAAAGAAAACGTTCATTTAGGAAAAGGACGTTCCTATGGATTGGAGTGGATGGGTCAAAAAACAGGGGGAAGGACAAATGGATGGATAAATTATACTCTTTCCCGTGCTTATCGCTGGTTTCCGGATGGTTCAATCAATCAAGGCCGACGTTTCCCGGCGAAATATGATAGCCGTCACATTCTGAATTTGGTTTTACTGCATAAATTCAGCAACTTTTTTGATGTAAGTGCCACGTGGACATTCAATAACGGTTTCTATACAACGCAACCATTGGAAAGATATGATACGCCGACTTACCTACCGGGAGAGAAAGGAGAAGAAAAGAAGGATATTATATTTCATATTGAAAAACGTAACAACATGAAAACACCCGATTATCATCGTCTGGATTTGGGATTCAATTTCCATCGTCGTCGAAAACATGGAATTTCCACTTGGAGTATTAACCTATACAATGCTTATTGCAGGTTGAACACGATAGAATTAAGTCCCGATTATGATTCTAAATATGGCGATCGGGAAGAGCGACAGTATTTTAGTAATGATTGGCTTTTCCCGATCATTCCCTCATTTTCTTACACGTTTACTTTTTGAGATGATGAGAATAGTGATTTTTATATGGATTGGCTTGTTTTATTGCGGGTGTAATAATTCAGAAGAATATGATTTTCGAGGAAAGGTACCCGAAAGTCGCTTGGTGCTTTATGCTTATGCAGAAACGGATTCTTTGCTATATGCTGAAATTTCGAAATCAAGAACATACACGGACAACACGGAAATGGATTCAACGTGGAATGTGAGAGGCCAGGTGTACATGAACGATCAGTACGCAGGAGAATTAAAACCCGTTGGTCATAACCGTTATTCATCAGACGTTCGCCCTAAAGCGGGAGATAAAATCACGATAAAAGTTACCTGTTCGGGATTAGAGGAGGCAGTCGGTTCTACCATGGTATGCAATTCGTTCCCGGAAATCCAATTAGATACTTTTAGTAAAATGAATGCCCTGCAATTACGTGTTCATATAAAAGATGGGGGAGAAACGGAGAATTATTACAGGCTGGTGGTTGAAAATGAAAGGTTTTATCATGGAATCCGTTGGAAAGAGGGACAGGTAAAAATAGATTCTTCCACGACTTATTCTTATGACGTGGATCTTTCCGGGGATGAGCTATTATCACACGAAATGATCACGACGATTTTCGGAAAAGAGATAAATGTCAACCCGTATCAGGTATTTACGAATGAAAGTTTCCGGGGGAAGGAACGAATAATTCATGCAAGCGTAAGTCATCCCTATGCATACGAGAGGGAAACATGGGTGATCACGGGTGACGGAGACACGATCCGGTACGTGGAAAAGGAATCCTATCGCTTGCGGGTGAAAGTACTCCGGATTGACAAACCTTTATTTGATTACCTGTACTCCTTGGGGATTTTTGAACAACAATCGACCATGTATAAAGAACCCGTTAAAGTGTATTCCAACGTACAAGGCGGGCTTGGCGTGGTGGGAAGTTGTTTCACTCGTGAAGTGATCATGGATTTTCGGGCAAAATCTGAAAAATAAAAAATTAGAATAGGGGTTTTCCGGTTTATTGACTCTTAAGAGTAGAAAACTCAAAAGAATCAATACATGAAAAAAGAAGTTGTCGGAATATTCCTCGTATTATTGGTATGGGAATTATTATTAAATGGATGTGAGCAAAAACTGCACCTTGATTTAAACGCCCAATCTCCCGTTCCGGTTGTAAATAGTATTTTAATGGCTGGTGACGATTCTGTTCGCGTACGGGTCACTTGGACAAAAAACGTCTACGAACAGGGTGATTTTCCCGTAGAGGCAAATGCTTTGGTAAAATTGTACAAAAACGATCATTTCGTGGGTGAATGTCGGTACCGGAAAGAGGGATGGTATGTTATTACCCATCACGTGGAGGCTACCGGAGTTTATCGGGTAGAAGTAAACATTCCGGGCAAACCGCTTGTCTGGGGGGAAACCAGAGTACCGGCCCCCTTGCTGAATGCAAGCATAGAATGTGACAGCCTGCAGGAACGGATTATCAATCGGTGGACTGATCGGGAAGAAGAAAAAAACTACTATTGGTTGTCTTCCACCCATTCTTCTCAGAATGGGGTGCCGGACACCTTGCACATGGAACTTCAGTCGTATCTTCAAACGAATAGCACGCTACCCGATGCCTTTAACCGCAGTTTTGACTTTGATGAAGAAATCCCGGCAGAATACGATTACTATTTAAGGGTAGAGGATAGCGGTTTGTCCGGGAAGGAGATCGAGTTAAGTTACAAGGGACGGCGTTCGGGGTATTATTACTGGGAACCGGACACGGGATGCTATAAAAGTACCCGTTATATATTGAGCCTTGATGAAAATTACGATCGTTATTTGAAATCGTCGATCGTGAACGACGATTATCTATCGGCAATGGATTCTGAACCCTTGTTTTATGCTCCTTTGTGGACTTATTCTAACATACACGGGGGAACCGGACTGGTGGCCTCTTATTCAAAATATGAAGATTTATTCATTCAAGTATTCACGAAACGGGAGGAATGGTAAGATGAAACGTATTTTATTCATATTCAGTATTCAGATTTGGATTGTATTTACTTCTTTCGCACAAAACGTAACGTTGAGTGGGTATATTGAGAACAAGGCAACAGGAGAACGACTGGTAAATGCCACGATCGTTGAAACGAAAAGCGGGCGGGGAACAAGCTGTAACCGATATGGTTTCTTTTCACTCTCTTTACCTCGTGGAGAAAACCATTTATCGGTAAGTCACGTGGGATTTACCCGTGTAGAATCTATCATTAACTTGAAAACGGACACATTGATTGTCATGTCGTTAATTCCCGGGAACTGCCTAGAAGAAGTGTTGGTTGTGGAAAAAAAGAATGCTTTTTCATCTGCCGTGGGAAAACATACCTTGTCTTTAGATTGGGTGAAACGAATGCCTGCGGTTCTGGGAGAGGCTGACGTGTTAAAATCCCTTCATTTCCTTCCCGGTGTGAATCCCGGTCAGGAAGGGTTAACCGGTTTTAGCGTGAGGGGTGGTAGTCCCGACAACACTCAATTTTTACTGGATGGCCTTCCCGTGTATAATGTGAATCACGCTTACGGGTATTTTTCCGCTTTTAATGGAGATGCCCTGCAAGACGTTACGCTTTACACGGGTGATCTTCCCGCTCGTTACGGGGGGAGCTTGTCCTCCGTGCTGGAAGTGACCATGCGGGAAGGGAATCGTAAAAAATATTCGGGAGACATTCATGTTAGCCCGGTGGCCGGCTCCGTGGTTGTGGAGGGACCTTTGAAAAAAGATAAGGCCTCATTTCTCGTATCAGGAAGAAGAACTTGGTTGGACGGTTTACTATGGACAGGACAAAAGATTGCCGGGAGTGATTTCTCGACAGGTTATAATTTTTATGACTTAAATGCTAAAGTAAATTGGGAAATCAACCCGTATAATCGGTTGTATATAAGTATGTACAATAGCCGGGATTCTCGTTTCGCAACATGGAAAGCAAAGGATTCCAAACATTCCGACCGTTTCCGGTTTTACTGGGGTAATCTTAGTGTTTCGGGGCGGTGGAATCATCTCTTCAGCCCTACCTTTTTCTCTAATATCACCTTGTATTATAGTCAATTCAATAATAGTCAAATCATGACGGTATATAACGAGAGTGTTTCTCAACGGGAGCAATCGAAGACAAATTCCCGGTTACGGGATTGGACTTTGAAAACCGACTCGGAGATTGCTATCGGGGAGAAGCACCGCATCCGATTCGGAACGGTTTGCTCTATTAAATATTATGCCCCGGAAATGTCATATATCGGTAGTGTAAACTTGAATGAAAACGTGAGAGACACGACTACCGGTAATGTGTATTCGCTGGAAACTTATCTGGAAGATCATTGGCAACTGAATGATCATTGGAGCGTGGATGCCGGAGTTCGTTTTAGTTTACTGGCGGTGCCCCACGCCCGTTATTATTCCTTGCAACCTCGTCTCTCTATTTCGTACCGGATAGGAGAGAGCGTGTTATTCAAGACCTCATGGGCAAGGATGCAACAATCACAGCACCTGTTGACGAGTAATTCGATGGGCATGAATACCGATTTGTGGGTTCCTGTTACCCGGCGAGTAGCTCCCGCATCTTCGGATTTGTTTTCGATAGGTTGTTTCTACGCCTCTGCAAATACCTGGAATTTCTCGATAGAGGGATATTTCCACCGGATGAATCACGTGGTGCGTTACAAAGATGGTATTCTTTTTCTTAAAACAAAGGACAGGAGCTGGCAGGATTATGTTGACATGGGCAAAGGACGAGCTTATGGAGTGGAGGTTATGGCAAAGAAAACGACCGGGGCCTTAACGGGGTGGGTTTCGTATTCGTGGTCAAAATCGGAACGTCGTTTTGATCATGTAAATAACGGGGAATGGTTCCCGTTTGAATATGATCGTCGGCATAAGTTGAACGTGACGACCAATTACACGCTCCCGATCAAGGAAAAATGTAAGTTCAACAAATCATTTTCAATTAATTTTACGCTTGCGACCGGGAACTACATCTCGATAGGGAAACAATTCTATCACGCGGCCCCGATGCCTGAAAGTTTTCAAACAGATGCAGACAACACGCAATACCGGGAATATATTGAATGTCCGAATAATTTTCGAATGCCTGCCTATCATCATTTAGATATATCATACGCTTTGGATAATCGAAAAGGAAAGGGAAGTTCATGGGTATTCGGCATTTATAATTTGTATGCCCGTAAGAATCCTTCTATCATATACCATAAACAAACGAGAGAAGGGGTGACTACCCGAAGTTGGAGTTTACTTCCATTTGTACCGTCCGTGACCTGGAGTTACCATTTTTAAGGTGATATTCTCCTGTTTTCGAAAAAAACGAACAGAAGATGAGCCGATAACGGGCTCAGAATAGGCCACCGGCTTTACACTCCTCCGGTACAAGTCCAATACACCATCAATGGGAACTGGTGCGGTAGAGCTGTAATTGAAATGGTGAAAAATAGGGAAAGCCTGATTACGGTTTTTTCATGGCTCAAACGTGACGGGAATAGGGTACAAATAAAGAGATGGGGCAGCCCCATCTCTTTACTTATTTTGATGAATAACGAATCTTAGATTTTTGAATTCACGATATTCAAAATATCCGTTTCCATTTGTTTGGCCATTTCAACCACTTTTTCACCTCTGGAAATAATATCGTTAGCATATTCTTTATCATCCAATCCGGCAGCATTGATCTTTACGTTCAAGAAAGCGCCGATTACTCCGGAACGAGCGGCCAAAGCACCAACTCCGGCATCAGTTACAGAATTCGGGTTACCGATCTCTGCCATGGCTTTCACCACTTCCATACATTCGTAGCAAAGCATCATCGTTTTGAACGGAACTTCGGTAGCGAACTTGGTTGCATCTTGAATTGCTTGGTGACGTGCAGCTTTTTCTTCGTCTGTTTTCTTCGGTAATCCGAAGGCATCCATGATACGATTGAAAGCGTTAGTATCCTCGTCAACCATTTTGATTAATTCAACTTGGTAAGCTTTTCCTCTTTCAGCCCAATTACTGAATTCTTCCCAACGCTCATCCCAACCGCGTTTGTGAGAAGACAAGTTGGCAACCATCGTGGCCAGTGAAGAAGCAAGAGCTCCCATGTATGCTGAAATGGAACCACCACCAGGAGCCGGAGATTCTGATGCTGTTTCATCAGCAAATTCATGAAGATTCATATCGATCAAGAATTTCTTTCCTTGATTCATCTCATCTTCCAAAATATACTCGATGATTTTCTTTCTGGGTTCGAACGGATACAATTCATCCAAGCCTAAAGATTTCACGGCAATCTTGATCAATTCTTTATCCGATACCCCGGTGGAGCGTTGTTGTTTACGCAAGAAATAACGTCCGGCGTCCAACATGGCTTTTAATGGAATTACACCTACCAATTCGGAACCGGTTACACGAATACCGCGATCCTGTGCTTTACGGCATACTTCGTCGAAAGCCTCATGTACGGAAGTCACGGAAATATCCGTCAAGTTCATGGAGATCTGAGCAATTCCATACTCTTCGATAAACCAACCGATAGCCTTTACAGACTTCAAGGTTCCCGGAATCATCACGTTTTTACCTTTCTCGTCTTTCACGATCTTACCGGTAATAGGATTTCCTTCTCTCTTAGCTCTTCCTCTTTCGCGTACGTCAAAAGCGATCGCATTGGCACGACGGGTAGAGGTGGTATTTAAGTTCACGTTGTAAGCCACCAAGAAGTTACGGGCTCCAACAGCCGTAGCTCCGGTTTTAGCCGTCCACTCGTTCAACTCACGGGGACCGAAATCGGGATGCCATTGTTCACTGCTTAAACGCTCTCCAAGAGCCTCGTATTCTCCAGCACGGCAAGTAGCCAAATTTCTTCTTTCCGGGGTGAAGGCTGCACTCTCGTAGCAATATACCGGGATGTTCAATTCTTCACCGATACGTTTTGCCAAAGCACGTGCGTATTCCACGGTTTCTTCCATCGTGATGTTTGATACCGGAACCAAAGGACAAACGTCTGTAGCTCCGAAACGGGGATGCGCTCCCTTGTGCTTTTTCATGTCGATCAATTCGGATGCTTTTTTAACAGCACGGAAAGCGGCTTCACATACTTCTTCCGGAGTACCTACCATGGTAACAACCGTACGGTTCGTTGCTTTTCCCGGGTCCACGTCAATAAGACTAACTCCTTCAACAGCCTTGATTTCTGCTGTAATCTGATCTATAATGTGCATATCGTTCCCTTCACTGAAATTCGGAACGCACTCGATTAGTTTTTTCATATATATTAATTTTATAATTTAACAAAAAATAAATTTAGTATCGATTACCTAATCACTCAATCATGAAATCGTAAATCATCAATCAATAAATCTTCTAAGGGTATCTTATCCGGTACGCTTTCCGGATCCATACCTTTTTGTAATGTGAATAGGGCATAGCTTCCTTAAATTTGTTCTCCGTTTAAGAATACCGCTTCAACTAAATCCGTCCCGTAAGCGTATGGAAGATACTCTATTCCAGTAATCGGAGTCGTGATATAGAAATTCGCTTTTTTACCCACGGCGATACTACCCAGCTCTTCTTCTACACCCATAGCGTATGCCGAGTTGATGGTCGTTGCATTAATCACCTCTTCCGGCAGCATTTTATAATTCACGCACCCGAGAGACATCACAAATTTCATGTTTCCGGAAGGAGAGGAGCCAGGATTAAAATCCGAAGCCAAAGCAACAGGAAGTCCGGCATTAATCATTTTACGAACCGGAGAGTAAGGCATATTCAAAAAGAATGCAGCTCCTGGTAACACGGTCGGCATGGTTTCACTACCTTTTAATGCAGCGATTTCTTCATCCCCGACATATTCAAGATGATCCACGGATAAGGCATTGTATTTTACCCCGACTTGAATACCACCCGAGTAATCCAGTTCGTTAGCATGTATCTTCGCACGCAATCCGTATTTCATTCCGGCATTCAACATCCTGTCCGTGTCTTCCACGGTAAAGAATCCTTTATCGCAGAACACGTCGATATAATCAGCCAAATCCTCGGCGGCAACAGCCGGAATCATTTCATTAATGATTAAATCCACGTATTCCGTTTGCCGTCCCTTGTATTCCACCGGAACAGCATGAGCACCTAGGAAGGTGGACTTTATGGTTAAAGGAGTTTCCTCGCTCAGTCTTTTAATCACACGCAACATTTTGAGTTCACTCGCCGTGTCCAAACCGTAACCACTCTTGATTTCCACGGCTCCGGTTCCAAGAGAGGCAATCTCTTGCAAACGGGCATAAGCTGAATCAAATAACTCTTCCTCCGATGCCTTCCGGATACGTTCGGCTGAATTCAAAATGCCACCACCTCTTTTGGCAATCTCCTCGTATGATAAACCTTTGATTTTATCAATATATTCTATTTCTCGGCTTCCGGCATACACGATATGCGTGTGGGAATCACAGTAGGCGGGGAGAACCAAACGTCCTTTGGCATCTATTTCCTTCACCGTGTCCGTGCCCTCGTAAATCGTATCTTGATTCAATTCGCTCATTTTACCGAAAGCTTCTATTTTATCCTCGTTAATCAGAAGGTAGGCATCGTCAATGATTCCCAGTTTTGCCATGTCGGCACCTGCAACCCATTTACGTGGTTCTTCCTCAACCTGAACAAGTTGCTTTATGTTTATAATTAATGTTTTCATTCTTCTCGTGTTTAATTCATTTGGGAACGAATGTATTAAAATCCTTGAAAATCCACAAGGAAAGCGTTCAGAAAGTTTATTTATTATCTAAAGACTTGTAAACGATTGGCATCTAATCTCAAAAATATAAATATAAGAATGGTAAAAGACCATAGTGATGATCCCCCGTAACTGAAGAATGGAAGAGGAATACCGATAACTGGTGCCATTCCAATAGTCATTCCAATATTGACCGCCACGTGGAAGAATAGGATAGAGGCTACTCCATAACCATATATCCGGGAAAAACTGGAACGTTGCCGTTCTGCCAGTTTGATAATTCGTAAAATAAACACCGCCAGTAGCACGATGACGAAGGTACTCCCGACAAATCCCCACTCTTCGCCAACAGTACAGAAGATAAAGTCTGTACTTTGCTCCGGAACGAAGTTCAATTTAGTCTGTGTTCCTTGTAGGAATCCCTTACCCAGTAATCCCCCGGAGCCTATTGCAATTTTGGATTGCGTGACATTGTATCCTGTTCCCTTGGGGTCTACTTTTATACCCAGTAACTCGTTAATACGATCCTGCTGGTGAGGTTGAAGATGGTCAAAAGCATAATTCACGGAAGGAGCGGCCCCGACACATAACCACGAGATCAGTAATAGGGTAATCATGTTTTTCATCTTCCGTTTATATATCGGGTAGATCGCGGTTATACTTGTAATCACGTAAACGATGAGTAGCATGTAATAATCGGAAATCGATAGATTAAACATCCATTTAATCAAGGCAAAAAGCCCGAAACCACACCCGATGGACAGGATGATCTGGAATAATTCCCGAATATCGTGCCGATAATAATAAAAGGCTATCAGTGTTCCCCCGATAATGACAAGCAATACCGTGAAAGGGGTATACAGCAATGCCATGATAAATATAGCTGCCGCCACGAAACAGAGCAATAGGATAGAGCCATGCAATCCTTCCCGGAAAAGAACGAGTATAAAACTACTGTACACGAGAGCTGACCCCGTGTCGTTCTGCAAGATAATCAATCCCGCGGGAAGAGCTAAAATCAACCCGATGGTCAAAAGGCTGGAAAAGCGCATTACCTTAAAATTATGACGGCTCATGACATAGGCTATGGCCAAGTTGGTTGCAAATTTGGCAAACTCCGCCGGTTGAATGCGAAAATCCCCGACTTCAAACCACGAACGCGCTCCCTTGGTTTCCGTACCAAAAAACAGGACGGCAATCAACAAAAATATCATGATGCCGTAAATGACCATCGAGAAGGTGGTAAAGAATTTACTATCCGTGAGTAGAACGAGAAAAGCAAGCACGAAAGCCGCCCCGATCCAAATCAACTGTTTCCCGTACTTTTGAGAAATATCAAGAATACTGCTATGATTTTCATCATATACAGCCGCGTAAATATTTATCCACCCGATTAATACAAGCAACAGGTATAATAGAATGGAAACCCAATCTATGTTGGCAAGTAGGTTATTAGATCTGCTATTCATTGCTCGTTTCTTTTACTTTACTGGTTGTATCATGGATCAGACTACCTTGGAACATCTCTTTTTCAAGAGGTTTCTTCTTGTCGGATATTTTTCCTTTCAAATATTTCTCTATTAATAAACCGGCAATCGGGGCCGCGTAACGTGATCCCCAAACCCCGTTTTCAACATATACAATCAACGCGATCTTCGGATCTTCTACCGGGGCAAAAGCAATAAACACGGAGTGATCGTCACCATGCGGATTTTGCACGGTTCCCGTTTTTCCGGCTATTGTAATCGAATCTACCTGTGCCCGTCGTCCGGTTCCTCCCTTGATAACCATTTGCATTCCTTCGACGATAGGGTCAAAGTGTTTCCGGTCAATGGGAATAACGTGCTTTTTTATCTGGCTGGAAATCGAGTCATTTATCGATCTTACAATATGTGGTGTAATATAGTATCCCCGGTTCGCCAAAATCGTGGCCAAATTCGCCATTTGAATCGGCGTGATCATTAATTCTCCCTGACCAATGGAAAGAGAAATCATGTAGGAAGGGTACCATTTTTGTGTTTTAAACACATTGTCGTAATATTCCTGCGTGGGGATAGAACCGGATACTTCATTGGAGAAATCCGGGCATATCTTATTGCCGAACCCGAAGGACATCACGTATTTCCGCCATTCCCCGTAAGCATTTCGCACCGTTTTATATTCCGGTAATTCCAAAATTCTCTTGAAAACATTGGCGTAATAGGGGTTACAGGAGTTTTCAATGGACTGGAGTAAATTCACGGGAGAACTATGGTGGTGACACTTCATGAATTTTCCCCCGACAATATAAGCACCTCCACTACACGTACATTGTGTTTGCAGGGAAATCGCTTTTGTTTGTAAACCAATCAGAGCTTGAACGGTTTTGAATATGGAACCCGGGGGATATTGTGCCATCGTCGTTCTGTCAAATAGGGGTTTCAAGGGATCATTTAGCAATTTGGAGTAATTTTTCCCCCGATCCAAGCCGACCATTAATTGCGGATCATAACCGGGACTGGACATCTTGACCAATATTTCTCCCGTAGAAGGTTCAATAGCCACGATTCCGCCTTTTTTGTTCTGCATGAGTTCGTAGGCGTATTCTTGTAGGTCAACATCTAACGTGGTGTATAGATTTTCACCGACAATGGCGTCTTCGTCATATTCTCCGTCCGCAAACGAACCCTTCACCCGGTTTTTATTGTCGACAAGAACGACCCGTTTTCCCTTGGTACCGCGAAGGTGTTTTTCGTATGTTTTTTCCAACCCACTGATCCCGATGTAGTCTCCTTGTGCATAATAGGGATCTTTCATCTGTTCGGAATTCACCTCTCCGATATAGCCGAAAACATCTGCAGAATGGTTTACGTTATATTTTCGTAATGTTCTGGTTTGTATATAGAAACCTGGATAACGATAAAGTTTTTCTTGAAGGACAGCATATTTGTTTCCGGGGATCTGAGAAACAAGAACCGAAGGTTTGAATTTCGCATAATCCCGACAATCCTGAATCCTTTTTTCCAAAGATTCTTTCGTTATATCCAGAATGGAAATCAATTCTAAAGTATCAAATTTTTTTACCTGGTTGGGGATAATCATTAAATCGTAGGCCGCTTGATTATCAACCAAAAGTTTGTTATTCCGATCATATATTAATCCTCGTGCCGGATATTCGGTTTCCGTCCGCTGGGAATTATTTTCAGCCATAACTTTATATTTGTCGGACACCACCTGATAGGTAAACAATCGCAGGAGGTACACGACACATACACTGATAATAATTCCTGATATAATCCCTTGTCTATACCCGAATTTGTTCATTTCAAGAATTCATTAATCGATTAAAACCACGCTTTTATTATTGCTGTACTTTCTTAATTCCGATGAAATAGTAGAGTAGCATGAATAACATTGAGATAAAGGTACTTAAAATAATCCGGATAATCGAGATCAGCATATCGTTAAAAGTAAAGGCCTCTGTCAAAATCAGTACCACGTTAAATAACAGCGTGGAAACAAACGTGTATTTCAGAAACCACCTGACATCCGTTAGACCTTGCCCTCCATGCGTGTCGTCTATTTCTTCCCGGGTAGAGGTCAACTGCAATAACCGGGGACGAATATAAGCGATGAAAGTAGATGCCGCGGCATGAATACCGACCGTGTTATCAGCCAAGTCCATGATTAAACCTAAAAAGAACCCGAATAACAGCAATGGTATACCTTTCATCTTATAAGGTAAGATGTAGAGAGCCAGAATATAAATATTCAAGTAAAAATAGGAGCCAAGGTGGATATTATCCACGATTACAATCTGTAATAAAGAAAGTATCAACAAATGAATGAAATAGTTTATATTATTCATGATAGTTTATGGCTTCTAAACTTGTTTGCTCATTTTTCTTGTTATTCAATATGACATAAACATGGTTTATGCGTTTGAAATCAACGGCTAGTTTGACCTTTATCTTTAAGAAGTTCGCGGTTTCCTTGTCAACAGATTCTACATATCCCACGACAATTCCTTCCGGAAAGATTTTTGAGAGACCGGAAGTGACAATCGTGTCCCCGGCATTTACTTCCACGTGATAGGGAATATCATTCAGATAGGAGTAGGCATAATCATTACCATCCCATTGCAAGGAACCGTAATAGTTATTCTTTTTTATTTTGGCCGAAATTCGAGAATCCACGTTGATCAAGGGGATGACTACGGCAAAATGATCACTTAAATCCTGAATAAGTCCCACGATCCCTTCCGGAGTGCAAACGGCCATTTCTTTCTGAAGACCGTTTTTTCGTCCTCGATTTAAAGTAATGTAATTTTTCGTCCGGTTATATGTTGCGTTGACTTGTTTTGCCCCGATATACTCGTAGACAGGTATACTATCTTGTACAACCGTCCCATGGATAATCGTATCCCGTAAAAGCTCATACTCTTCCAAACGATTTTTCAGCAAGATATTTTCATTTGCTAAAGATTCGTTCATCTCTTTTAGACGAAAATAATCTTTTATGCTCGTGATCGTTGACGAGACGTTTCCGAATAGAGTAGAAGCACTTTCAGAGAAAATTGCTCTCTGATATTCGTTATGACGAATAATCAGAGAGAAACTTACGATTTCCAGTAATATAAAAATAATAGTAAAATGATATTTTAATATCAGTTTTATAATCTCTTTCACATCACTATCTTATAAGGAATGAGAACCTGTCCACGTTCTTTAATGCAATTCCCGTACCTCTGGCCACGGCTCGCAATGGATCTTCAGCAATATGGAATGGAATGTTCAGCTTGTCGGTCAAACGTTTATCCAACCCGCGCAACAATGCACCACCACCGGCCAAGTATATTCCTTTGTTCACAATGTCTGCATACAACTCGGGAGGCGTCTGTTCCAAAGCGGCCAAGATTGCAATTTCAATTTTAGAAATGGATTTCTCGATACAATGGGCTATCTCTTGATAGGAAACAGGTACTTCAACCGGAAGAGAAGTCATCTGATTCGGTCCTTGCACCACGAAGTCGGCAGGAGGTTCATCCAGTTCGGACAAAGCTGAACCGACATGAATTTTAATTTCTTCTGCTGTACGTTCCCCAATCTTGATATTGTGTTGATGTCTCATGTATTCCTGAATATCATCCGTCAAGTCATCACCCGCAATACGGATGGACTTATTCGTAACGATACCTCCCAAAGAAATCACGGCGATCTCTGTGGTACCACCACCTATATCCACGATCATGTTACCTTCCGGGGCTTCCACGTCCAAGCCGATACCCAAAGCGGCAGCCATCGGCTCGTAAATCATATAGACATCACGTCCTCCGGCGTGTTCGGCAGAGTCTCGTACGGCACGTAGTTCAACCTCAGTACTTCCGGAAGGTATGCAAACCACAATACGCAAAGAAGGAGAGAAGAACTTGCTCTTTCCGTTTGCCATCTTAATCATACCCCGAATCATCTGTTCGGCAGCGTTAAAGTCCGCGATCACACCATCTCTCAACGGGCGAATGGTCTTTATATACTCGTGTGTCTTACCCTGCATTTGGCGAGCTCTCTCACCAATAGCAATTACCTTCTCTGTTTTTTTATCGACGGCAACAATGGATGGCTCGTTTACAACCATCTTGTCATTCATGATGATGATCGTGTTCGCTGTCCCCAAGTCGATCGCTATATCTTGTGTTAAAAAAGAAAACAAACCCATAATCAATTAATGTTTGAAGTGTCTCATTCCAGTAAAAATCATCGCAATATTATACTTGTTGGCCGCATCAATCGAATCCTGATCATGGATAGATCCGCCCGGTTGAATGATCGCGGTGATGCCGGCTTTGTGGGCAGCCTCAACACAATCAGCGAAAGGGAAGAAGGCATCGGATGCCATCACGCTCCCCGCAATTCGCTCCCCGCCTTGACGAATGGCATTTTCCAATGCCCAGATTCGACTTACTTGTCCCGGACCAACTCCCGTGGTGCATTTGTCTTTTGCAATCGCAATTGCATTAGATTTAGTATGCTTGACAACTTTCCATGCAAACAACAAGTCTTCCAGTTCTTTTTCCGAAGGACGACGATTTGTAACGTATTTCAATTCACCATCAAGCAACTGTTGGTCCATATCTTGAATCAACAGACCTCCCAATACGGTTTTTGCTTTGGGAGAAGTATAATCTCTTTTACTAATATTTGATACCTGTAATAATCTCAGATTTTTCTTTTTGGTAAGAATTGCTAAAGCTTCTTCCGAGAAAGAAGGAGCTACAATCACTTCCAAGAAAATAGGGGACATGACTTCTGCCGTTGCCTTATCTACTTCCCGGTTTACCGCGATGATTCCACCAAAAATAGAAACAGGATCCGCCTCGTAAGCTTTCTTGAAGGCCTCAGCAAGAGTAGCGGCACTACCAACACCACAAGGATTTGCGTGTTTTGCAGCTACAACTGTCGGTTCTTCGAACTCTTTCAAGGTTTCTAAAGCCCCGTCGGTGTCACCGATATTATTATAAGATAATTCTTTTCCATGTAACTGAACCGCCCCGGTCAACGTACCCTCCGTCTCCTGAATTTGGGTATAGAAAGTGGCTGACTGGTGTGGATTTTCTCCATAACGAAGATCTTGTTTCTTTTCGAACGTTAAGGTCAAGGTCTTCGGTGATTGAATATTCAATCGTTTAGAGAAATAGTTGGCTATTAGAGCATCATAGTGTGAAGTATGAATAAACACTTTAGCTGCTAATAGCTCTTTGGTTTCAAGTGAAGTATCTCCATGAGCTTGAATTTCCTCGATTACTTTCGTGTAATCTTCCGGATCTGTAATCACCGTCACGAAAGGATAATTCTTCGCTGCCGCCCGAATCATAGTCGGCCCGCCAATATCGATATTCTCGATAATTTCTTCGTGTGAAACTCCTGCTTTAAGAATGGTTTCCTTGAAAGGATATAGATTACAAACGACCATATCAATAGGTTCTATCCCAAGTTCGGCCATCTGTTGCTTATGTTTCTCGTTGTCTCGTATCGCTAAGATACCTCCCTCAACATTCGGGTGAAGGGTTTTCACTCTTCCGTCAAAACACTCGGGGAATTGGGTTAAATCTGAGATATCTTTCACCTGTAGTCCCTCTTCTTTCAATTTCTTAGAGGTTCCCCCAGTAGAAATAATCTCCCAACCCATAGAATTTAGCGATTTAGCAAAATCAACAATCCCACTTTTGTCAAATACACTGATTAATGCTCTTTTCGTTCTCATCCGGATATTTAATTTTTATTGTTCCAAACGTAATATTACTTGCAGACAAAGGTAAAAAAAGAATATTATTTTTTTATATAAAAAAGCGTTTCGTGCAATATTTTTCTTGCGATCGCTTTCCCGTGTTCAAAAAAACAGTATATTTGATAAATAATTGGATATTATTAAAGGTTTCGGAATAATTTATTTGTTGATATTATGAGCGATAAAGGTGTTGATTTAATTGTTTACTTACTGTTGACGTTAGGTGCGAGTGCAATAGGCTGGTTTAAGGCTTCCAAGGAGAAAAAAGCAAAAAATACACCTCCCGAATTTCATCTTCCGGAAGAAGAACATGATGATTTGGATGATGAGATTGTCGTGATTTCACAAGAACCGGAAATCCCATCTCCGGAACCTGTTCTTGCTCCTATATCTAATAGCGATGAACTTGTAGAAAGAGCGGGGAGAGAGATAAACGTGAATAATTTTGGTAAAACAGATGAAGAACGTTATGCCATGCTTGAACAACTGCAACAAGCCAGAAGAGGACGGACTAAGAAAGAGGTGGTTCTCTTTAAAGATGACGAAGAGTCTAACGAGCAACCAAACAATTCAATTACCGAACATTTTGATTTTGATATTCGTCAAGCGATAATTTCCAGCGAGATATTAAATCGTAAATATTAATTAGAAATTAATTCCGATTCCAGTGGAGAACGTGAACGAGTAAGGTTTAAAATCAATTTCTGCACTCTTACTCAAGGATTGTAAATAATATTTGAATCCCGGTTCCACTTTTATGTGGATTGATTTTGAAAGGGGATACTCGATACCGAAACCGATATTCGTACTGATATTAAACGTTCTGATGTCCTCGGCTTCTCCCATAAATTCTTTCTTCCCATTGTAATTCACGTAAGTATGGTTACGTACCATAAAACTGGCACCAAACCCACCTAACACACTAAATTTTACTCTATTATCATTCAAATGATAACGGAAAATTAAAGGAATCTCGATAGCATCGAATTGCTGCTCGATGCTTCCGTCTTCATCCTGTTCTGTTTTTAACGAAACAAAGGTTTCGGGAGAAGAAACGGTCGCATTGGCTTTGTTTTTTACGCTACCAAGTGGGGTATAGGCATGAGTGTTAGCATTATATGACACCATATCGGAACGAGGCACATACACTTGTGCATCATCCGTCTTTTGTCCCATACGGGAATACCCCAAACCTGTTTCTATAGAGATTCGTTTAGTCGGTTTTACGGCGAAAGTCAACCCTCCACCTACATTAAAAATACCACTCATCTGGCTACTTTCATACTGGGCGGAGCGGGCATTTGTTCCACTCGTTTTATAGCTACCGGACGAATATCCGGGAGAGACATATCCACCTACAGTAAACATTTTAGCATCTTCTGATTTTACTTTATTGGTAGTCTTTACCGTGGGTGTATTTTTCCCATCCAAAAGTTCCGTGTATTTACGTTGATTTTCTATCGCATTTTGATTTACCAAAGGGATAAACCCTGCACGAACGGATGTTTTTTTCAAATCACTTTCCGGCTGCTCGTTCTCCAAACTGGTTAAAGTAGAGGTAGAAACCGGAAGCGGAGCAAGATGCTCTACGGTATATTCTTCTCTTTTCTTCTTTATTTCTGGTATTGAATGAGGGGTGGAAGTAAATGCTAGTATCTTATTATTATCCTGATTGTTAATGTCTGAGTTTAGAGTGGCAACAGATGTCGGAGTATAGATGTTTGTATGTTTGCTTTGCATGAAAAATCCCACGCCGAACAATAATATTACCGCTGCAGCAATACCACTATACGTGTAAATTCGCCTTAGACGTCTTTGCTTCATCACGAAATGGGAGTTTATTCCTTCCCACACTCGTGCTGGAGGTTCAACGGAAACTTGTTCCAAAGCGTTTTTAAATAATTTCTCAATCTTCTCACTCATCTCTCAAATATGCATTTATCTTCCTTTTCAAAATTTCTTTCGCCCGTGCCAGGTTAGATTTCGATGTACCGTCGGATATACCTAATAATGCTGCTATCTCCTTGTGTTGCATGTCTTCCATGACGTACAAGTTGAAGACCAGCCGGTATTTCT
Organism: Butyricimonas sp. BSD2780061689_150309_C8; assembly: GCF_015560935.1. Taxonomy (NCBI): domain Bacteria; kingdom Pseudomonadati; phylum Bacteroidota; class Bacteroidia; order Bacteroidales; family Odoribacteraceae; genus Butyricimonas; species Butyricimonas sp. BSD2780061689_150309_C8. Next base: position 64,501 of record NZ_JADMSV010000013.1, read on the forward strand.
CCGGTAATTGATTGACAAACTCGAACAGCACCTCGGGAGGTATGCTCACGTCATCATCAACATCATCTTCATCCACCACTTCCGGAACTTCTTCGACAACTTGCACGGATCGATTTTTTCTGAATTTCTCTAACGCCGTGTTGATGAAAATGCGTTTCATCCAACCTTCGAAAGATCCTTTTCCCTTGTATTGGCCAATGGACTCCAACACTTTGATAAAACCATCTTGCAAATTATCTTCCGCCTCTTCGCGTGATTTGGAGTATTGGATACATACGGCAAACATTTTAGCCGAGAACATATGGTAAAGTTGTTCTCCCGCTTTTCTGTCTCCCTTTTTGCATCGGTCTACTATTTTGTCCAAATTACACATTGATAACTATTGCTTAGATGCGCTATTTTGTAAATGGTTGCGTTCACTACGCGAAAAAAATGAAAAAAAATCATTATCAGCTAAAAAGCTGTCTTTTTTTTTGCATCGTATTGTTTTTTTGCGAATCTTCGCAGTGTGAAATGAAAATATGTGGTGATAATCACGGAATATTTAAAACTATAAAACAACTAAAATGAAGACAATCTTAAATTTAAAACAGTATGTAATTTTATTGGTTGCGGCTTTCGCAATGACATCTTGTTTGGATAGTGATGATCCAGATTTTCAATTTATAGGTGGTGGTGGATATATAATTCAAGTTACTCCTACCACCTTTTTTCCTATGATTGCTGCGTATACAAATGAGCCTATGACTAATGGATGTAAAATTTCTAATGGAAAAACGAATGTTTCATTAACCGATATCGAAGGGTATCAAAAAATGGGGGTTCAAACTGATCCGAATATGCAACAGATGCTTGCAACAAAACTAACAAACGTGACTGGGCAATACACACTAGAAGCCACTAATAGCGAAGGAAAAACTGCACAAACATGGATGAGTCTTTCTGCATCCAAAGGAATGGGAGAATTAGATGCAAAAATTGAATGTAGTGATGATGGAAAAATTACTGCTTATTTTAAACTAGCTGAAGAGGTTGATTATTATTATATTTTCTTACAAAAAGATAGTTATGATTTTACGAAATACGGATTAAAATACTGGAGTGAAGCTGACTTAAAGAAAGTAACACCTGAAACAAAAGAGCCATACAAGGATTACTACAAACTTTCGCTTAATGTAAGTGATCTACTATCTAGTTCGGCAGAGCTTGCTGCAGGAAGATATCGAGTTGTTGCTGCAGCTGCCATTACAGGTACTAACTATGGCAACTTTGTTGTATTACAAGAAGGGGATTACGATACCTATACAAAATAGTAAGATTTTTTTTAATAATAAAGCCGGAAGTTTTCTCTTCCGGCTTTATTATTAAAAAATTATATGAATTAATTTAGTATGAATAAAAACATAAGTTACGACTAAAAGTTTGCATACATTAACCCTGCAATTTATAGCCGTTTCATCACACGTGTTTCAAACGTAGGGGAAACGGCTATAATTCGTTTATGGTGACTTATCTCGGAACAAACTCTCGCTTAATTCTTATCAAATTGCTTTTGTCTTATTTCGCAACCAAACCTTTTCTTGTTTTTCAAGATAAGGAGATACTTCTTGATAAACCCGTTCGTTGTAAGCATTTAACCAATCGATTTCATTTTGATTCAAAAGTTTAGTTAATAGTGCGGAAGTGTCGAAATAACAAAGAGTTATTGTTTCAAATTGATAGAATTCTCCAAATTCATTCACCGCTTTGGGTTGGCACACGATCAAGTTCTCGTGACGGATTCCATGTAAACCTTCCCGGTACAATCCCGGTTCGTTAGAGGTTACCATACCCGGCAACATTTCTTGATTCTTCAAATCCGGGCGAATGGATTGCGGTCCCTCGTGTACATTGAGAAAATATCCTACACCATGTCCAGTTCCATGTCCGAAATTTCGAAGATTCATGTATAATGGTAATCTAGCAACTATATCAATATTACATCCTTTCGATCCTTTCGGGAAATATAGCATACTAAGATCAATCATACCCTTTAAAACAAGCGTGTAATCCTCTTTTTCCAATTCTGTCAGTTCTCCCAATGGCATCGTACGAGTTATATCCGTCGTACCGTGCATATATTGAGCGCCGGAATCCACAAGATATAATCCTTTGGGATGTATTTCCGATTGTTGTTCCGGAGTTGCGGAATAGTGTGGCAGGGCTGCATTAGGACCATAGGCAGAAATACACCCAAAACTATCCGACACGTATTCCTTATCCTGAGAGCGGAACCAAGTTAATTGTTCTGCTGCCTCCAGTTCTGTTATAGGTTGTTGTGATAATCTATTTTCCAACCAATAATAGAATTTGGATAACGCAACTCCATCTTTCCGGCAAGCTAATCTAAATCCATCCAGCTCGGTTGTATTTTTTACAACCTTCAGCAAGGGAATAGGTGATTCGATTTCACGTACCTCGAATTTTTTCGCCAGATGATTAAAAACAGCATAATTGCAAGTATTAGTATCAATGAAATACGTGTTTTCTTTATTCTGTTCATCCAGAAAGAGGAACAAATGATGGTAATCATGTAACTCAATCCCATCTTCTGCCAATTGTTGTTCTATTTCTTGAGAAATCTTGTCTAATTTGATGAATAAATGAGCTTTATCCTTTTCTACAATGGCGTAAGAAATGGCTACCGGGTTATAGGCAATATCGTTACAACGGATATTATATAACCAAGCAATTTCATCCAAACAACTGAATAACATGGCATCACCATGATTATCGCGTATAAACTCACGAATTTTACCTATTCGTTCTCCGGCAGATTCCCCAACATATTTTGTATCCAAACGAATTATTTTCTCCACGGGAAGAGCCGGACGGTCAAACCACATTTCTCCCAGCAAATCTATTTGTTCTTGGATAGTTATATTTTTAGGGCTTAATGCGTTTTTCAGGTTACGTACATCACTAACAGACATACAAAAGCCATCAATTCCTACTTTAGTTCCAGATTCAAGCACTTCAGCCAACCATTGAGGATAATCGACAGCACCGGGAATACGCAATTTATGGAGTTTTATGCCGGAACCAGCCAATTCTTTCTCTGCTTGAATAAAATAGCGGGTGTCAGTCCACAATCCAGCCTCGTTTTTCGTGACCACGACAGTACCGTATGACCCGGTAAAACCGGAAATCCATTTTCTCTGTTGCCATGGAGCGGGAAGATATTCGCTATTGTGAGGATCTGTTCCGGATATGATATAAGCCGCAATATTTTCTCGATCCATAATGCGTCTTAATTCGATTAATTTCTCTGGTATATTCATGACTATATTTTTTTATTTCTCAAATGTAGAGTTTTTGTTGAATATAACAAAATAGAGGAAAATTACATTTGTAAAGTCGTCGTGACGGAAGTTGTGTATTACATTTGTAATGCACATGCTGTTACAAAAAGGGGAGAGGAGTACACAAATGTAATCATTACAAGTGTCAGCTAACTCAAGGCGTTTTACGGATTAACAGTTGTAAACACATCAATTTATAATATTGAATTCCAATAAATAAACGCATAATATATGATGTTTATATTTAATGATGATTTAACCATAATAACAAATTCAGAATATGTTCGTTGTTAATTAGATTTAAATTTGAATTGTAAATCGCTAATATTTAGAGGTTATTAAGCACGAATATAAAGTTTAAGTATAAGTATTATCTCCTGTCACGAATGTATGTAAATTGTTGATTATTAATAATTAGAAGGTTTCATAATATAAGCGGCACAATAAAAAGATATAAATATTATGAATCATATTGATAACAAGCACATTACAACCATAGAATATAAATTGACAAATATCATCACGAATCATTGATTACATTTGTAATTCGTGTTGATTACAAATGTAATTTTGATTTCTCGACACGAATGATTACATTTGTAACTCTTGATTTTACAAAATAACAGACCTATGCAAGAACGTTTGAATCAAATTATCGAGAAAAAAGGATTGACCGCAACAAAGTTTGCCGCCATGATTGGAGTAAATGCCTCTACAATTTCCCATATTCTTGCAGGTAGGAATAAACCCGGTTTTGATATTATCAATAATATAGCTAAAACATTTCCGGATCTCAATCTGACTTGGTTAATCACAGGAAACGGATCAATGGATAATTCTCCTATACAAGAAGAAAAAAATCCGGTAGTAACCGAGCCTACGTTATTTGACATGGAACCGACGGAAAAACAAAATACACCTATTATGTCCGATAAAAATGTAAAATCAGAAGAAACAAGAGATCCGATAACATCCGTCAGGTCTTTAACGAAACAGACAAAAAAAATAAAACGGATTATATTATTTTTTGAAGATGGCAGTTTTGAGGACTATGAGAAAGAATAAAGAGAATGAGTCAAAAATCCATAAAATCGAACGGACTTTTGACTCACCTTCTTTTGTTTTCTATTTTTTATATCAAGCCAATAATTTCCTTTACAGACTTAAAACCGTTCTGATCCAGGTAATCGTTAATTCCATCAATCACTTTTATCGTTATTGTCGGATCGATAAAGTTTGCCGTACCGATCTGTATGGCCGAGGCTCCGGCCAATAAAAATTCTATCGCATCATTGGCGCAACTTATTCCCCCCAAACCAACTACTGGAATTTTCACGACTTTGGCAACTTGCCAAACCATACGAAGTGCAACAGGTTTCACGCAGGGACCGCTCAATCCTCCTGTAACTGTACTCAATACAGGTTTTCGAGTTTTTACATTGACAGCCATTCCCATCAACGTGTTGATGAGTGATACAGAATCTGCACCAACTCCTTCCACAGCCAAGGCAATTTCCTGTATACTCGTGACATTAGGAGATAATTTAACCATCAAGTGTTTTTTGTAGACTTTCCGAACTTCCTTGACTACTTCAGCCGCCGAAACACAACTTGTTCCGAAAGCCATACCACCTTCTTTCACGTTAGGACAAGAAATATTCAGTTCGATTGCCGGAATATGATCCAAAGCGTTGATTTTTTCTGCCGTGGCAACATAATCAGAAATAGTTGAACCGGATACATTCACCAGTATATTACTGTTTATGTCTTTTATCGTCGGGTAAATATGCTCGATGAAATAGTCTACACCTTTATTCTGTAATCCCACGGCATTCAACATTCCGGAAGGAGTTTCGGCCATCCGGGGATAAGGGTTTCCTTCACGATGTTTTAACGTTGTTCCTTTCACGATGAACCCGCCTAGACGTTCTAAATCAATAAAATCCTGGAATTCAGTTCCATACCCGAAAGTTCCGGATGCTGTCAACACGGGATTTTTCAGGGGTAAGCCGTTGATATTTATATTTAAATCTGCCATTTTAAATCTTTTATATTGAAAATAGGACCTTCCGTACACACGCATTTGTGACCTTCTTTCGTGTCGGTTACACAACAGAGGCATGCTCCAATACCGCAAGCCATCGTGTTTTCCAAGGATACTTCACAATTGATGTTATTTTGGTTCGCATACCCTGCAACTGCTTTCATCATCACTTCCGGACCACAACAAAAGATATGATCGAATTTTTCTTTCAAAACGGAATGTTGCGTGACATATCCTTTTTCCCCGAAGGAACCATCTTCAGTTGTATAGTATACCGTGGCATATTTTTCGTACTCTTCTTTCCGAAGAATATCTTTATCTGTTCGGGTACCAATCAACACGACAGGCGATAAACCCTGTGCTTTCATGATCCGGGACAAATGCAACATGGGAGCCACCCCGCAACCACCACCGATAAGCAAAGGTCTACCGGAAGTCGGGATAGAAAAATGATTACCAAGAGGTAGCATCACGTTCACTTTATCACCAATTTGTAGTTCGCCCAAAGTTGATGTTCCACATCCCACGATTTTGATAAAAAGGTAAAGTAACCCGCGTGATTCATCCACGTCATGCACGGAGATCGGTCTTCTTAAAAAAGTCGAGGGAGAATGATCCACCCGCACATTCACGAATTGTCCCGGCTGAATTTCAGGCAATTCATCCGAATGTAACACCAGCAAAATGGTGTCGTGATTTAATCTTTTGTTCTCAGTAACAGTGAAATCTATTAACTTCTTCATATTTAAATATTCCAAATGAGCAATATCTGTTATTTATTCTCCTGCAATTTCTCTGCAAGATATTTCCCGGTATAAGAGGCTTCACACGTTATCAATTCCTCCGGTGTACCCTCGAAAACGAGATACCCGCCTTCACTTCCACCTTCCGGTCCCAAATCTATAATATTATCGGCACATTTGATCACATCCATGTTGTGTTCAATAATTAGTACCGTGTGTCCTCGCTCTATCAAGGCATTCAGAGAATCCATCAATTTATGAATATCATGAAAATGTAATCCCGTGGTCGGTTCATCAAACACGAAAAGGGTAGGTTCCGCGTTTTCCTGGCTAAGATGGTAAGCCAGTTTTACTCGCTGGCTCTCTCCACCGCTCAACGTGCTGGATGCCTGGCCTAATTTTATATATCCCAAACCTACATCGATTAATTTTTGCAGTTTGCTAACGATACTGCGCTCACTATGACTTGTCCCGGAAGAGAAAAATTCAACTGCCTGGTTCACGGTCATCTCTAAAATATCGTATATATTCAGGCCCTTGTATTTTACTTCCAGAACTTCATCCTTGAAACGTTTTCCTTTACAATGTTCACATTCCAAGTAGACATCTGCCATAAATTGCATCTCGACCTTGATGATTCCTTCCCCCTGACATTCTTCACAGCGACCTCCCGGCACGTTGAAAGAAAAATGTGCCGGTTTGAAACCGTTCAATTTCGATAATTTTTCGTCAGCAAATATTTTACGTATATCATCCCACGCTTTCAGATAAGTAACCGGGTTAGAACGAGAAGATTTACCAATCGGATTCTGGTCAATAAATTCCACTCCATGAATAGAATCCACGTCCCCGCTTAAGCGGTTGAAACTTCCTGTACGGTCGGAATAGTCTCCATAATATTTTTTCAAAGCTGGAACCAGAATTGTCTTGATCAATGTACTCTTGCCCGACCCACTGACCCCGGTCACGGCTGTCATTATCCCCAAAGGAATTTTGACATCAATATTCTTAAGGTTATTTTCTGTGGCACCGGAAAGGAGTATGTAACGATTTGATTTTCTCCTTTTTGCCGGAACAGGAATATTCTTTTTTCCATATATATAATCTGCCGTAAGAGTGTCCGCTTTCTTCAAGTTTTTCAGTGTTCCCTGGTACACGATTTCTCCACCCAATCTCCCGGCCAGGGGACCAACATCAATAATTTCATCCGCGGCTTTAATAATATCCTCGTCATGTTCGACTACTACCACGGTGTTACCAATATCACGAAGACGATGAAGTACCTGTATCAAGCGATCCGTATCCCGGGAATGTAACCCGATACTCGGCTCATCCAAGATATACAAGGAACCGACAAGAGCTGAACCCAACGAGGTCGCCAGATTGATACGTTGCGACTCTCCACCGGATAATGAAGAGGATAAACGATTTAGCGTCAAGTATCCAAGACCAACATCCAATAGAAAATCAATCCGGTTATGAATATCCGGAAGGACTCGTGCGGCAATCGTCTTATCGTGTTCGGATAACTGAAGATTGTCAAAATAGACTTTCAGTTCCGAGATGGGCATATCCACGAGTTCCGTGATGGACCGGTTGTTTATTTTCACGTACGTGGCTTCTTTTTTCAAACGAGTCCCGTGACACACCGGACATTTGGTCTTTCCCGTGTATCGGGCAATCATTACACGGTTCTGTATTTTAAACTTTTTGGACTCTAGGTATTCAAAAAATGCGTATATCCCGTTTTCACTATTCCAAAGAAGATCTTTCTCCTTGGCCGTCAGCTCAAAATAAGGGGTATGTACCGGAAAATTTATCTTGTGAGCGTGTTGTACGAAAAAATGCTTCCACTCGCTCATTTTTTCTCCCCGCCAGCACATAACCGCATCATCGTAAACACTTAATGATTTGTTGGGGACCACGAGATCCTCGTCGATCCCGAGTATCTTCCCGTATCCCTCACATTTCGGACAAGCTCCGATGGGGGAGTTAAAGCTGAACGTGTTAATGGTCGGTATTTGGAATTCAATACCATCGGCCTCAAATTTATTTGAGAACGAACGTGTTACTCCATCAATATCAATGTAGCAAGTACCGTTTCCCTCGTAAAGGGCTGTCTCAACGGAATCCTTGATCCGGGATACCGTGTCTTTCTCGTCATTTATCCGGGTCCGGTCTATCACGAGAAACATCTCTTTCGAAGAGTCTACCGGAATATTTTTCTCGATCAAGTCGGAAATTCGTATAAACTCATCCCCGTATTTTATTCGCGAGAATCCCTGACTAATCAAAAGAGGAAGATTTTCATTTGTCGTCTCGGCTAATTTTGCCATGATAACAACCGTCTGATCGGTATGCCCTTCCAGAATATACGAGTAAATATCATCCACGCTATGACGCTTAACTTCTTCACCCGAAATAGGGGAGTAGGTTTTACCGATTCTGGCATACAACAGTTTGATATAATCGTAAAGTTCCGTGGATGTCCCCACGGTTGAACGCGGGTTCGAGGTATTCACTTTTTGCTCGATCGCCACGGCAGGCGGGATTCCTTTAATGTAGTCACATTCCGGTTTATTCAATCTTCCCAAAAACTGACGCGCGTAGGAAGACAAGCTTTCAACGTAACGTCTTTGTCCTTCTGCATATAACGTGTCAAAAGCCAGTGAAGATTTACCACTTCCGGAAACTCCGGTAATCACGACAAACTGGTTTAACTTGATATTCAGATCTATATTTTTCAGGTTGTGAACCCGTACTCCTTTCAACTCAATGCTCTGCTTACTCATATATGTCCTTCCAAAATATATACAAAGATAAGACTTTTCGTAAAAAAAGCACCCTTTGGGGGTGCTTTTAGCGTTTGGAATATGTTTGGAAATACGTTTAAGTCTTGTTAATGACTCGTTTTAATTATTCGGAAACTACTTCGAACTCAACATCAACTTTCACTTCTCTGTGAAGTTTGATAAGAGCGGTGTAAGTTCCAATCTCTTTTACATCTTTCAGCACGATCTTCTTCCGGTCGATGTCGAAACCTTTCTCCTTCAAACTTTCAGAAATCATGATGCTGTTAACAGAACCGAAGATCTTACCGGTAGAGCTGGTTTTAGCTCCAATAGTAAGTTTAACCTCAGCCAATTGTGCTGCTATTTCTTCTGCCTCTGCTTTCAGTTTAGCTTCTTTGTGAGCTCTTTGTCTTAAATTTTCTGCAACAACTTTTCTTGCTGAAGGTGTTGCTAAAATAGCGTAACCTTGAGGGATAAGGTAGTTACGTCCGTAACCTTGTTTTACATCAACGATGTCATCCTTATGTCCTAAGTTTGCTATATCTGTCAATAATATTATCTCCATTTGTGTCCTCCTTCCTTAAAATTATTTCATCAAGTCGGTTAAGTAGGGCAACAAAGCAAGATGTCTTGCTCTCTTCACAGCGGTTGCTACTTTCTTTTGGTACTTTACAGAAGTCCCGGTAATTCTTCTAGGAAGAATCTTTCCTTGTTCATTCAAGAATTTCTTTAAAAATTCCGGATCCTTGTAGTCGATGAATTTGATTTTTGCTTTTTTGAATCGACAGTACTTTTTCTTTTTGATTTCAACCGTTGGGGGGGTTAAATATCTAATTTCGCTTTCGTTCTGTGCCATGGCTTATTTCTCCTCTTGTTTTACTTGATTTTTAGCTCTTCTTTTCAATGCATACTCGTAAGCATACTTGTCTAATCTGAACGTCAAGAAACGAATCACTTTTTCGTCACGTCTGTAAGAAGTTTCCAGTTTGTCAACTAGAGAACCTTCTCCTTCGAATTGGATTAAGTGATAAAAACCTGTCGTTTTCTTTTGGATTGGATAAGCCAGCTTGCGTAGACCCCAAGCCTCCTCGTGCTCGATATTACCGCCATTTTCGGTAATAACAGCCTTGAATTTTTCTACCGCTTCCTTTACCTGTATTTCAGATAAAACGGGAGTTGTGATGAAAACGGTTTCGTAATGATTCAACATAACTGATTGTTTATTAATACATTAATGTAATAAAAATTTATTTATCGCCCGCAAAGTTACTACTTTCCTTCGGATTTACAAAGAAATTTACCATTTTAGATTTTAGATCCTATTAATTTCGTGATTTAGCGATTATAGATTAAGTGATTCACACCCATGATCTAACGCTTGTTTTCAATCACTTGGTCTCAATATCAGCAATCTCAGAATCTTTCATTTACCTCCATATTTTCCGTTTATTCAATTCTTGATGGTACTCCCGGGCATAAATATTATGCTGCCGAAGTGTTTTCGAGAAATTATGATACCCGGAAAAGTCACTTTTAGCGCAGAAATACAGATAATCATGTTTTTGATAATTCAACACGCTATCAATGACCTTGATGGAAGCCATCCGGATCGGTCCCGGGGGAAGTCCGGCGTACATATACGTATTATAAGGTGAATCAATCTTCAAGTAACGATCTAAGATACGACTTATCGTGAAATCTCCCAACACAAATTTTAGTGTCGGGCAAGCATCCAATTTAATTCCCCGGTTCAACCGATTGATGTAAACGCCGGCGATGACTGGGTATTCTTCCGGTTTCACGGTCTCTTCTTCGATGATAGAGGCTAACGTGATCACTTCTTCCGGGGAAAGCCCAATTGCAGATGCTTTTGCCATTCGGTCTTCATTCCAGAAACGATGGTATTCTCTTTTCATTCGTTTCAACAAATCAAGAGCCGGGGTATTCCAATAGATCTGATAGGTATTAGGGATAAACATGGCCATAATCGTAGTAGAATCAAATCCTAAATCGGCAAGCACATCAGCATCTTTCAGTAGCGTTAGCAATTCTTCTTTGGAAGTACCTAATTCTCCATGAGCTTGCTCGGCAAATTCAGCCAGCGTTCGCATATTATTAAACGTGAAGTAAACCGGGTATTGGTTACCGGAACGGAACATGTTGATCAACTCATTATTATTCATCCCGTCCTGAATTTTATATCTTCCGGGTTTCACGGGTGAAGAAAATCGTTTTAGCTTGGCAACCATGCTGGGGGTGTGCGTATTTTCAATATACCCATGTCGTCGCAAGGAATCAAGCACTTGTGATATAGTGCTACTATCGCGCAAGTAAACAATACCGTCATCTTTGACACTCGTGTTTGGAGCTAGAATATAGTAATATCCCAATCCCACACAAGCGAGAAAGATTATTGCCAGTACTCCTAATATGATAACAAATCTCCTGATTTTTTTATTCATAGGCAGGAAGTGTTAGTTTTCTTCTCTAAAATACAGCTTGTAATAATTCATATCCCGGTCCGAGTCATACCCTTTTTCGATGTATTTTTTTTGTCCGTGAATATAAACATGAAAGTTCTTGTCCAATTTCAACACGTGTTTAAAGTATCTTTTTTCGTCTTTTACCGCACTATTTGATACATCAAACTGGTCTTTTAACGCGAGTTCGTTCTTTTCTTCATAATAGTTTTTGAAATTCTCAAAAGCATCAATAATCTGCGGGTCGGAAACAACTTCCTCTTTGAACAAGTTTTCATTGAAAGTATCCGCTTTTTTGAAATAATCAATCGAACGGTTAAGCATATCGATCTGGTCTGCTTTGGGAATATCATTTTCCTGATTATAAACCTCTTGAACAAAATCTTTGCAGAGTTTCAAGTAATTGGATGTCTGGAAATAGTTATCTTCGCATTGTTCCAATCCCAAGAAATCGGTCGTCCAGTAAACAGCCTCCGTGGAGTTTGTCTTGTCCAAAATACTTACCCGGTAACCGTTTTCACTCTCGACATTGAAGACCAAACAAGCTTTATCCAGTTTTTTGATATTAATACCCGATTCGCTTTCCAGTTGATAGCTATTATCATTCATGATAATTTTCAAGAAAGTATCTTTCGTTTCTGATTTAAAAATACCGATAGCATCACAAGGGCCTTCTTCCAGCACGCAATTCTTGAAATGGACCATGTATAACTCTCCGGCTTTTATGTTTGGATGGTTTGACTGGTCGAATAAATGTTGAGCGATATTCAACGAAGCCTCGTAAAAATTCGTGTTATCCTCGAAAATAGAATTAACCGCATTGTACACCAGATTGTGATATAAATTATCTTCAATAGGTGCAAACCGGTAATAGGCGTCCTTCTTAAAAGGTGCAAGAAAATAGCTTTTAAGTAGGTTGTGAACATCCATATCATCCGGTAAAAAGCAAGATTCGGAGAGACGTAATTTTCCGTCCTCGTATTTATTGCCGATGTCATGGATCACGATATTATTGATCTCACAGGATTCAAAATTCATCATATGCTTTAAAATCTAAAATATACTCCTAAGTTTAATGTTTGTTTCAATTGTATCTTTTTCGAATCATTCTGGTTATAAACAGCATTAGCATAGACGGAAGTCTGCATGAAATAATTGATTTTAAAGTTCAGCGTTAACCGCCAGTCTAATGTCAATTTTTCCGGTTGTTCATAGTAACTGGAAAATATAATCAGATGATTGTCTATTTTCAGGAACTTGAAAAGTTCATGCTGGTTTTTTAATTCAATTTTAGCACCCGCATCACTTTTAAATTTTTTTCCTGTTTCCAAACCGTAACGGCTGGGAGCAACGAGGTTTGTATCACGCATATATACCCATTGTCCGGCGATAGGGGACAGGTATAAAGAAATGTTATTTTTGGGTTTATAGTCCAAACCTAGAGATAAGGTAAAATTTCCCGGAGTCAAAAAGGCTGCAATAACCTCTTTGTCCGGATTATTCTTTGTCTTGAACAATACGGTATTCATATCGAACTGTGTGGCGTAATTCCAATGTTTAAAAGCCTTTATTCCCAGTTTCGATTGGAGTTCCAACTTATCTTCATTTTTACTCAAATCTTCGCTACCGCTTTTTAAGGCTCCCAAGCGATAACGGATCGAGTTTTCCCACGTCGTGTTATTCTTTTTATACGTTGCAAAATACTTTATATCGGAGAGAATTGACAGAGAGTTTTCACCGCCACTGGCCCAGTTACTACTGATAAAACCCTGTCCGAAAGAGAAGGTTACGTCAGAATAGTACATCCAGCGCCTTTTGGTTATTTTTCCAATTTTCATTTCCGATAGTACAAAATACATTGAGTCAGGGGCTTCCAGAAGACATTCCTCAACAATTTCTTTAGGCTCTGAATATTTCTGATATTGATAAACATTTTCATCCAGGAAGAATTTCAGTTGATTTCCTCGCGGCATTACCTTCACCCAGGTTCCTATGGTGTCACCAATAAAATTCTCTGCCATAAAACGATAATATTGTGTTTTACCGGTATTAAGCCACAAGTTTTTAGGACGATTAGAGGCTGATAGTAAGGTGATTTGTACGGAATCACGACTTTTCTCCTTCAACCATTGATAATTCACGTCCTGATCCATAAAAGAGAGTAAGGCTTTCAAGTTCTGGTTCAACAGTTTATCGTATTGTACGGAATCTTCCGGGTGTTCTTTATAAAAATCGACACTGTCTCTTTTAATACGATCTTCAATTTGACGAATCGCTTCTTCTTTTGCCTGTACCGTTTCAAAGTAGTTTCTCACGTAATTGAGCATATATTTAATATGTTCGTTTTCAGCGTAATCACTTAACGTGTTGATGGCCTTGTATAACTCATAATATTTCATTCTTTCTTTCTTCAAGTTATCCAATGCATAACGAACAAGCGGATCATCAATATGTTGATTTTTATGGCGTAAATAAATATACTTGAGCTGAGGCCGTGTATGATAAAGAGAATCTCTCTTGTTATGTTTCAATGGTAACACGTAAGAATGTGACAATTTAGGCACAACACGTATATGTTCTCTCTTCTGGGCAAAAAGTGAATTTATAGATAATAGAAATATAAAAGTAACAAGTACAAGATTCCTCATGTGCTTTTTTTCGTTATTTAAACGGTGAATCAGGTTCTTTAGCCATGTGGCTGTAAGCAAGTTTATCCAACAGGCTAGGGAACCACTTGCTTAAAAACACGGATATTTTTCCTTCAACCAGTGTCATCACAATTTCCCGTTTGCGTTTCACAACACCATTTACAATTATTTGAGCGCATCTTTCTGCACTCATCATTTTATTTTCTGCCCGCGGGCTATCGCCTTGTTGATGTCCGTCTGCTACTAAAGCTGTTTTTCGTATGTTAGACGCCGTGAATCCCGGAGCGGCAACAAGAACATGCAATCCTTTCTTTAAATTCTCAACTCGCAATGTATTCAAGAATCCGCGCACGGCAAATTTACTAGCAGAATATCCGGTTCTTCCGGGTAGTCCCAAGAAACCGGCAACAGAGATAATTCCGACTAAACTACCTTTTGTTTTTAATATATAAGGTAGAGCAAATTTGGTACAATAAACCGTTCCCCAAAAATTCACATCCATTAAACGCCGGATGACATCCAGTTCCAAATCTTCAAATAGCGCACGCATGGATATTCCGGCATTGTTTACAAGAACATCAATTTTACCAAATCGTTCAACAGTTTTCTCAACCAGATTTTTACAATCCAACTCCCGAGTAACATCCGTTTGAACGGAAAGGGCATCAATACCCCGAGATTTTAAATCTGTCTCGATTTTCTGTAATTCATCCAAATTCCGAGCTCCCATGGCAATTTTTGCTCCACGTTTTGCAAATTCATAAACAAGCGCTTTACCTATGCCAGAAGAAGCTCCTGTAATAATTACAACTTTATTTTGCATGAATAATTTTCTTAGATGAATGAAATATTTATTTTGTAACTTACAAATATAGTAACTTTTAAAGGATCATGAAAAGAAAAAGTACTCTTTTCTTCTATTATAATATTTGTCTTATAATTAACCTTATGTTAATATTTAAACACAAAAAAGAAGAAGGACGAATGTGTATCTCCTTCTTCTTGTGATATTTACAAGCTATTCAAAGCCTCCATTGTCTTGTCATACTTCTCTTGATAAACTTTATTTTTTGTTCTCAAGCGGAAATATAATTCTTTCAACGTAGTCAACGTATTCTTGTCATTAGGATTCAATTCTAATGCTTTTTCAAAATAAGGAATTACAGCCTCATATTTCTCCATAACCTTATCCAAGGCGGCGTTATATTCCTTTGCATCAACGATATCCTGTACAACTTTATGATCTTCAATAACCCGGTTCAAATGAATGTTACCCAAGTTATATTGTGCGAAGAAATCATTCGGATTCAGTTCCAAAGTCTTGATATACATTGCCTCAGCCTTTTCCGGTTGATTCAATTTTTCGTATAAAGATCCTTTAGCTCTGTAATATTCAGCTTTATTCGGCTCTTGTTTAATGGCAGCATCCAGGAACTCTTCAGCTTTAGCCGGAGTATCACCCATCAAGTAATAGTTGATTAACTCAACCAGCATATAGTTATCATCCGGATACAATTTGTGTCCTTCATGTAAGAAATTAACAGCTTCTTCCTGTTTTGCTTTTCCAGTAACAGAATCTCCGGCCTCGTTAGCGGCACGGCTTTGTCCTAAAAGGATATTTGCCACCATCGCATAAATCTTTCCGGCTTCATAATTCAATTCCAGAGATTTCTTATAGAATTTAATTGCTTCATCCAGATCTCCGGCTTTGTGTGCAGCAACTCCGGCATTATAGATAACGGTCGTGTCTACTTTTTGTGTTCCTAACGGGGATTCATTGATTTCCAATACTCGTTTAAAATTGTTTACAGCATCTTTAAAATCTTTGGTATCATCTGTTTTCATTCCTTGATTGTAACAAACAACACCTTGGTTAGTAAAGTCTATAACCAAGTTAGCATACTGGGTCTTTAAATCTTTCTCGAATTTATTCTTATCGTCCAGTTGGATAACTTTTTGATAAGAGTCCCAAGCTACACTTAACGGATCTTTGGAGAGTTTTTTGTAATTCTCATCCTGAGTTTCGAAAATCGCTTGATAGATTTGTCCTCTAACCATATAAGCTTTCGCCCAGTTTACGCAATTCTCATGGCCAATAGCTTCATCTATCAGCTCTTTCGCTTTATCCAGCTTTCCCTGCGTGAAAAAGCTAACAGCCGATGTTACTTTCCCCTTTTGCGCGAAAGATATATTCACGCAAAGCAGAAGGGCAATGATAAAAGATAGTTTTTTCATACGTTAAAAATTTGTGTTCCAATTAGATATCATGTGTAAATAATTATTCTTCATCATTCGAATCTGCTACTTCTGTTCCCTCCTGCCCTTCTTCCGGAAGATTCTCTTCTTTCGAAGCGGATACTTTCGCTACTGCTGCAATAGCATCATCATTTCTCAAATTAATTAATCTCACTCCCTGCGTGTTACGTCCCATAACTCTCAAGGTACTAACATCCAGTCTTATCGTCAATCCTGACTTGTTAATAATCATCAAGTTATCTTCATCCGTAACGTCAAGCAAGGCGATCAGGTTACCTGTTTTTTCCGTCATGTTGATGGTCTTAACACCCTTACCACCTCTATTGGTGATACGATAATCCTCGATACTGGAACGTTTTCCATATCCATTTTCAGACACAACCAACACGTCGGATTTACCGGATTCAATGCAAATCATACCGATTACCTCGTCTCCTTCGTTATCCAGCGAGATACCCTTTACCCCGGATGCAGTTCTACCCATCGGACGAACTTTTTCTTCCGGGAAACGGATGGCTTTACCGGATTTGACCGCTATCATGATGTCACATTTACCATTGGTCATTTTTGCATCCAACAGTTGATCCCCGTCTTTAATTGTAATTGCATTCACACCATTCGCTCTCGGACGAGAGTAGGCTTCCAAGGTTGTTTTTTTCACAATACCTTGTTTCGAGCATAATACAATATAGTTATTATTAATATACTCTTCATCTTTCAAATTGAGGATGTTGATATAAGCCTTCACCTTATCATCCGGCTCGATATTCAATAAATTCTGGATAGCTCTACCCTTGGATTGTTTAGTTCCTTCCGGGATTTCCCATACTTTCAGCCAGAAACATTTTCCTTTTTCAGTAAAAAACAACATAGTGTTATGCATCGTGGCCATAATCATGTGTTCAAGGAAATCTTCATCTCTCGTGGCAGATCCTTTCGAACCTACTCCCCCGCGATTTTGAACCTTGTATTCGGATAGCGGAGTCCGTTTGATATATCCCATGTGAGAAATAGTGATTACCATTTCTTCATCGGCATAAAAATCTTCTGGGTTGAATTCTTCAGAGGCATAAACGATGTCTGTTTTACGCTCATCGTTATATTGAGCTTTCACCTGAAGTAGCTCATCTTTGATAATTTGCATTCTTAATTCTAAACTAGCTAGAATTTCTTTCAAATGCTCGATCAATTTCATGATGTCGTCATACTCGGCTCTTAGCTTATCTTGCTCCAGACCTGTTAGTTGACGTAATCTCATTTCAACGATAGCACGAGCTTGTACCTCCGTCAAGGAGAAACGTTCAATCAAATTATTCTTCGCTTCCTCCGGAGTTTTAGATGCCCGGATAATCCGGATTACTTCGTCAATATGATCACTGGCAATGATCAAACCTTCCAGAATGTGAGCCCGGTCTTCCGCTTGCTTTAATTCAAATTGAGTACGCCGTGTAATGACATCATGACGATGTTCCACGAATAACCGGATCAAGTCCTTCAAATTCAACAAACGGGGTCTACCTCCCACGAGCGCGATGTTGTTCACCCCAAAAGAAGTTTGAAGAGCCGTATGTTTTAATAATGTATTCAGTACGACATTGGCAATAGCATCTTTTTTCAAATCAATAACGATACGCATACCGCTACGGTCGGATTCGTCATTGATATTAGAGATACCATCTATTTTTTTCTCGTTCACCAGATCAGCAATGCGAGAAATCAATTCTGCCTTGTTGACCATATAAGGAATTTCGTGAACGATCAGTTTTTCCCGGCCATGAGGAGTTGTCTCCACGGATGTTTTCGAACGCACAACCACGCGACCTCTTCCCGTGTGATATGCCTCTTTCACCCCGGCATACCCGTAAATTGTTCCTCCCGTAGGGAAATCCGGAGCTTTTATGATCTGGATCAAGTCATCTATTTCAATATCCCGGTCATCAATATAAGCACAAATAGCATCGATCGTGTCACGCAGATTGTGGGGAGGCATATTAGTAGCCATTCCAACCGCAATACCTGACGCACCATTCACGAGTAACAACGGAATTTTAGTGGGTAGAACGCTGGGTTCTTTTAATGATTCGTCGAAGTTCGGAATCATGTCCACGGTATCCTTATCCAAATCCACCAACGTGTCCTCGGTTACCTTCATCAAACGAGCCTCAGTATAACGCATTGCCGCGGGGCTATCTCCATCCACGGAACCGAAGTTTCCTTGTCCGTCAACCAGCGGATAACGTAAAGACCAACTTTGGGCCATACGTACCATCGCCATGTAAACCGAGCTATCACCATGAGGGTGGTACTTTCCGAGTACCTCTCCGACAATTCTCGCTGACTTTTTGAATGGTTTACCAGACGTAACACCCAATTCGCTCATTCCATATAATACCCTTCTCTGTACCGGTTTCAAACCGTCCCTAACATCAGGTAATGCACGCGACACAATCACCGACATTGAATAGTCAATGTACGAAGATTTCATCTCCTCCTCGATGTTGATCTTGATAATTTTTTCTCCGACGTTTTCCATTTATAATATTAAATTACACTATTAACGCATTGTTTTATAGGGCATTATTCTAAATTTCACCCCTATATTACTAAAATCCCACAAATGTAATAAAAACAGTGGATTAACGGAAATTTTAAGTCCTTTTTTATTCACATTCACTCTTGCCTTTCAGCAAGCATTTAACAAAAAGGAAACCGGAGCGAGTAATAAGATTTTAGAACTCAAATGATAACATATCATGAGCCAGTTGTATATTTTCAGGTAATTCCCGCGAGACCTCTTCGTGCAATCCCATCTGATGACCGATATGCGTGATGTAGGCCTGTTTCACGTGTAAGGTTTTCACTACATCAATGGCTTGATTCAGCGTAAAGTGAGAAAGGTGGACTTCTTTACGTAAGGCATTAATCACCATGTATTCGACGCCTTTCAGTTTTTTCATACTTGCCTCCGATATGAAATTCGCATCCGTGATATAAGCGAAGTTATCAATACGAAATGCCGTCACGGGGAGCTTGTAGTGCATCACCGTAATAGGTTCTATTTTAATATCCCCAATCCAGAATGGGGCTTCATCTATCACGTGAATGTTCATTTCAGGTACACCGGGATAACGGAATGCTGCGAAAGCGTAGTCATAATCCTTACTGATAACGTCTTTCGTTCTCTGGTTACAGTAGATGTCTACCTCGCCATTTTTGACCCAGTTAAAAGCCCGAATATCGTCCAGTCCCCCGATATGGTCTTTGTGTTCATGTGTCAGCAGCAAAGCTGTCACGTCCTTTACACCCGCCCGTAGCATCTGTGTTCGGAAATCAGGTCCCGCGTCTATAATTAGTTTTTTATCCCCAATATCAATCATGGCAGAACTCCTTAAACGCTTGTCATTCTCATCCGTAGATTGACAAACAGGACATTCGCAAGCAATAACGGGAACCCCTTGTGAAGTTCCACTTCCTAAAATCGTTACTCTCATCTGTTGAAGACTGAAAAATAATTATATTCTGACATCGAAAATTCCATACAGAACGTTTTATTGTGTCATGCAAAAATAATAAGATTCGGAATAATCCTGTATATTTGCCCCAAACATTTTATTATGGGAAAATTATATTTGATCCCCAATTTACTTGGGGAGACACCGATAGAGCGGGTTATTCCTGATGATGTAGTTCATATCATTAAGAATATCAAAGTTTTTGCAACTGAAAACGTGAAAAATACCCGTCGTTATTTAAAGAAAATAGATAAAGCGATAAATATTGATGAACTCGTTTTTTTAGACCTGAATGAACATTCGGACATAAAAGATATTGAAACCTATCTCCCCTATCTGGCCGATCAAGATATGGGGATTATCTCCGAGGCCGGATGTCCCGGTATTGCAGATCCGGGAGCCGAATTGGTAGCATTAGCCCATAAACACGATTATCAGGTAATTCCTTTAGTGGGTCCCTCTTCTATTTTATTGGCTCTGATAGCCTCCGGGGCTAACGGGCAAAACTTCTCGTTTAATGGGTATTTACCCATTGCTAAGCCTGAACGCATTAAAACGTTGAAAACTTATGAGAAACAATCTGCCGTGGAGAACCGGACACAATTATTTATAGAGACCCCCTATCGAAACGTGCAATTATTCGAGGATATGATAGCCACCTTGTCTCCCACGACACGCCTCACGATAGCCTGTGATATTACGACAGAAAATGAATACATAAAAACCATGTTAATAAAGGATTGGAAACACGTGAAACCGGATATAAATAAACGCCCGACGATTTTCGTGTTATATGCCCGATCATTCTAAACCTTTTATTTGTCATGAAAACCTACAAGAGAGTATTATCTATAGCCGGTTCCGATAGCGGTGGTGGTGCCGGAGTTCAAGCAGACTTGAAAGCGATCTCCGCCTGCGGGTGTTTCGCCATGACCGCCATTACAGCCGTAACAGCTCAAAATACATTAGGTGTGAGAGCCATTGAACCTCTTCCCGTGAATGTCATAGAGGCCCAGATTAGGGCTTGTTTAGACGATATTGGCGTGGATGCGGTAAAAATTGGTATGTTACATTCCGTGGAAGTGATTCAAGCCGTCACGAGAGTATTAGCCGATTACCCGATCAAGCACATTGTCGTGGACCCGGTAATGGTGGCGACCTCAGGCGATCTGCTTGTGCAGCAAGAGGCCATTGCCGTGATGCAAAAGGAATTATTCCCGTTGGCTACCGTGATCACTCCCAACCTTTACGAGATAGAAATTCTCACCGGAAAGAAAATAGGCTCTCAGGAAGATTTATATCTTTCCATTCCTGCATTGAAGAATATCGGTGCTCGCAATGTCTTATTAAAAGCCGGACACTTGGAATGTGAAGAGATAACAGATGTTTTAATTGATTGTGAGAATGATTTGGAATATCGTTATCCGGCAAAGAAAATAATCACCCCGAATACACACGGTACCGGGTGTTCTTTATCATCCTCCGTGGCCTCTTATTTAGCCCATGATTTTCCCTTGAACATAGCCGTGGAAAAAGCCTTGAATTATTTGCACGGGGCCATAGAAACGGCAGCCGGGTACCAAATAGGGCATGGACATGGAGCCATTCATCATTTTTACAAGTGGTGGTGAGCCTTTCAAATATGCTCGTTTATAGGTAAAACCCTAGTATAACGTTGTTATAACCCATAGATAAGGATAAATCTAACAATAAAGCCGCCTCTATCAACTAGAGCCGGCTTTTTCCTAATATAGTGTGATTGTCAATGTGTTTTAAACCAGCGGAAGACATTCCTTACCGTTTTATCCAGAACAAGAGGATCTTCAAAATATTGTGCATGAGTAACGGAACCTTCCCATATCGCTAATTTTTCCTCCGCACAGATTGTGTCGTACACGCGTTGAGCGGATTGGTACTCCTTTTCGTTTTCACCTCCGTGAATAACGATTGTTGGTACTTTTACTCGAGATGCCTCTTTGCGTTTGTAGCATCCTGCCACTAAAGCGATAGCTTTCAATCGTTTTTCCGCTTCTGTACTGGCCAGAACTTCATTCGTTCCGTTACATATTCCCATGGCGTACATTTTATTCGGATCAACTTCATCTTTCAAACTCAAATAATCAATGGCTGCTTTAACATTTTGAGTTTCCTCCATTCCTAAAACGACAAAACCATAGTTTGCCAATCGCGTGGCATATTGTAATAATACCGTGTTATTCGAGGCATCTTTGGGGCCTAAAACAAGTATTGCCGGTTTTTTACCCTTTTCTTGTGGATTACACAACCAACCTTTACTATCAATTCCTCTATCTGATAAAGTGACGTCTTCGCATCTATAAGTTCTCATACAATTCTCCGTGTTAAATTCAATTTCGAGTGTTATTACGGGAACTTATAAGGTAAAGTTACATAAAATACATATAAAAAATGTACTATTTTATTAACAAAAAGAGATCGTCTAAGCCTTGACGATCTCTTTAATCTTATAAAGTAACCTACAATAGATTACTTGAAGTAACGATTGTATAAACCTTCGAAACCTTTACCATGACGGGCTTCGTCTTTACACATTTCATGAACGGTATCATGGATAGCATCCAAATCCAATTTTTTAGCCAAGGTAGCAATACGTTTTTTATCCTCGCAAGCACCAGCTTCTGCCTCCATACGTTTTTTCAAGTTTGTTTTGGTATCCCAAACACATTCTCCCAATAATTCTGCAAATTTAGCCGCGTGCTCTGCCTCTTCAAAAGCATAGCGTTTGAAAGCCTCTGCAATCTCCGGATAACCTTCACGATCAGCCTGACGACTCATAGCCAAATACATCCCGACTTCTGAACATTCCCCGTTGAAATGCGCTCTCAATCCTTCGAGAACTTCAGGATCAACTCCTTTTGCTACACCGAGACGATGTTCGTCAACGAACGTCAAAGCACCTTCGGTTTCAACTAATTCTTTAAACTTGCTTTTCGGTTGTTTACATTGAGGACAGATTTCCGGAGCTTCATCTCCTTCATGAACGTAGCCACATACGGTACAGATAAATTTTTTCATAACGCACTTTTTAAATGTTATAATAATATGTTTTTTCTTTTCTCTTCGGCGCATTTTTTACAATACCCCTTGTAATAAAGATGAATTTCTGTAATAATCAATTCCCCTACTCCTTCCAATTGTATCGCATCCTGATTTTCAACCGGAAGATCATACACGCAACCACATCCCAAGCACATGAAATGAGCGTGACTCGACGTGTCAATATCGAATCGCACGTTTTTTTCATCGATCACGAGAGCTTTCACCGCACCTTGCTCCGTGAACAATTTCATCGTATTGTATATAGTCGTTTTAGACAAAGTAGGCATGGTCGGATATAAAGCATTATAAATCTCGTCAGCCGTCGGATGTACCCGGTGTGCCATCAAATAATCCATAATTGCCATTCTCTGCAAGGATGGTTTGATGTTATATTTTAGTAAATACTCCCGTGTTCCTTCAACTGTATTCATTGCTTATTTGTAATCGTTACAATTTTATATCGAGTGCAAATATCGTTATCTTTTTTATAAATGCAACATCTCGAATTGTATTTTGCAAAAATTTAGAACAGTTCTAATTAGTGATGTTCACATAGAATTTTGATCATCCCTATCTAATTATTTTATAGATTTGCACCATGTTTTTTATCGGACCATCGGCAAACATATTCGTTTATTTGCTTGTTTCAGCGTTCTTTGTGATATGTTTCTATGCACAAACTGAAATAAGACTCCCGGAAGGTATTCCGGGACAAGAAAGAATTATCGAATACCGGATCGGGAAAAACGAGATATGCTATTGCCAGACGATGGAAGACGAGGAGGTTATATCCTCTCCAAACTCTCCTTATTTAAAAATAACAGACGATCGATCGAAAACCAAACAATATGTCTATTTTGGTCACTATGACGATCCTAACCTTATATTATTAACACTAAGGGCTCCTCCCGCTATCCACTTGTCGTAATCCTTTAAGAGGAAAGAGTGGAATAATTCACGGGATATATTAATTTAAAACAACATCAAATGCGGATCATATATAGCATTCTGCTATTGACATTTATTTCCGGTCATTTGTTTGCGCAACGGTCCGAGACCGTGCAGACGAATGATTCTACATTCAGTGTCATTAAACAATTGAAAGAAGTCGTCATTACGGCTGAAAAGAGGGAATTATCCATTAGCGAGATTCCTGTTGCTCTTAGCGTGATTAGCGGGAAAAACTTGTTGAACGAGAATAATCCGGATCTCCGGAACCTGTCGGGAATCGTTCCGAATTTCTACATGCAGGAAGGTGGCTTGAAACTATCAACTCCGCTCTATGTTCGTGGAATTGGAACGGTATCCGGGACTCCACCCGTCGGTTTGTACGTGGATGGAGTTCCAATTTTTGACAAAAATGCTTTTATATTTGATTTGTATGACATTAGGCAAATAGAAGTACTGCGAGGCCCTCAAACAACCTTGTACGGTCGGAACAGTATCATCGGTTTGATTAATATTCGGACAAATCCTCCTGCGACAAAGTTTTCTTTGCAAGCAAAAGCTGGTGTTTCCAGTTATAATTCGCAGAATTACATGATTATGGCTAATTTGCCTATAAATAAAGTCCTGTATAACAAATTATCTTTTGCATATAATCGCACGGACGGATATTTCAAGAATGATTTTACCGGGGGAAAATCGAACAAGTCGGATTCATACGATATTCGTTACCAGGGAAGCGTGTTTACGGATGCAACATGGAAAGTGGCGTTTGGTCTGAACTATAACCATAGTTTTGATGATGGTTACGCTTATCATGCCGTTGATTCTTTAAAAGCACACCGCTATCGGGTTAATTATAACGCAGACGCATCCTATAAACGGGATTTATTGTCCACGTACGTGAACATTCAGAAACATTTTTCTCAAACTCTGTTGAACTGGATCACTTCCTATTCCCGGGCTAAAGATAAACAGGTTCTGGATGCCGATTTCACGTATCATGATGTATTTCAAAATGAAAAGGAATCGAAACAGGATCTGATCACGCAAGAGATTAATTACCAATCCTCCCAAGGCGAGAAAATCGATTGGACATTAGGAACATTCGGTTTTTACAAGGACCTGACGAATGATTACTTAGCCACTTTTGGTACGGAACGTCACTTACTTCTCCCGCTAGATTTGGATCAAGCGTCGTATTATAACAACACTTCGACTTGGGGAATTGCCGGATACGGGCAAGTTACCGTGAAAAATCTCTTGCCGGGGATGTTCGTTACTGCCGGAATCAGGTATGATTACGAGAAAGCGTCTCTCTCCTACCGGGACAGTTTGTTATTTCACGACGCAGACCAGTTTACCGGTTATCATGATTGGGATGAAAACCATTCTTACGCGGCTTGGTTACCCAAATTTTCCATTCTACAAAAATGGAACGAGCAGTTATCCACCTACTTGAACATATCTAAAGGATATAAAGCCGGCGGGTATAATATCATTTCAAACGAAATGACCACGCAGGTTGTAGAACTGGAATATAGTAAAGAATCCTTGTGGAACTACGAGCTTGGGGCTAAATACTTCAGCGCTAATGGACGGTTTAACTTGAACGGAGCGCTTTTTTATATTGATTGGAAAGATCAGCAAATCTTCGTCATGGAGATGATGGGGCCGATTATCAAGAATGCAGGAGACGCCCGCAGTATCGGTGCGGAGATTGATTTAAGTTGGGAATGTCTGCCACGATTGGTTTATTTCCTTTCCTCAGGATATAGTAATTCGGAATACTACCACCACTTAACCAAGGAATATGAGGGTAATAAAATTGTCATGGCCCCGGAATTCACGATGAACACGGGAGTATCGTATTCCAAGACAATCAAGTCCTTATTATTCAAATCTTTCACGGCAACTACGTCTGTTACTGGTTTCGGGACCCAATATTTTGACGAAGCGAATACCATGAAACAAGATCCCTATTTTCTTTGGAACATGGATTTGGGTATTTCCGGTAAACACATCGATTTCCACGTGTGGGGTAAGAACATTTTGGATAAAAGTTTCTTTTGCTATATGTTCAACAGTCCCGTGGGAAAGAACTTGCCGGAATACATGCAATCCGGACAATCCGGGGCTCCCTCTCGATTCGGGGCATCTATAACAATAAAATTATAAACAATCATTTTAAATTTATCTATATATGAAAAACAAATTAATTTACTTGATCTCTGTATTATTTGTGGCAGTTGCATGTTTCTCTTGTAGCGACGATGATGATAATAATAACAATAAAGACCTTATCGGGACTTGGAATTATTCAGGAAAAGCGGCTGATATTCATTTTGAATTTGACTATAATGGCCAAATCAGTATTCCCGAAGGAATAATTCCTCCAGAGGTGGTTCTACCTGATGGAGTTGCTGGCATGATCAGCAACGGAATTGACGCTAGTATAGTTAAACTGTTTTTACCGGGAATTGCAAACAAATATATGTCTCAATATTTCCAAGGAATTAAATTTACTTCTGAAACCGAGATGGAAATATTAATGACCATGAATGACCAACCAGCAACTTTAAAGACGGCTTATACGATTCAAAAAGATATTATAAAAGTCAGTACACAAAGTGATGGTTTTAAAGAGCTATTAGGCACCATTCCCGTTACCTCGATTGATTTGAATTACAAAATAGCAAACAATGAATTGACAGTATATTTAAATACTTCTTACGTGAAAACACTCCTTGCAGCAGTTCCGGCTATTTTAAAAGTTACAGACTTGCCAGCAGAACAACAAACAATAATTGAAGACTTTGTTGAATCTTTTTCAAAAAATCTTAAAACACTGGAATTCGGTGCAAAACTGACGAAATAGAATCATCCATGTACATGGATAAAAACGGGTAGTGAAAAATAGTAACTACCCGTTTTATTTTTTTCATAGAAAGCAGTAACTTTATTCATATTTTATCGTATCCTTAGTAATAGAATTTGTAAATTTAAAAACAGTTTAATTTAAAACATAAAGATATGAAAACAGAAGAGTACAAAGAATTGGATGTGTTGATGTCATCAGAGGTTATAAATACAAAAGGTGAGGACAACAAATTTAAACTACCCCCTCTACCCTATAAAGAAAACGCATTAGAACCTTATATCAGCGAACGTACCATCCAATACCACTACGGAAAACATCTTGCAACTTATATTACGAACCTGAATAATTTAATCGTGGGTACCGAATACGAAAAAATGTGTTTAGAAGGTATCGTGATCAAATCCGAAGGTGGTATTTTCAATAATGCAGCACAAACATATAATCATATATTCTACTTCGAGACCTTCCAGGCTCATCATGCTGCACAAGTTGCTCCGACAGGAAAAATAAAGGAATTGATTGATAAATCATTTGGAAGTTTCGATGCCTTCAAGGAAGCGTTTGCTAAAGCAGCCACCACTTTATTTGGTTCAGGATGGGCCTGGTTGGTTGTGGACAAAGAGGGTAAACTGGAAATCGTACAAACCGGTAATGCAGATACTCCATTGAAACATGGAAAGAAACCCGTGTTGACAATTGATGTCTGGGAACACGCTTACTATTTGGACACCCAAAACGCTCGTCCGAAATACATTGAAAATTATTGGAACATTATAAACTGGGACGTTGTAAACAAACGCCTTTAAAATCCATAATGCATAGAACATCTCTAGCGGCAATTCAATTCCATTGCCGCTATTTTTATAACCTTTTATTTGTGAAAACAGAACTAATTCGTTACATTTGTTATAAACTAGAAAATACATGAATTATGCCCGAAATTTGTAGGTTTTTTGGTATTATAATATTCCTTTATTGGAAAGATCACAATCCACCACATCCATTTCACTTATGGAAATTATGAATGTTCAATCAGTATTCTGGATCGAATTGTTGATGGTCAAGCCCCAGCAAAGGTGATTGTTAAAGTCAATGAGTGGATTGATTTACATGAAACAGAGATTCTTACACTTTGGGAAAAAGCCCAAAAAGGTGAAAAAATAGATAAAATAGAACCTTTAAAATAATTATTTATGTTACGAGTAGTCGATGTTGATTATATCAAAGATTATGAACTTCTTGTAACTTTCAGTGATGGGAACAAGAAGAAAGTTGATTTGAGACCTTACTTAACGGGAGAAGTTTTTGGTGAACTATTGGATAAAGAAAAGTTTGTTCAATACGGCTTAACCCGTATCACTATTGAATGGGCCAATGGAGCTGATTTAGCACCAGAATTTTTGTATGAAATCGGAACTGCCGCATAATATTTAGGTGTCTTGAATTTGTCGGTCTGAGAGTTAAATTCACAAATAAAAAACAAGCCTTTATCGCTGATTTTGCTGATAAAGGCTTGTTTTTTAATACTTTTCCGAAGATGATATTATTATTAATGAATGATTACCATCTCGTCAATCAATCTTTGCGCTCCTGCATATTTATCAATGATAAACAGGACATAGCGAATATCAACGGCAATATTCCGACAAATCTCCGGGCTATATTGCATATCTGACATTACACCTTCCCAAGCACGGTCAAAGTTTAAACCGATCAAATTACCTTCTGCATCTAGAACCGGACTACCGGAATTACCGCCAGTCGTGTGATTCGTTGCGATAAAGCAAACGGGAACTTCCCCGTCTTGAGTGTAGGGGCCGAAATCCCGGTTCTTGTACAAATCCCGTAATTTCTGGGGTACATCATAATCATAGATATTCGGATTATCCTTTTCCATGATACCTTTCAATGTCGTGTAGTGCGTGTAATAAACAGCATCAGTTGCATGGTATCCGGCAATTTTCCCATAAGCTACACGTAAGGTAGAATTCGCATCCGGATAGAACGTTTTATCGGGCTGCATCTCCATCAATCCGGCAATCCACAACCGATTCAATAATTTCAATTCACTTTCAATTCGGCTCAATTCGGGACGAATTTTATCTGCATACAACGTGTAAATTCCGGTCGCCACTCCAAGAATCGGATCTTTTTCAATTTTCGTGATTGATTTCTCTGATAAATTATCGATAAATTTCAGCAAATTATCCTTATGCGTGAATATTGATTTTTTAAACAAGTCGGCAGCATAACGATCAGGAGCGTTCAGTTTAGCATATTTAGGGCTCAAACGAACGACTGACGGTATCCATTGGTCTCCGACTTCCTCATTATTATACAACTTAAACATTTCGGTCAATATCCGTTGATCCGTGGCCACATCGTAATCTTTATAGAAGGCCTCAACGTAATTTTTCAAAGATGTTTTAAGTTGTTCCTTATCTGCGAATTTGTCATAGTTATCCAATACCTGTTCTATTTCACGGGCAAATTTTATGATTTCCGCACCTCCCAATCCGGCCTCCGAAGCATAAGCTGCAGCCAGAATATATTCTTTACGAGCGTCATATAACGCTTTGTAACGATCCGTCAAACCGATATACTCGGTTTTTCCATTACTTTTAGCCCAGTTGTTGAAATTATTTTCAAGAATTCTTTTATTATCTGCCGTGTTGAAACGATCCAATCCTTTAATCTCCCCCTGCCATTTTTTCCAGGCATTAGCAACGCTTGCAGCTTTCGCAGCATATTTTATACGCAACAATTCATCCGACTCCATAGCGGCATTGATTACCTCCAATTTTGCCGTACGGATTTTGATCTTATGCGGGTCTTCAACAGAAACAATTTGATCTATCGCGTAAGAAGTCAGGTACTCGTTTGTCGTTCCGGGATAACCGAAGACCATCGTAAAATCACCTTCTTGTACCCCCCGTGCAGAAATCTTAAAGAATTTAGCCGGTTTATAAGGCACGTTCTTATCTGATATAGCTGCCGGCTCATTGTCCGGTCCCGCATAAATACGCAAAACGGAAAAATCACCCGTGTGACGCGGCCATGTCCAGTTATCCGTATCCCCACCAAATTTACCGATAGCAGAATTCGGAGCCCCGACTAAACGAACATCCCGGAAGATTTTAAACACGGAAAGAAAATATTGATTTCCGTTAAAATATGGCTTTATATTAGCCGCCAGATTGGTTCCTTTAACAGCTTCCGCTTCCAATTTCCGGCATATTTCATTTACCTTCTTCGTACGTTCGCTTTCAGACATCCCGGCATTCAATCCTGCATTGATTTTATCCGTGACATCCTCCATCCGAACTAAAATAGAAGCTGTTATCTTGGGATTAACCAACTCATCCGCCATGGATTGAGCCCAAAAACCATCCCGTAAATAGTTATGTTCCAAACTGGAATGAGCTTGGATCATGCCAAAAGAGCAGTGATGATTCGTAATCACCAATCCTTGATCACTCACGATCTCCCCGGTACAAAAGTGATGAAACGGAGAACCTTCATTACCCAGCCCGATAACGGCATCTTTCAATGAAGCTTGGTTAATGTCGTAAATATCCTCCGCTGTTAATTTAAAACCGGCTTTCTGCATATCTTCTATGTTGTATTTTTTCAACAACATGGGAATCCACATTCCCTCGTCAGCTAAACTTGGTAAAGTCAGCAGAATGAAAGCCAAAAAACATAATGTAATTTTTCTCATTTACTGGTATTTTTGAATGTTATTTATTGAAATTGTAATTTCCGCAAAGTTTCATATAATTTCTGTATCGGTAATCCCATCACGTTATAGAAAGAACCTTCTATACGCTCGATCCCGATGTACCCGATCCACTCCTGAATCCCGTAAGCTCCCGCTTTATCGAATGGCTTATACGTGTCCACGTAGAATTCAATCTCTTCATTTGATAAATGCTTGAAAAACACGTCTGTCCGTGAAGAGAAAGAAAGTTGTTCCGTACGAGTGGTTACGCTCACACCCGTTACGACCAGATGACGATTTCCCGATAGCTCCTGTAACATCGAAATAGCCTCTTTCCGGTCAGCGGGTTTACCTAAAATCCGGTCATGAATACAAACTACCGTATCGGCTGTTATCAATACTTCATCAGCCTTTAGCTCCTCTCGAAAGGCTGAGGCCTTTACTTTCGATAAATATTCCGGTACATTCTCCAAATGGAGTTCTTGAGGATATTTTTCTTCAACATTTTTCAACCGGACTTCGAAGGTAAACCCAGCATCTTTCATCAATTGCTGTCTCCGTGGTGACGCAGAGGCCAATATTAATTTATAATTTTTAATAGAATGCATCATTCACACAACTTACAAAATACACTGACTCCTATGCACAAAACCATAATCAAACGAATCATTCGCAACTGGAATTTCATCTTGTCATTCTTCAATACCGCATAGCCGTAAAACAAGTATGGTATAATCAAAGCTACAACAAAATAAATCCATACGATCGGGGTTCGTGTAAATCCGAATAACAAAAATAGGATCAACGATGTGATGGCAATCGTGATCAACCCGATGATCACCTTTCTCGTTGCCGGAATACCAAATTTTACAGGTAAAGTAACGATTCCATCAGCCCGGTCGCCATTTATACTATATATGTCCTTGTTGATCTCGTAGATCAGCATATTAATAAAAAGAAAATACGAGAAACATACTGTCCAGTAGAACACGTAGGCAAAACTAACGTGCGTTTTCAAAACGACATCCGAGTACACATCACTCAATAACGGGATTTCGAATGTAATCACGGTAAGCGGGATTAATCCGGCCAAAATAGCCACGACGATATTTCCCCAAATAAAACGTTTTTTTATCCGGGAGGAATAAAACCACAATACCAATGATATAATTAAAAATAAGAATACGATCTCAGCATGATGAGCTTCTCTCGCCAGATAATACGCGATTCCCACGGCCACAACATTCAAAATAGAATGTAGAATGATTGCAGCCCTGCGGCTAATGGTTTTCCCAACAATCACGGGTCTGTTTCCCGAAATACGGTCCGCCTTCGTGTCAAAATAATCATTTATGACATAAGCGGCCGACACCAGACAACACACGGCTATTACCAGTAACGAGAAATTGCCTTCCGGCATTTGCAGGGCAAAACCAGCTTTCTCCAGCACGGGCTGGACAACAAAGAAACGCATGGCATACATGGTAAATGCCGTGAATGCGATCGTTCGTAGGCGTATTAACTTGAGAATTTCCAACATCTTATTCTTTAACTTACATACATTTCACGTAGCATTGGGTATCCATCCATTCGCCTTTTGCTTTCAGGACTTGAGCCACGACATCCCGTACGCATCCGAGTCCCCCGGGCGTGTCTGAAATATAACGGGAAATAGCTTTGATCTCTTCGCACGCATCCGAAGGACATACCGGCATACCCACGATTTTCATCACGTTGTAGTCTGGTATATCATCTCCCATATACATCACATTTTCCGGGTTCAGATTATATTTTTGCAAGAACTCGTTCAACGCTTCAACTTTATTCGCCACGCCAAGATACACGTCCTTCACTCCCAATTTCTCAAAACGTTCTCTTACCCCAGGAGCCTGCCCCCCGGAAATGATACAAACCGGGAATCCCTTCTTCGTGCAGTACATCATGGCATAGCCATCTTTCGTACAGGATGTACGAATCAAGTCGCCTTCCGGTGTTATATTCATTTCATGACGTGAAAAAACTCCATCTACATCGAAAGCAAAAGCTTCTACCTTCTTTAATTCCTCTTTGAATAATTTCATAGCGTTCGTATTTATCTAATTTACCACAATGTGGGCATATCTATTGTATCTTGCGAGATCTTTTGATCCCCCGTCTCTTCTTTATCTTGCGTTTCCTTTATTCCTTCCGACAATATCGTGTATATTTTCAGCAAGTCTTTGTCATTCTTCAACATATTCTTGTGCATATTCATGATACTCTCGTCCCCCCGCTTGGCCGGTCCGGTTTGAGCCTCTTCCGGATTTAGGAGCATCACTTTATGTGCCGTCTCGAAAATCAAAGGACGCAGCATAGCAAAAGATAGTCCTTTGTCTTCTAGCAATTTGCCTGCCACTTGATACAAATAATTAGGAAAATTACAGGCAAAAACTGCAGCCAGATGCAATTCTTTACGCTGGACCGAGTCTATCTCGTATATTTTATCCGACAACTTTTCCGCAAACTTTTTAATTCGTTCCTTCACGGGGCCCGTGTTTCCCTCCACACATAATGGGATCTCCCTGAAATCCAGTTCTCGTTTCTTGGAAAAGGTTTGTACCGGATAAATCACCCCGTAGTGTTTGGAATATGACTTGAATACATCCATCGGTTGACTTCCTGAAGTGTGTAGAAGTAACGCATCATCTGGCATTCTAATCGTCTTAATAATAGATGGTAAAACATCATCACTTACACAAAAAATATAAATATCCCCATCCGGATACACCTCATTTGCTTCAGCCGTGTAAGATATTCCCGTCTTCATTCCCAGTTGCCGGGCAGAATCAAGCGTACGACTATAAATCTGACATAAATTCTCTCCCGCTTTTAAAAGGGTCCCGGCCAAATGATGAGCGACATTTCCAGCCCCGATCAATATGATTTTATCTTGTTGTTCCATGTATTAGTAAGCAATATTTTTAGGAGATAATACCCCGTTTTTAATAGCTTCTAAAAGACGTTCACTCGCCTTGCAAATATCTTCATTGAAAACTTCGGAAATTAAAACTAATTTGCCATCGATTATTTGTAAATGTTTATATCCGTTCTTATTGTCCGCTTGATTCAATAATATCAAATCATTCCCGGGAATGAACGTGTGAGTCATTTGGTTGCGAAGTTTATCATACAAAAAGCCATTATCATTTAACAACCGATAACGCCCGCCGAATAACTTTTTTACCCCAAGAGAAAAACGTTTGGCCGACTGCCCT
The DNA here is from genome assembly GCF_015560935.1 of Butyricimonas sp. BSD2780061689_150309_C8. Classification (NCBI taxonomy): domain Bacteria; kingdom Pseudomonadati; phylum Bacteroidota; class Bacteroidia; order Bacteroidales; family Odoribacteraceae; genus Butyricimonas; species Butyricimonas sp. BSD2780061689_150309_C8. Next base: position 98,196 of record NZ_JADMSV010000013.1, read on the forward strand.
TTGGCTTTCATGGGTTTATTATCTAAAAAACTTCCCAGAACCTCAATCGCTTGCCCCATGATGACAAATTGCATATATGACAAGCCCACGCCCTGCAACTTAGTAATTTCATCCACAATCACTTCACGTATGAAATGCTCTATCCGTTCTATTTGCTCTTGTGTTTCCATATATCAGCCAAAAATAGCGCAAATTATCGAAAGTAACAAGCCCCATTTTCTCTCTCTAAAATTTCTGAACATTTCCGGTTATATAATCGTTTTAAAGCATAAATTCGCGACACATAAAGGAGAAAAATTATGATGTTATTTAATAATAAACCCATCGATAACAAGGAATATTCCGAAGACATCCTAAATGAAGGACTTAGTATATATGAGGTATGCCGGGTTTTTAGAGGAAAAGTTATATTTCTAAACGACAATCTTTTACGACTTGACAATTCAATAAAAAAATCAAATATTGCCATTGATTTGAATTCATTACACGTGGCAGACCAATTAAATCGATTGATTCAGCTTGAAAATATCAAGGAAGGAAATATTAAATACGTACTTCGAGTTACCCCGAAGGGAATCGAGCAATATGTCTATCAGATAAAACATTCCTACCCGTCGGAAGAAGCTTACCAACATGGAATTGACACGGTTACTTGCCATGCTATCCGTGAGAATGCCGAAGTGAAATATGTCAATTCCGAGTTACGGGAAATGACAAACAAGATCATTCAGGAACAAGGAGTTTCTGAAGTTTTATTAATCGATCAGGATAACTGTGTGACAGAAGGTTCTCGTTCAAATGTATTTTTTATCCGGGATAACGTGTTTTACACGGCTCCTCTTCCTCATGTTTTGCCGGGAACTAGTCGGAAACGGGTATTAAATATCTGTCAGGAAGACGGGTTGACCGTGGTGGAACAAAGAGTGAATTACAAAGACATTGCCTCCTATCAAGCAGCCTTTATAACGGGGACTTCCCCACTTGTGTTGCCCATCGCTCATATAGACGGAATAGCTTTCGACCCGCACCACCCATTGCTGGTGAAAGTTATGGAACACTACTTCAATTTATTAAGTAAGAATTTTTAAAGGTGTTTCACATCTGATCTCTTTGAATAAAAATGTATTTTTATTAATATTGCAAGCGTAATATTCCATCTCAAAAGAATATTACGCTTTTTTCTTTAGATTGCAGATGTAATGAAATATATTATACTAATTATACTATTCTTTTCAGTTATCAGTTTCAGACCTTGGAATTCTTTCACGAAAGAAATTCAGGTTGAAAAAGATTCTATTCCCCAAGACACGCTTGCCGTAGCGGTACATGATTTATTCACGAATGAATATTCTGATCTAGTTGAAACCAAGCGTTTAGATCAAACGATTGAACGTTTTATGAGTCAGTGGGAAATAAAAGGGGCTTCCCTCGCAATCATGAAAGATGGAAAACTGATTTATAGCAAGGGATATGGGTATGCCGATGAAGAAAATGAGGTGAAAACCGATGTGAACCACATCTTCCGAATTGCCTCGGTTTCCAAGCTAATCACGGCGGCAGGAATTATGAAATTAGTTGAAAACGGGATTCTATCTTTGGATGATAAAGTATTTGGTGAAGAAGGTATTTTAAGTGACACGACACTTTATGCCCCGATAAAAGATAAACGGGTGAATAATATCACCGTGGAAAATCTTCTACGCCATCAGGGGGGATTCACCAATCGCGCAGGAGACCCTATGTTCTGCCCGGTAGACATAGCGGAAAAAATGAATGTTCCGGCACCAGCTGACTTGAATACCATCATTAAATTTGTTTTATCCCGACGTTTAGGTTTCACACCGGGAACAAGCACGTGTTATTCAAACGTGGGTTACGGAATATTGTCAAGGGTGATAGAAAAAGTTTCCGGAAAAAACTACGAAGAATTTATTCAGGACAGTATACTCATTCCTGCCGGGTGTTATGATATGCATTTGGCACATAATTTGGATAAAGACCGATATTTCAACGAGGTCAGGTATTACGAACAATCGGACGCAGACCTGATCCGTTCATGTGATGGGCGGGACACGCTAGTATATCGCAGTAACGGGGGAAACAATATTGAGGCTCTTTATGGTGCCGGTGGTTGGGTGGCTTCCCCGACCGAATTATTACGTTTCCTTTCTGCCATAGACGCTGACGATTCATATCCGGATATATTGACAAAAGAGAGCGTGGAGACCATGACAAAATGCGTGAAAAACGCTTTACCTCTTGGCTGGATGAACACGAACAATCAGGGTGATTGGTGGCGTTCCGGTACTTTGGCAGGAACCAGTGCCATGTTGAAACGTCAACGGGACGGGTTCTGTTGGGCATTTATCACCAACACGAGCAATTGGACCGGACCTCGTTTTCCCCACAAGATCGAAGGTATGATGGTTCGTGCCATGGATCGGGTAAAAGAATGGCCGGACAGAAATCTGTTCGATCCTGATTACTGCAAGGCTTTCGAAGACGGGAAAAAATTGCTGGCCAATGAAAAAGGAGCCCAAGCACATCCCGTGCATCCTGACAATATCTAACCATGAACCTCATAAACAATCGTAATATTCTTCTAGCTCCTAACTCATTCAAAGGAAGTCTGGATGCTTTCGAGTTTTGTCGAATCCTAGCCACTGAATTAGAGGAATGTGGATTTCATACGATCTCTCTTCCATTAGGAGATGGCGGTGATGGAACAGCCCGAATTGTGGCACATTACCTTCATGCAGACCCTATCAAGACGAAAACGGTAGATGCCTTGGGACGTGAGCATTTTGCCTCGTATTACTTAAAAGACAACACGGCTATCATTGAATTAGCTGAAGCTTGTGGTCTGAAACATTTGAAACGAGAGGAGTATGACATCTTGAACACGAACACGGCAGGGTTCGGTGTTTTAATCAATCATGCCCTCTCTCAAGGAGCGACCCATTTGATTCTTTGTGTCGGTGGAAGTGCCAGCGTGGATGGTGGTACAGGAGCTCTGCAAGAAATGGGATTGACAATTGTCAATAACTCTCTGAACAGAAATTATATTACAGGTATTAAGGATATTAATATCGAATTATTGCAGCAAAGGTTTAAAGGAATACATATTACAATACTATGTGATGTTGATAATTCTATTTGTGGACCGGAAGGTGCAGCTGCTGTGTTTGCCCCGCAAAAAGGAGCATCACCAGAACAAGTTGTCATGCTTGATAATCAATTGCGCCTTTGGAGTACTTTATTAAAACAGCATACAGGTAGAGATGTAACCCGGTTAAAACATGGAGGTGCCGCGGGTGGAATCACGGCGGCCATGCACGCTTTACTAAACGCACAACTTGTTTCGGGTTCCGAATATTGCTTGACTCTCTCCCATTTCCACGACAATCTTTTACAAGCCGGAATTGTTATCACCGGAGAAGGAAAAATTGATATCCAGTCCTTTTATGGCAAAATTCCGGGAACAGTTGCAACCTTATGTTTGCAACAAAACGTTCCGGTTTATGCCGTTGTCGGATTGGCAGAAAAACAGGTCCTTACCCGTTTCGATAAAGTATTCACGATGAGCCAGTATGCCCGTTCTATTCAAGATTCTATAAAGAATGCCCCGTACTACCTAAAGATCATTGCTCAAGCCATTGTTGATGCCCTTTATTCATCCGCTTATTCGGATTGATTCTCTATTATAAATAAATTATCACTTTTTCTTTGAGTTTTGCTTACAATTTATAAATTTTGCAGCCTCATAACGTGCGAAAAAGAATAATTATTAATATTTAAAATAACAATTAAAACTATGTCATTTAAAATTCTTGCGATCAATCCGGGATCAACTTCCACGAAAATTGCAATCTTTGAAGATGAAACAGAGAAATTTGTAAAGAACATCAAACATTCCGCAGAGGAAATTGCGAAATTCGATAACGTGGCTTCACAGTTCCAATTCCGGAAAGATATTATTCTTTCTGAACTGAAGAATGCTGGATTTAATATTAATGAAATCAACGCAATTGTTGGAAGAGGAGGTTTAGTTAAACCTATCGAATCCGGTGTATATGAAGTAAATGAGGCGTTAATTAACGACTTGAATAATCCTCCTCTTGGAGAACATGCCTCCAATTTAGGTGGTCTGATCGCAAACGATATCGCAAAATCTCTTAACAACGGAACAAAAGCTTATATTGCAGATCCCGTGGTGGTTGATGAATTGCAAGATGTAGCTCGTTTGACCGGACATCCTGATTTTACAAGAGTATCAATCTTCCATGCCTTGAATCAAAAGGCAATAGCACGGACTTATGCAAAAGAAATTGGGAAGAAATATGAAGATATAAACTTGATTATCGCGCATCTTGGTGGAGGGGTTTCTGTTGGAGCGCATGATCACGGACGGGTAATTGACGTGAATAATGCTTTGGATGGTGATGGTCCTTTTTCACCGGAACGTTCAGGAAGTCTTCCTACAGGTCAGTTGGTAAAACTATGCTTCAGCGGTAAGAAAACCGAAGCAGAAATCAAGAAAATGTTGAAAGGTGCAGGCGGATTAGTGGCTTATCTTGGAACAAACGATGCTTACGAAGTAGAAATAAAGGCAAAAGAAGACCCGAAATATAAATTGGTACAAGATGCCATGTCCTACCAGGTAGGTAAAGCCATTGGTGAAATGGCTGCCGTGCTAAAAGGTAAAGTTGATGGTATCCTGTTAACCGGAGGAATTGCTCACAACCCCTTCTTGGTTGACTACGTGAAAGAGATGGTCGGATTTATCGCTCCGATAAAAGTATATGCCGGTGAAGATGAGATGAGAGCATTAGCTATGAACGGACTGATGGTTCTTCGCGGAGAACTTTCCGGAAAAATCTACAAGTAATAATTTAGGATTAGTAATAGATTACAAGTGACTGGTTAATAAATTTAGCCAGTCATTTTTTACTGAGTACAATACCTTATATTTGCCTCGCAGACACACGGGTATCTCTCCGTACTCTCGTTAATATCTCATTTATATTTTAATATATTCTATCTTAAAAATCAATTGTTCGTATCGTTAACCTATCGTTGACCTACAATTAACCTATCAGTGAGACACCGGGTTATCTATAATGTAATACTACCGGAAATCCAAGGAACACTCTAATGGCTCTAAAGAAGTATCTTTGCATATTTTTTTGTAGTTTTGCAACAAGACAAAATACAAATAACAAAATGAAAGATACCATTTATTCCTTCAAAATGTTGAGCTTGTTAATAGTCCTTGCATTTTCTAACTATAGCATGGCTCAAGAAGTATCCTTGAAAAAACAGGATGTAAAAACAAAAGAAAAAATCACGACCCATTTCTCCGGTCACCTGTCAGGTAATACTGATGCCTATAACGACAAAAGCACACTCAAATCAACTGATGTGAAAAAGATGCAGCAAATCGTGTGGGATGCATGGAAGGAGGCAAATAACAAATTCTCCGAGCAGAAGCTGATTAATCTTGATAAACTGGAAAAAGCAAATTCAGGAAAATGGACTCTTCCGCAGGAACTGGAACCCAATGCAATCATGCCGTATTACTGGGGTTACAAGGGGGATGCAGAACCGGAAGGAGGTTTCCCATTATATCTATACACGCATGGTTCTGGAGATAAAACCAGTGAATGGAGAACGGGAATCAACATATGTCAAAAGTTCGATGATGCTCCATCGGTTTACTTCATACCTCAGATCCCCAATATGGGCGATTACTATCGTTGGTGGCAAAAGGCAAAGCAATTTGCTTGGGAAAAGATGTTACGTTTAGCTTTCGTATCCGGAAAAATAAATCCCAATAAAGTTTACTTTTTCGGAATATCAGAAGGCGGATACGGTAGTCAACGGTTAGCATCATTTTATGCGGATTATCTGGCTGCAGCAGGCCCGATGGCTGGAGGGGAACCTCTGAAAAATGCACCTGTTGAAAATTGCAGAAACATCGCCTTCTCTCTGTTAACAGGAGCAAATGACAGGGGATTTTACAGGAATAAACTCACGCAACGCACGAAAGACGAATTTGATAAATTAGAAAAAGCTAATCCGGGTAACTTTATCCATCGTATAGAACTGATTCCCGGTATGGGACATGGTATAGATTACAAACTTACAACCCCTTGGTTGAAACAATATACCCGGAATCCTTATCCCAAGCATGTAAGCTGGGAAAACTTCGAAATGGACGGTCTATATCGTAATGGATTCTACAACTTATTTGTTGAAGAACGTTCTAATGATGATACGAAATCCAGAACCCATTATGAAATGGATATACAGGAGAATAATATTTCCTTAAAGGTTGATTTAGTTACTTATAAAGCAACAGAAATTGATCCGAACTGGGGTATTGAACTGGATTTTGAAAAGAGCTATCAACCCGCAACCAAAGGGAAAGTAATCATTTACTTGAATGATCAACTGGTAGATTTAGACAAAGAAATTACATTGGTAGTAAATGGGAAAGAGGCTTTCAAGGGAAAAGTTAAACCACAACTTAAAAACATGGTGAACAGTTGTGCTGCATTTTTCGACCCGAAAAGAATCTATCCGGCAGCAATAGAAGTAAATATTGCAGATTTACAGTAATCATCGGAATATACGATAAGAAATCCCCAAGACTCTAACTCTTGGGGATTTTTAATATGTATCCTAAAGTATTTCATTAACCCAAAATCCTGACACAATTTTCCACCATTAGTGCGATACCCGCTTTCATAGCATTCTCGTCGGGAGCCATTCCCGGATTGTGAAGTGGAGGCATACTCTCCTGTTCCGGCGGACAAACACCCAAGACCCAGAAGACTCCTGGAATCTTCTCCAAGTAAATGGCAAAATCTTCTCCTAAGGTAAGATGATCCATTGGGATCACATTGTGTTCTCCCAGTAAATCTGTTGCATTTTTCTTCACAAATTCTGTCAAACTCTTATCATTCACCAACACGGGCAATCCATTCCAAGTTTTATCCAAATGGAATGTACAACCGTATAAATCACAAATGGAGTTTGATTTTTCCTCAATTAACTCGAATATCTTATATCGTAAAGAGTTGTCATGCGTCCGGACAGTACCCAACACGTCTACCCGATCCGGAATTACGTTATTACACGTGCCACCATGGATAGAAGTGATCGAAAGAACCGCCGGGATCAACGGGTCTCGAAATTTAGTAATCAACGTCTGGTAAAATTGTATCAAGCAAGCCGTGGCCAATATGGGATCCGAACCCATATGCGGCATGGCCGCATGAGTACCTTTACCTTCCACGGAAAAAATAATATTATCTGAAGAGGCGAAAAAGGCCCCGGGACGAATTCCGACAGTTCCGGTCGGAAGGTTCGGGAAAACGTGTTGTCCGAATATAGCTTGCGGAACGGGGTCTTTTAAAAGTTCGGGAAGTAATAGACGAGCCCCTCCCGGACGTTTCTCTTCACTGGGTTGAAAAACAATTTTTATTGTTCCCTGTAATTTGTCTTCTCCGGATTTAAGAACAAGTGCTGCCCCTAAAACCATAGCCATATGCATATCATGTCCACAAGCGTGCATCATGCCTTCATTTTGAGAACAATAGGGTAATCCGGTCTCTTCCTTGACTTTCAGAGCATCCATATCAGCCCGAATTGCGATACATTTCTCTCCTTTCCCCACGGTTGCAATTAATCCCGTCCCCACTTTTTGGTACGGGATTCCATTTTGTTCCAGTACTTCCGTAATATAGCGTTGCGTCTCCACTTCTTGCATGGCGAATTCCGGATGTTGATGAAAATAACGCCGGAATTCAACAGCCAAAGGGTAAATCTCTTCTATTCCTATCATTTTATGCTATTAATCTAATCATTATTAATCCTAACAAGATGGCAATCGTAAAACTTGCAAATGTTCCAATTAAAAACAAACTTATAAGGTTGTTTTTTTAAAATCAACTCTTAAAGGTTGTTTTCACGATTATTCTTTCACGTGTATCAGTACATTCGACACAATTGCCGTCAAACCTCCCGTCGTAATCCCGGATGAGAATATATTTTTAATGGTATCGGAACAACTGTTCAATATTTCCGGAATGAATTCGACACTTAATCCCAAGGAGAAACTTAATGCTATAACCAGCGTGGCTTTCCTATTTATATTCTGGGAGGCAATAATACGGATTCCGGCAGCAGCAACCGTACCGAACATAAGTAGTGTCGCTCCCCCCAGAACCGGTTCCGGCATTAACGAGAACACCAGCCCAACAGCAGGAAAAAGTCCCAGTATCACTAAAAAAGCAGCAATATAATATCCCACGTAACGACTGGCCACTCCCGTTAATTGTATCATCCCGTTATTCTGGGCAAACACTGAATTCGGGAAAGAATTAAATGCCCCTGCCAAGAAAGAATTGAAACCATCGGCAAGGATTCCCCCGGAAGCCCGTTTAATAAACTTCTCTCCTTCCACGGGTTCCCCCGAAATCATGGAGTTAGCCGTAATATCACCATAAGCCTCGATAGCAGTAATCATGTAAATCAACCCGACGGCAATAAATGATGACCAACTAAAAGCTAACCCATATTTAAAAGGAACAGGAATATTTACCCCGGAATAACTCTGTACAGAAGAGAAGTCAATCATACCCATGAAATAAGCGACAACATATCCCACGACTAACCCGATCACGATGGAACTCATCCGTAGATATTTATTATTACTCCGGTTAAAAAAGATGATCAAAACTAACACCAATAAAGCCAATCCGAGATTCTCGAAACTACCGAAAGTACCGTTTTCTTTAGCAATAACACCCCCACCACAAGCCGTAATACCTACTTTCACCAGACTCATCCCGATTAATGTTACCACAATTCCCGATACCAGAGGGGTAATGACTTTCTTGGCATATTTCAAAATCCTACTTATCAGCATCTCAACCACTGAACCTGCCATGCACACCCCGAATATCAGAGGCAAACCACCCGCCAATCCCGTAGATATAATCGGGCCGATAAACGAAAAACTTGTTCCTTGAATACATAATAACCCGGTTCCGATAGGTCCAACCCGTCTACACTGAATAAAAGTAGAGACACCAGAGGCAAAAAGAGCCATCGAAACGAGAAAACCCGTTGTTTCCAAGTCAAGGTTCAACGCCCCGGCAATAATTAACGGTGGAGTTATAATAGCAACAAAGATGGCTAATAAATGCTGTAACGCAGCAAAAAAAGCCTCTTTAAAAGGTGGACGGTCCTCTATTCCATAAATAATGGCCGAGCTAACCTGACGATTGGTCGTTTCACTCATGCCGGATTATCTTATTTTTATCTGACAATTATCCAGACTATCTATAATAGCTAAGGATTCAACGTGAATCCCACGTTCTCTCAGTACTTCGCCCCCATGTTGAAAAGCTTTTTCAATAATAAATCCCATGCCTACAAGTTGTGCCCCCGCCTGGTCAATCAAATCAATAATACCATTCGCGGCATTCCCGTTTGCAAGGAAGTCATCAATAAAAAGCACACGATCCTCTTTACTCAAGAAATCTTTACTGATACAAACATTATATTCCCGGTCTTTTGTAAAAGATCGTACTGTCGTTGAAATCATATTTTCCATCGTTTTCGGTTGCTTTTTCTTGGCGAAGACCACGGGCAATTCCAAAAGATACCCCACCATGATTGCCGGAGCGATACCGCTAGCCTCAATGGTCATCACTTTATTAAAATCCTTATTCGCGAAACGACGCACAAATTCCACCCCGATCGACTTCATTAAAATCGGGTCCATTTGGTGATTAATAAAACTATCCACTTTTAAAATGCCACCTTCAAAGCATTTTCCATCCTGTAAGATTCTTTTCTTGAGCAAATCCATATTGATCGTACTTTTTACACTTCGGCAAAAGTAAGAATAATAATCAAAAAACAGGCTTTTTACTATAACTTGAATAAAAATTAATGAATCACCTCGTCCAAATCAACAATGGTTATCTTATTTTCTTGGGCATCGTACAATTTATTCCCAACGCGTACGGCATCTTTACTGATTCGTAAATGAGCCCATAACTCTCCTGAAGGAGCGATTACAATAGTTTCCTCTCCACGGGAAAGAAAAGAATACCCCTGATAAGTCAGGTAACACAGACTGTACTCGCTCGGCAATAACATTCTTGCGCCCTGAGCATCCGCCTTGACACACAATATATTTTGTTTTCCGGTAAGGATATAACATTGAGTACTATCCATCTCCTGCAATGTCTTGTATCTAGAATCTTCCAAAACAAATATCCGGTTACTGGCAAAATATCCTGCCCGATCTTTATCCAGAGAAAATTCTACTTGAATTCCCTGAGCCAAATCCGACGAGGACAATTTTATCAGATGCTGGTCAAATAATATATACAAAGTATCTTTGGACACTTGTACGTGATTTACAATTCCCAAAGTAGTTGGGAATGAGGAAAACGCTTCTTGAAGTCCCGTATTCTGATTGAACTTAGCGACATAAGGAATCCCCCATTTTTTCGTCATCGTGCCTTTAACGAGACCACTTCCGTAGTTTACCATGTAAAGCGAACTGTCCATTGTAAATATCTGGGATTCTCCGGTTATTTTTCGGGACAGCCCTTGTAACCAAAGCACTTTTCCCATGTGATCCAAACAAAACAAACGATCACATGATGCTATATATATTTTCTCTTTTTCAATGAGAATATTCGAGGTAAACCTTTGCATAAATTCCTTTTCAGCTTTAGGGAAAGGTAATTCTTTTAAAAAGATCTCATGCCTCCATCCTTCCCCGTTTTTCATGTTAATCGCATACAAGGCATCTGAAAGCAGGAGAATAACCGAATCATTCAAGGGTAACATATCCGCCCATCCTTGTTGGGAAAAGATCTTCCTTTCCCATATTTTCTTCCCATTATACAAGTTGATCCCTTCCAGTTTCGAAACCTCCGTACTCCCCAAATTATCTTTACATCTTATCCCCACGCCCAATTTCTGATCCACGTAACTAATGCTACCTCTATCATTCCAACGTTCCTTTCCACTCCGTCGGTCAAAGCACCGGGTCTTGAAGTTGGACGTCAAAAATAACACGTTCTGAACAGGACTGAGATTCTCAATATCACTATTAATTTTACAATGCCACAAGGATCGTTCCTTTTCCGGGTCCCAAACAAATAGTATTCCCGAACCTTGTGGAACCCCTTTCCTTGAAAACCGGTCCAATTGCACGGAAATAGTTTTCGTGATAGAATCCGCATACAAATGCCGTACATACCCCTCTACCAATATTTCTTTCCCCGAAATATTTTCCTGCCTTTGATAATGACGCCCAACCAACCGGGGCATCACCTGGTCTTCCGACTCTTGTTTTGTGGACTGGGCAAATCCATCGATACAAATAACCGACAATAACATACTCCATAAAAAGAAAATCCTAACGAAAGACATTTCTGTAACCATGATCGAGAAATTTATATCTACTTTCACAAATATATCATTTTATTTAGAGTTTGTTTAAATTTTGTTGAACAAAATCTTGTCGTTACTTGATTACCACTAGATCATGCTAATGTTCCTTCGAGGTTCCTATATGTCTCCGTCTCGATTTGTGCCGTATTCAAATGTATTTCCTCCGGCGATCACTCGCTAGTGACACGGAGAAAGCACGGAGAAAGTACGGAGAAGACCTAGCCAAACAATAGAGTAACAGCGTATTATAAGAGTAGCGAAGTGCTTGTTGTCTGATAACCATCTTATACCGAGATAGTTGATCTAAAAAAGTACATATAAATTCGAGAAATCCTCTTCATGCAAGGGAGTATGAAATAAAAGAAGGCAACCCCAAAGCCTTGTTTAAATGGCTTTGGGGTTGCCCTCTTTTATTTTGACTCCCAAGATTTATATTAGGTAATTATATACCACTTTACAGTCTATTAAGGTAATGCTTGTTTTCATTCTCAAACTCCTCCGTCACTTCGTGCCACCTCCTCTATGAACAGAGGAGGAGCTGGTGATTCTTCCCGAAGAAAGGGAGTATTTTCAACTCTCCCTCTGTTTATAGAGGGAATACGGCGAAGCCGGGAGGGAGTTGGTTTCCTGTAAATTCATATATAAGTTCCTTATATTATTTATGCTCTTCAATCCACAAACGGGCATTTACAAACGCTTCAATCCACGGGCTGACTTCATCTTCCTCCCGATCCTCGGCATAATATGCCCAGTTCCACGGGTGAAGAGAACGTTCCAAGTGAGGCATCATTGCCAAGTGACGCCCGTCTTTACTACAAATAGCTGCCGTGGCAAAAGGTGATCCATTCGGATTCGCCGGGTAAGTGTCATGGCTGTATCGAAGTGGAATATTATATTCTTCTTGTCCGTAAGGTAATTGGAATTGTCCCTCTCCGTGAGCCACCCAGATTCCCAAACGAGATCCGACTAATGACTTCAATAACACGGAATTGCTCTCCACGACATCCACGCTCAAGAATGCGGATTCCAGTTTGTGGGATGCATTATGCAACATCTTCGCCTTCTCGCCATGTTCCGGGTAGACCAAGTCTAGCTCAACCATCAACTGGCAACCGTTACAAATACCCAAGCTCAAAGTATCTTCACGTTTATAGAAGTTTTCCAAAGCCACCCGAGCCTTTTCGTTATATTTAAAAGCTCCGGCCCATCCTTTAGCAGAACCAAGCACGTCCGAGTTCGAGAACCCACCAACAAACACGATAAAGTTCACGTCTTCCAAAGTCTCTCTTCCGGAAACAAGGTCTGTCATGTGAACATCCTTCACGTCAAAACCGGCCAAGTGCATCGCCCATGCCGTTTCCCGCTCGCACTGACATCCTTTCTCCCGGATAACGGCAGCTTTTATACCCGAAGGTTTAACACGGTTAACATCCAATCCATATTGGGAAAGCTTACCGCTGAATGAAGGTGCAAACTTGTATTTTAGATCATGATTCTTATAGTTTTTATATCTTTCAAGGGCCAACTCATTGCCACTCTGACGACGATCTAACAAATAAGATGTCTTAAACCACAAGTCTCTTAATGACGGAATATCCAAATGGAAGTTTTTACCGTCTTTCTTGATATTCAACTTTCCGGCCTTACCCAAGCATCCCAAGAAATTGTAAGCCACTCCCGCTTCATCCAAGATAGCGGCAACCTTCTTGCAATCCTTAATCTGTACTAGTACACCCGGATTCTCCGCGAACAAGATCTTCACGATGTCCTTTTCAGCTAGGTAAGAAAAATCAATATCCAATCCTAAGCGATTATCAGCAAAACACATTTCCAACAAAGTCGTGATCATACCTCCGGCAGAAATATCGTGTCCGGCTAAAACATACCCTTCCTCAACCAAACGCTGTATTGCCATGAAAGCATTCACGAAATAATCGGCATCCTTTACATCCGGGGTCTCTTTACCTACCCGGTTCAACACTTGAGCAAAACTGGAACCTCCCAATTGCAATGTATCAAAAGAGAAATCGATATACACGATTTCAGAATCCTGATCCGGTTTCAGTACCGGAGAAACAATCTTCTTCACATCGGTAACCTCACCCACGGTAGAAATAATCACGGTTCCCGGGGCGTACACTTTATCCTTACCATACTTTTGCGTCATGGAAAGAGAGTCTTTCCCTGTCGGGATATTAATTCCCAACTCGATGGCAAAATCACTGGCAGCTTGTACGGCTTTATATAAACGGGCATCTTCACCGGCATTTTTACAAGGCCACATCCAGTTAGCAGACAAGGAAACACCTTTAATTCCCTGTTCGATAGGAGCCCAAACCAAATTGGTCAAGGCCTCTGCAATAGCCAATCTCGAACCGCAAGCCGGGTTTGCCAATGCCGCTACCGGAGCGTGCCCGATGGACGTGGCAATACCTCTTTCTCCTCGATAATCGAGAGCCATGGCACCCAAGTCATTCAAAGGTAACTGTAAAGGTCCGGCGCATTGCTGACGGGCCACACGACCGGTAATAGAACGGTCAACTTTACTTGTCAACCAATCCTTACAAGCAACAGCCTCAAGCTGCAAAACTTGCTCGATATATTCTTCAACTTTATCTTCACTATATTCAACATCGGCGAAATGTTCTCTTTTGGTTTTATCCTCCATCACTGTTTTCGGGGGATTTCCGAACATATCCGTCATCTCCAGATCAATGGGTTTCTCTCCGGTTCTGGCATCTTCAAACACGAAACGATGATCTCCCGTGGTCTCCCCGATCACGTACATCGGAGCCCGTTCCCGATCAGCCACACGCTGCAAGGTTTCCACGTCCTTTGCTTTCATTACGAGGCCCATCCGTTCTTGGGATTCATTTCCCACGATCTCTTTGTCGGAAAGAGTCGGATCACCGACAGGCAATTTCTCCAAGTGAATCAATCCACCTGTTTCCTCCACCAGCTCGGACAAGCAGTTCAAATGTCCTCCTGCCCCGTGGTCGTGAATAGAAACAATCGGGTTTACATCGCTCTCGGCCATAGACCGGATGGCGTTACATACCCGTCTTTGCATTTCCGGATTGGAACGTTGCACCGCATTCAACTCGATAGCGTTGGCATATACTCCCGTATCCACGGAAGAAACGGCCCCACCACCCATTCCGATGCGGTAATTATCCCCTCCTAGCAAAACAACCTGTTCGCCAACCTCCGGGGTCTTTTTCATGGCTTGTTCTTTATTACCAAAACCGATACCACCTGCCTGCATGATTACTTTATCGTAACCATACGTCTTTTCGTGTTCCTTATGCTCGAACGTGAACACGGAACCCACGATAAGGGGTTGTCCGAATTTATTTCCAAAATCAGATGCCCCGTTAGAAGCCTTGATCAGAATGTCTTCCGGAGTCTGGTATAACCATTTCCGAGGATCAATAGCCGATTCCCAAGGACGACCTGCCTCCAAGCGCGGATATGATGTCATGTAAACGGCCGTGCCTGCCAACGGAAGTGATGCTTGTCCCCCGGCGATACGGTCACGGATCTCACCACCGGAACCGGTTGCCGCCCCGTTAAAAGGCTCTACCGTGGTCGGGAAGTTATGAGTTTCCGCTTTTAATGAAATAACCGTGTTAATATCTTTTTGCGTGTAGAAATCCGGTTTGTCCGGTGTTGCCGGGGCAAACTGCACCGTGGCCGGTCCTTCAATGAAAGCGCAGTTATCTTTGTAGGCCGAAACAATCCGGTTCGGGTTCGTTCGGGAAGTTTTCTTGATCATGGAGAACAAAGACTCTTCTTGTTCTTCCCCATCAATAATAAATGTACCTCCGAAAATCTTATGACGGCAATGCTCGGAATTCACTTGTGAAAAACCGAAGACCTCGGAATCTGTCAACCGACGGTTTAATTTCTTGCTCAGACCTTCCAGATAAGAGATTTCATCTTCATTCAGCGCCAATCCCTCCTGTTGGTTATATGCCCGGATATCCTCGATATACACGATCGGGTCCGGTTTCTTGTCAATGGTAAACGTATCTTGATTCAGACCTTTGTAAAATGCTTGAAGCATCGGGTCAAAAGCCGCTTTTTCATCTTCCACACGAGTAAATTCCTCTATCCGCAAGATACCGGAAATACCCATATTCTGAGTAATCTCCACGGCATTAGTACTCCACGGGGTAATCATTTCCCGACGAGGTCCCACGAAAAAGCTTTTCAGTGAATCGCTTTGAACTTTCTTAGCCCCACTGAATAACCATTCTAACTTACTTACATCTAAAGGATTTTCCGATTCTTTATAGTGTACGGCATACACTGTTGCATCTTTTTGATAGAATACTATAGCCATGTGTTTTATTTGTTTATTTTCAACTACACGTATTTGCACCGCGAATATAATAAAAAGCGGGCAAATAAACCTATCCGATCTTCAATTTATGATCTCAGACTTTGGAGATATTTTAATGTGAACACCTTTCGGCTCCATAAAGTCTGCATAACCCCGCGTAACGCAAGGTAAACCAAGAAAGCCAACCATAACATATGATTATTCGTAGCCCCGGAAAAACAATAATAGATCACAAAAAAACTACCGGAAGCCACCAGCATGGCCCATAACATAAAACGGGTAGCCGTGGCACCAATCAGAATTCCATCCCACAGAAAGGCAGCAAATCCCGCTAGCGGAATAGCAAGCACCCAGTAAAAATAATGCCCGGCAGTCTCTATCACGACCGTGTCATTCGTTAACAATCCCAAGAAATTCTCTCCTCCTATCCCGTACAATAACGTGAAAACCAACGATAAACCGACTCCCCAGCCGAACAATGCCTTCACCGCCCGTTTCAATTGTACCAAATTACAGGCTCCCACGTAACGCCCCGACAGAGCTTCCCCCGCGTATGCAAAACCGTCCATGATATAGGAAAACAAGGTAAACAACTGCATGAGCAATGTATTAACAGCCAGAATTACATCTCCTTGACGGGCTCCTGTTGAAGTAAAGAATGTTGTCACTCCGATCAAGCAAAGTGTCCGAAGAAATATATCCCGGTTCACGGCAAAAAAACGCCGCATAGCTATCAATTGAAGACTTCCTCTAAACGTGATCCGTCCCCGCAGTTCTTTGTAATTATAAAACCAAAGCCACCAAGCCATCATCACTCCTGAATATTGCGCAACAACTGTCCCCAAAGCCACACCTTCCACCTTCATCCCGAACAAAAAGACAAAACAGGAACTACACACGATATTAATCACGTTCATCACAATGGCAATATACATCGGGTAACGGGAATTCTGCATTCCGATAAACCACCCCGTGAATCCGTATTGTGCCAACACCGCCGGGGCCCCCCAAATACAAATTCTAAAATAAGTGACCGCGTATTGTTCCACCTCCGCACTTGTATCCAATAGTCGAAAAGCCAGTCGTTCTATCGGGTATTGCAGAATCAACATGGCCAAGGCTGAAAATAAACCGACACTCACCGCCTGCACAAGTACCCGTATTTCAGCATCTTTATCTTTCCGACCGTATGCTTGTGAAGTCAGCCCACTGGTTCCCATTCGTAGAAAACCGAAATTCCAGTAAAGAATATTAAATAACAATCCTCCCACTGCGATGGCACCAATATAGGCTGTCGCCCCTAAATGTCCCACAATCGTCACGTCCACCAATCCCAACAAAGGAACGGTAATATTAGACACGATAGAAGGAATAGCAAGATGAAGTATTCTGCGATTCATTGCTTGTACCCGATTGTATTCCTTTCTGATGTCATACTATCCAACATGGCAGGCGTGAACATTTCAACATCCTGTTTCGTGACCGAATGTTTCACATCCACGTCATTCGCTTTCTTATTCTGTGCCAAGCGCTGTACCCGATTCCGAATCATCATCTCTGCAACCAGTTTGATTAACCGGGCACTGGCATGACTACGTTTTTTATTCGCGACAATATAAGAGATAAATTGTTCCATGTGTTGTTGAGCCGTTCTCGTCATCCGGGTATTATCCGTGGCAAGATCACGTTTCAATATTTCCATTAACTGATCCGCTGTATAATCCTCAAAAACAAGAATATTAATCATGTCAGAAACCTTTTCAACCTCGTCATTGATAATCTGACGGGGAGGATCTTGTTTCGCGTATATCACGTTATAAGCCCCCGGTTGTGTTGCCAACTGATTCACAAGAATCGCCCTTACCCGATCCCGGAAACCGGAAACTTCATTCAGACTACTGGAATCTTCATCGAAGAAAAATAACCCTCCTTTCGATTGTAATAGAGCCATACCGATACTTTGTATCGCATCTTCCTCGGTCAACCCGAGTAAACGTTCTACTTTAAAACTTGTAACCTCACTTTTATCTATAATCCCCATAGCTTTATAAATACGGGCTATAATCCGGGCAACCGTTCCTTTTCCCATTCCGGAGTTCCCGGTAAAGCACCATTGTAATGATACACGGGTATTCAGTTTCGTCCCTTGTTGATTATAATGACGAGCCAAATCCACGAAATCATGAATCTGTTTTTTGAGTTTCGTCTGTCCCACCATATGATCCAGATCCTTCAAAGCTGAGGCAATCTCTTTCTCGTCGAAGGTATCTTTATAAGAATTGGATAGCTCGGAAGTTGCCGTCGGAATATCCACGGCCATCAATGTCGTGATCTCCTTTCGGGTAAGTTCCCGCTCCTTCCTGATCTTCATGGTTCGAGCAGATAGGTTGTGAATGGCTTTATCCACCATCTTCTCGACAAATAAAGCATTTCCAAAGAATTTATCATGCTCGTTACATACTTGGGATACCAAGTTTTTAAATGCCTCTTTCGCTTTCGGATGCAGGGTATAATTCTTCTCTGCCACCTTCTGAATCGCTATTTCCAATAACTCTTCCGGCGTGTAATCGGAAAAATGGAAATGATACGGGAAAAGAGACTTCACTCTCGGATTTCCGGCCAGAGCTTTATCCATCGCTTCCGGGTCACCACTCAATATAACAATGGTATCTCCATTATCGGTAGGTGACAATTGCCCAAAAATGACACTCAATGCCGCAGCCCCCACATTATCTTGAAACAAGGTGTGAGCATCTTCCAAGAAAAGAATACCCCCTCTTGCCTGTTCGAAAATATACATGGCAATCTGTTGTGGAGGAATGGAACCATCACCAATAATTTCCCCCCTGCTCCTGACGGTCACCATAGAACTTTCCAGAATCCCGGCCGACTCGAATATCTCCCCAAGCATTCGGGCCACAGTCGTTTTCCCTGTCCCCCGATTCCCGGTGAACAGCATATGTAAAGGCGGAATCACATCTGCGTAACCATGCTTTTGTCTTTCCCGGATAAAATAGATATAATTAATATAGCTAATCAAGCTGTTTTTTAACTCTTTAGATCCAATCATCTCATTCAATGCATCAACGGATTTACTCGGATCCGGTTGTTCCAGCGTTTCGATGTCTCCCACCTGAATCAACATCATATCTTCCTTTGTATGTGTACCCTTGTGATTTGCCATCAATCGCTTGGCCATCCGTGTCGAAGCATCATCCAGTCGCTCTTCTATAAATCTACTATTAGAAAAGCCGGATTCCCTCACGGAACAACAATCCTTCAACATATCGGAGAACTTATCCTCAGCCTCCGGGGTAAACTTAAATTGTCGCTTCTCCAACATTTGATGAGTAATTTCCATCAATTCCTCTGCCGAATAATCATCAAATACAAATTGGTAAGGGAAACATTTCTTCACACCGGGAATTCCTTCTGTAATTGCCTGCAAAGCCATCACATCTCCCACCATGACAACCAACAAAGAAGGTTGCTCTTGCTCCAAAATTCCCAACAACACGGTAAAAATACGCATGGCCGGATCATTCGGGTCATTTGTCGGGTACAATTCATCTGCATCCTCAATCAACAGAATACCTCCGATACTCTTCGTGATAGCCTCCCGAATCAACTGTTCTTCCGCGATCACTCCCGGACGGGTAAAATCCTCTCTCTTATACCGATGCACTTTACCGTTTGACAGTACTCCCAAACGGTAAAACATCTCTCCCGTGATCTCGGTAACCAAATGTTTACCTGTTCCCGGATTCCCCATAAGGATCATATTCAAAACCGGAAGTTTATCGTTAAAACCGTTCTCTTGTCGCATTTTCACGAATTCTGCCAACTCGTACATCCGGGTAATTTCCTCTTTCACTTTACGCAATCCCACTAACTGATACAAACGGGATAGAGCCTCTTCCTTATCTTGTGGAGTTGAAGGTTCTCCCGCTACTTCATGTACCTGCCCGTTGATTCCGGCAATTTCGTCGGTAAAATTGTAGGGTAAATCCTGCTCCCCAATCGAAAACTCCAATTGAATCACAGGCTGATCAAAACACAATACTTCAACCCTATATTTCCCTTCTTCCCAAAAATTACTCAATCCTGCCCCTAAATCCAAGGCAAAACAAAGCAAACGCTTTCCTTCCCGGTTCGGAATGTAATAATTCCCTTTAGCTACTCGATTAGCTTTTAGTATTCCGTTAGCGTCAAACACATTAATCAAAAATTCATACGTCCATTCACTCGATAAAAAATTCTCTGCCACCAGATAGAACCGAACGTCTTCCAACCCTTTGGCTGCAAAGGCCTGATACGAGTGAGGACGCTGCACATCAGGAGCTTCCTCCACACATTTGTCAAACCCAATGTCCAACAATTGAAAATAATCCCGGAACAAGTCATGCGGTTCCAACAAATGGATTTCATCCGACACCCCGGCTTGCCCGTTTATCATCACCTGTACCCGATAAGCTCCTTCTTGAAACCTAAAGTCTGTAAAGTCCTCGACAGAAAAAGCAGTTGAAAATTGAAAAATAGACTCCGTTTCGGGGATGGTAACTTTTCCTCCTTTTTGTGCCACCAGTACAGGTTGCTCTCCATGCATATATATCAAAGCCGCCACAATCTCCGCATCCCAAGCTTTTTCATCAAACTGTTTATTTATCACTTCCGTATCCACGAACAAAGTTTCGACCTCGTTCAAGCGGAAAACCGTACGATAATGCTTGTTTCCGGTAAAATCAATTACCTCGCTACAACTTGTGCGAATACTCTTGAACTTGAAATTTATATCTGTAGCAGTCTGATCTTTTGACGCTTTTGATTTTTTGGCCTTCTCCACCATAACTCGTTTGTTTTATATTTATTTTTCAATCCCCCCATCTGATCCTCCCTTGCATCCAAAATTAGTTTTATTTTTTATAAAAGACTACTTTTGCAACGTATTATTTAAAATCAAAAAGCATGCTAAAACATATTGTTATGTGGAAACTCAAGGAGTTTGCCGAGGGAAAAACAAAAGCAGAGAACGCATTAATCATGAAAGAAAGCTTGGAAAGACTGGTCGGGATCGTTCCGGAAATCATATCATTACAGGTCGGAATCAATGAAAAGGAATCCGATACGGCATACGATGCGGTCCTAATCTCCACTTTTGCCGATGCCGAAGCGCTCGCCCGTTATAAAGTTCATCCGGAACACATGAAAGTCAGCGACTATTGTAAGAAAATCAGGGAGGGACGAGTATTTGTTGACTTCCATGAATAAAAAGATCAACTCTTTCATGCATTGGAGAACAGATCTAAAATAGACTTCAGGAGGGATGTTTAAACATAAAGTTTTGTCCCTCCTTTGTCAGTCTAAAAATTCATACCAAGACTATCCAAATACTTTTTATTTTCAACCGCTCTATTTATTGATTCTAATATAGTCTCACATAATATTTCTTCAGAAATTTCTTTACCTATATTAGTTGAATAAATTGGTTTTCCTTTTTTGTAATAAAGAAAATACTCTACTCCCCCCACACGAAATATTTTAAAATCTTTTGAATCAGCCTCTCGTAACCTCTCTGGAAACCATTTTATAATATCCCCCAATTTTCTGAAAATCTACTTAAAATCCAAGCATCTTCTTTTCTTTTCGCTAGCATACTATACTCTAAACATCCATCTTTTGAAATGGCAAAATACAAGTCATTTGACACGACAAGACTTTCCAGTATTTTTTCTGGAGAAGGATCCTTGTAAAAAATTGCAGTATCAAAATCGTAATATGGTAATAACGTAACATCTGTGCTATCTATGTTTAAAATTGCGGTAAAAGAAAATGGAGGTTCTATCGTCCTACTCTTTCCTATAAATTCTAAAACCATTTCTTTGATTTTACTTATAGCATTCATTTCATTACTAGTCAACGGAACACCTAATCCATGAGTTTTTTTATTATCACTTATTGCATTTGAACAATTGAATAATAAAAAAGCAATACAAATGATTTTTTTCATAAATAAGCTATTTATATTAATAATTCTGTGAAAAATCAAATCCTTTATTTCAACTATTTTCCATATTGCAACTATATAGGAAAATTTTCACACACAATTTACGAATAAAAATATAGAAAACAATAAAAATCTTATCGTTTTTTAGAATCAAGATTATTTTATTGATAGTGTTTCAAAAAGTGTGTAAATTCCGAATTGATTATTTTTGTAATGCAATTTTCAAAAATGAATTATTATGGA
>NZ_JADMSV010000014.1:0-119103 GCF_015560935.1 Butyricimonas sp. BSD2780061689_150309_C8
AGATTATTTTATTGAACTATTTATAATTTTGCATGCATGAGAAAAGAAGGAAAATACACACTTTTTGAAACACTATCGAGAGGATTCAAATATATTATCTTCGCATATTTAATCAAAATAACGACGACGAAAGAACTTCTAGATTTAATCTTACCCCGGGCGATCCTCGATTCATTCGAGGTGGTGAAGATGACGAGTACTAGCGGTCAATCACTTCAACATCCATCTCATTTCAAATTTTCACGAATTGCTTCCCGTAATTCTTGTCCATGAAGATTTTTTCCAATAATATTGTTATGTTCATCTAACAAATAAGTCGCCGGAAGAGCTGCCACCCCATAAAGATAACTTAGCAGGCTACGATTAAAAAGCCCATGATATTTAAAATCCAATTTATCCATTTTAATTGCCTCCTTCCAACTTTTTTCTATATAATCAACAGAAACAGCAAGCACTTCAAATCCCTGATCTCGAAACTCGTTATAATATTGCATCACTTCAGGCATATCCGCCCGACATTTTCCACACCAAGATGACCAGAAATCAAGAAATTTCACCTTCGCTTTTATATCATGCATCTTAAACACATTGCCATTCAAATCAGTCATTGAAAAATTAGGTGCCAAATGTCCAATATCCATCATGCGATTTACCTGCATCACTTGCATATCCGCACTCATCTTTCCCAAACGGACAAAAAAATACCTCTCTTTTAACCAATTTTTTAGCGAATCATTAAGCATATATCTATAATAACTCATCAACCATTCCCACTCTTGAAGGGAATATTTATCCCGATCCATACTTCGTTGCAAACTAAAGTGTTTCACGTGCCCCCCTGATATAAAATAATTTAATTTCCCCTGTAATACCATTGCAGAAACATAGGATGCCGCATTACGCTTCATCAGATTCTGCTCATTAGCCATATAACTTTCTATCTCCTTTACAAGTTCCTTTGCCAATGAATCATGTGTTTGCTTATTAGTTTTAGCACTAGCATTCCGTAAATTTCGAGAAATAGTATCCAACCGTAAATGATTCTGATAATAGGAATCCATATCCTCGTATAACAAATCTCCTTCTTGTTGCCAGTTCAATCGGGAATCCTGATTTAAGTATACTAAATAACTTCCTTCTCCCCTTGGAAGTTCTAGACGTCCCATATTACGTCCTGTTTTTTTTTGACATATCTCCACAGAAACAGGATGTTTCGAACCCATTTTTGCTGAAAGAGAAAAAAATCCATCCAAAACCTCCCCTTTACTCAAAGTATCTTTATTTACACCATCTCGTGCTACAAGATAGACATCCAATTGAGTACCCTTATCATATAGACCTGCCACCCGAAGAGCATCTTGCTTCACAGAACAAGCACTGAAACAAAAAAATACTAAGAATAAAAAAATAATTAATCTCATAAAAATAAACTTACATTTTTAGACAACTCATATAAAAACGGATTGCCGGCCATTATTACCGGCAAATCCCGTATAAAAATAAATAATTATACACTCACCGATCCAGCGGACGCGTCAATATCATTGGTTTCTCTTTTTCTTTTATCTCGCTAATTTTCGCTTTCTTAAAAAGAACGCCATTGGGATAAATCAGAGAAACAGGTAATTCAAATGCCGGAATATTGACTATACCTTCCTCTTCAGAAAAAGCCATAGCACTTCCCATCCATCCCCAGCTCTCCCGGGGTGTTTGGGCGGCAAAAACCAACGTTTCCTCCCCTGTTTTCAAATTCACACGATAAATCTCTTCAAAATAGGCTCCAGAATTTCCTCTTACAATATAAGCACAATTTAACTTTTGTTTTTTAGCTTCTTTAATCAACATTTTTTTCAATTCCTCTTGAGAATATCCTTTATCTGCACTCACGTGTAATGTTCCCGGGCAAACGATTGAACTACCATTACCGGTCCAACGCATACTTCCCGTCGATTTCTCTGTATAAACAGAACGCGTCCGACTACTCAACGGTTGTTTTAAAACCCCTTTCTCTATCAAAGTCATTTCCTTTTCGGGTATAATACCTTCGGCATCAACCTCGTAAGCTCCCATAAGTTTAAAACCTTTATAATCATACATGGACGAATAGTTTTTCACCGTTAATGCCGTATGAGTCACAGACTGACCGATTTTATTTTCCAACGTCGGCTTGTATTGCGAGTACAAACCAGGATCTTCCGTTTTTCTTGCTGCCACATAACGAGAAGATACCCCAAATAAATCCCCTCCCAGTAGAAAAGTTTGACAAGCATCATCCAAATATAATACCGGCCCTGTATAATCACCTTCAAATTTCGGTGCATTCTTCATTTTCACCAAAGTCTCCGCCATATCGGTTACTTTTTTCTTCATCTCATCCAATGAAGGCATATCTTGAGGACAAATAGCAGATTCTGTCAACTGATAATTACTTGATACCCCCTCGGCATCACGTATTGAAGCATTACAAAAAAGATAGACAAACCTCACTGGCTGTTTTACCTTTATCCCCTCCGTATTCATTTGGTAAATCTCCAAATCCTTCCCCATGACATAAATAGAAGAAAATATAACATCTTTATAATTTTTAAATATACCACTCAACTCCTTGATATAGTTTTCCCAATAAGCCTGATCTATACTATACTCATCACGAGGTTCTACAATACGGCTAACAGGTTCAATCTTCGGGAACGGTATAATCTTTTTCTCTTCCTCCGGTATAATGATATTATCAAAATATGCCTGCTTACGGTAAATTTGCTTTTGCGCATTTTTATATGTTGCATCCATTGCTCCCCAGATCCCACGGCGAATCTGTTCATAATCTGGAACAACAGGCAAGCTGAATAGTTGATGCCGTTCCAACTCATTCGGGTACTTGATCTGACTGGTAAAGTTATAATCCCCGGCTAATACATTCACGGAACCGTAAGACACTGGAATTATATCCGATTGAATAATTCCCCCTAAAATACCACGTACCATAAAAGTGCGACCATATACCGCATTTACTCCTATACAACAGATAGGCTTACTATCCGCCTGTTTCAACTCCTTCATTCCACGATTCATCTCATCTTCCATAGCCTTGAAGATAACCGCATCATCATCTCCTTGTGCCCACACATTTATACTGCCCATCAACAGCAGTACCAATAAACTCCAAATATATGCTTTCATAATATTTCTTTATTTTATTTATACACGTCATACCTTATCACGGTCTTTCCAAAATAGGAGGAATTGCCTTGTAATTCATTACACGCTGTACCTCAATCCGGTTCACTAAAATACATGGGGAAACTGCCGTCACGGGGATTGAGCCCGATTCAGCACCACACATACCAGTAAACACCTCTACCTGACCTCCCGCAGCCACGATATTTGAAAACATCGCCAAAGGTGTGCCAATCATATCTAATCCGCGCACTAGCTCGTCAGGACGACCGTCTGCATACACGCGATACACCTCCAACGGGGTAACATTAAACGAATTTATCGCCATCCTTCCTGTTTGAGTAAATCCTCCAGATACTTCTTTGAAATAAAAACCGAACTCCTTGTCCTGTTTTTTGATTTCTTCAATCAAAAGAGCACGTAACTCTTTCTCTGTCCTTGGATCTTTTATCGAGATAATCAGGTTCGACTGACGAGAGACCGGATCAAAACCACCCACGGCGCGACCGTGCCCATTACTTCTAGCATGTCCTTCCAAAGCAGTACGTGTCATCAAAAAATCATTCATCTTACCATCAATTACCACATCTACTCGTTCTGCTTTGACTCCCTGTTCATCATATTTATAATAACCATTCAATTCTGTTCCCGCACAATATCTCAATGTCGGATCATCTGCAACACTCATTCCTTCTGGTAACACAAGTTTTCCTATCATATCCTTGAAAGTCTGCCCGTCCACATCCTTCTTCATCCGCTGCCCTTCCGTACGATGCCCGAAAATTTCATGGAAGAAAACGCCACTAGCTGCTCCAGACATTAAAGCTGGCCCCGAAAATGGATCCACCGTCGGTGCCGTACGCAAAGCGATCAACTTCTTCGCAATAACATTCACATCCTTCATAATCGAATCATTACTCGGTAAATTATCCGGGTCATAAGCAAAATAAGAAAGATGCAAAGGCAAACGCATCCCGTCATCAGCCATCGTCGAAGCCTGTACCATAATTCGGGCATATGGCAAATTATGCACGATCTCTGCTCCTTCTGTACTGATAAAATAAGTACGCAAAACATTATACTCGATATGTGCCGACCCCTCTATAATCTCCGGGTATTTCTTAAATTCAGAGGAAATCTCATTCAAACGTTTTCCCCAAGCCTCTCGGTCTATCGTTAACTTTTCTGCCGGTAACTGAGGCTCATAATATTTTTCAATTTTTGTTTTAGAAAGACTCGGAGATTTATCACTAATCTGCAAAAACATTTGCTCGTTCCCCAACGCCTGCTGCAAAGCACTTACAGCAACCTTATAACGACTTTCTGTCTCATACCAGATAGCATTTCGATCAGCCGCCTCGCCAGACTCTCCATTCAAAGAAAGTTGAGCTACGGATGGACCTCCACGTCCAGCCCCCGATCCCATTTCACGTGTCGTAAAATTATCATATTCGGGACTTCCGATACGTACCTGGGGCACAAGATAGCGGCGATGATTTTTCACGGATTGCATAATAGCTCCAAAGGTAGACATTACAAATGTCCGCCGTTCATCCACGGCCCGAAAATTCATATAATAAGGTGCATGTTTCTCTTTTTGCAATTCTGCAAATTCCTTATTCATCTCATCCTTTATCATCTCTAAAAATTTCTCCTGGGCCCTTACCGGAGTACATAACCCGATAAGCCCAAAAACAAATACAATTAATTTAATTTTCCTCATAATTTTCTTGATTTTGATTTTTTTTACAACAATAACATCCCAAGAGACAATAAAATACTGTCTCTAAAAACGATTCCATCACTTTCAATTACAATTTCTCTACTATTTTTTTTATCACATCATACTTAGCTAGAATCACCTCATAATCTGTATACAATGCCTTGAACTCCTCCTCCGTATACTGATAATAAGCGGTCACAAACGCCCGAAGATCATCCGTCTGTAGTGGAGCTGTATATCCTTTCCGATCCGCATCTTGATTATCCGGATTATACACCTCCGAAAAATTCAAAAAACCATACAAATTCCAATGCTGGAAAGGGTAATCTCTATTACTTCGGTTCATCCGTTGGCCATATATCGTTTTCTTGCTAGATCCAGATAATACTTCTGGCACATGAACATTTTCTGATAAATCATAAAACTCCTGCAATTCAAAAGCATAATGATTCACCAGTTTCAATGTTACATCTGCAGCTAAAATCTCGCCCGCATATTTTGCCCATACGGAGGGTAACTCATTCTCCATACGTCCCACGCGTCCGATCATCGTTGTAGCCAACGCTCTCCAAGCAAAATCATCACAACCTTCTATAATTTTTCCAGCAACTCTGGTAATATACGTTTTCCGGTAAGTAATACACGAATCTGTCAAAAAATAACACCTCGGTTGTACAGATTCCGGTAGACGAGGTAATACATCAGTTTTAAGAAACTCCACTGTTTTCATCAATGCTTCGCGATCCCTACTCTCTGTATAAGAGTTCTGATCATTCTTCGTGGTAATCATGTAATTGACATCTAATACCTCGTAATGCATACGAGGTGTCCCATCAAAGCTCGTGCCTGTTTGTACACGACCAATTGTATCCTCGTAAAATATGGCAACTCCATATTCATCATAACACGTGTAAATCAAATGATCCAACGGGTCATCGGAATCCTCAATCGCATACCAATCCACATCGGCATAACTAACTTTCCCCTCCTCATTTTCATCCTTGTTGCACGCCATCAATATCAGGCAAACAAAACTCATGTATAAAAATCTTTTCATCATCTTCTTATTTTTAAGACAAACACTTACAGCTCAAAAAATGTGCGATCCTCCCGTTCATTATTTTCTAAAGCTCCGTCATTAAACTCTATTGCATAATCCGGAATAGGCAATACCCAACCGTTATCTTTATCATAGGTATCAAGAATATAATATCCCAACAAAACCTGCTCACTAGCGGAAGCACCCTCCCCATAGATATTATGACGAATCATTTTACTTTCCGGGTATTTCGGAGACACTGCATAACGTCGCAAATCAAACCAGCGATGTCCTTCAAAACAAAGTTCTCGACGACGTTCCTGCCGGATAAAATCAACCAATTCCTTTCCTGTCAACCCTTTAAAAGAATCCATAATTTCCAAACTCGTCCCTTCTACATAACGCTTGGAACGTAAGGCTCTCAAATTCTCAACAGCCTTCTCCTCTTGTCCCTCTAACATAGCATAAGCCTCCGCCCGATTTAGGAAAAGCTCTGCCACCCGCAAAGCTCCCACGGAAGGAACTGATTTTCCACATATACGATTTCCATAATATGCCGAAGAGAAGAAAAATTTTCCTCTTTGATCTTCAGGATCATACATATCGTAATATAACTCTTCGGATACCTGAAAATCAACTGACAATTTTGACACCAAACCACCATCTACCATCTGAGAGTGAATAACCTCCATCTCCATACTAGAAGAAGAAAGTGAAGCACTTGATAAATCAACTAAAGCATAAGAAGTAAAAACAGGATCCTCCAAATGTACAAGAGCCAATTCATACTCTCCCATATACAGATAGATCCGTCCTAACAGCGCATGCACGGCAGCTTCACTCGCTTGATAGATCGTCTCTTCCACCCCCCCATCCAACAATACTACAGCCTTTTCTAAATCCGACACAATCAACGAATAAACGCTATCTACCGATTGACGAGAAAAAAAGACATCCTCAATCATTGGATCGAGCTTCACGGGTACCCCGGGATCCATCGAGGCCGTTGTCTTCGAATACGGCTTAGCATAAAGATTAATCAAGTAATAATAGTTCCATGCCCGAATAAAAAGAGCCTCCCCTTCAATCCGTTCACGTAACTCAAGCGATTCATTCGAAAACTCCGGTAGCTTATCAAGCACCACATTTGCTACACTAATCGTATGATAAAAATGTTTCCAAGCTTCATCCGGAAAAGGATTACCTTTTTCATTAAAAGGTAGTCTTTCCCAACTATAAATAGCTTGAAGCTTCTCGTAATAACTATGAGCATTACCGAGTAAACACATCTCTGTATCGTCATCCATCAAGTGCAGGAAAGGCAAATTTTTCATATCCAACACATCTTGTTGATTCTCCCAATTCCAATAACCCTCTCCCACCAGTAGCTCTTCCAAATCAGCACAAGAAGTGACATAGGCCTTTCCCTCTGAACGTTCTTCCAAAAAATCACCACAACTAGAAAGCACCATAAATATCAAAAACAAATAGAAGCAATTTTTCATCTTAATACATTTTAGAATGAAACATTTAAAGTCAACGAGTAGGTAGGACGTAACGACAAATTAATACGCGGAGAAGTTCCGGACTGATTCGGATCCTGTCCCTTCAAATCCTTATGGCAAAGTGTAAAGAGATTTACTCCCGTCAAACTCACATAAGCAGACTTCATATAACATTTCTTTAACCATTGCACCGGAATATTATATCGCAAAGAAATGTTCGTCAGTTTTAAGTAATTTCCACTTACCACCCGCATATCGGAATCGTCATACATCTGCCAGATATTATCAGCAAAAGCATATGATTGTCCCTTCCACCATGGTATCATAGTTCTCGCAAACTCCGAACCACTCACGATCCCCGGCATATTCGTGTATCGCTCATCTCCCGGGTTTCGCCAGCGATTGGCAAATTCCTTACGTACATTCACGTGCGGCTGCGGGGCAATCGTACCATATCGCTTTACCACATTGTCGTAAAGACGTAACAACCGTACTTTAGACCCAATACTATAATCCAACTTAAAATTAAGCACGAACCCTTTGTACGAAAACGTATTCACAACAGATCCTTGAAGAAAAGGTTCACGCCGTCCTGACTTCACCATGATTTCGCGGAAAACCTCTTCTTTACCCATCCCCTCGAAACGTATTTTATTATCCACGCCATTGGCTGTAAACTCATCACAATTCGCAAACATTGGCAAACCGTTTTCCGGGCTCAAACCGGTAAACTTGTACGAGTAAAACGTATTTAACGGCTCTCCCGGAATCTCAACAGTTCCTTTCAAATAGTCACTATACTTGACATCATCCTTCAACACTTTCTCCCGGTTGTTTTTCAATTTATTCACTAATTTATTTACAACGGATCCCAACTGAGGATCAATACTCCAGCGGAAACCATCCGCCTGTCCATTTATTGATACCTTGGGAACAATCGGATTAAGATTAAAGCTAAACTCTAATCCCGAATTCGTCAATTCTCCTTGATTCACCGTATAAGTCGAAACACCATTCACCTCCGAGACACTCTTACTTATATAAGCATCCGTCGTATGCTTGTAAAAATAACTTACCGACCCAACCAGACGATTGCGGAAAAAGGCGAAATCCACCTGCCCATTCACAGACAACGTTTTCTCCCACTTCAAGTTGGGATTCGGATAATTGAAAACAGTAGAGCCATATTTATTATGGTTAGGATTCAATTCTCCCTTCTCAATTACTAATTCTGGACCTATCCCCAGCATATTCCCCTGATAACCGAAAGAAGCCCTCATGTTCAAATCGTTGACCCATGCAACATTCGAGAATAAATCTTCAGCAATATTCCATCTACCAGACACAGACCACACGGGCAGCATCTTGTCATTACTCTGCTCTCCGAATTTATTGGAAGCATCCATACGAGTATTGAAATTGAAAGAATACAAATTCTTATAATTATAGAAAGCCGAGAAATACACTCCTGCAGTATTCGTCAATTCATCTGTACGCACCCCCAATGCCGATGGGTCTGTCGTAAGCCAAGTTACGTAAGCCGTGTATTTTTTATAATCCACGGGATTGATCAGCAATCCACGTTCAGGCACGTATCCCCGAATAGTTCGGGAATTACCCCGTCGGTGACTGGAATTAATCTCCGCCCCAAAACTAGCGCCAATATTATGTTTCTGTTCTTTATCCAAGATTTTATTATAATCCAACTGTCCTCTCAACATATAATTATTCCCTCGTTCTCGGATCTCTTTCAATTCGCCCCCAGAAGGCAATTTACTTTTGTAAGCCACTTCCTGCCCTATTTCAGCTCCTCGTAAAGTGGAAGCATAAAATGAATTTCCACTATAATAATTTTCTTGCTCGGAATAGGAAAGTGAATAAGAGAAAGTGACATTCGCTTTTAACGAACGGGTAAAATTGTAATTCAAGTTGGCATTAAACCCCATTTGGCTTGACTCGTGATTATAATCCGAATTATTAATCTCATTCAACACATTATATCGGTAAAAATTTTTCCCGTCTTCAGAATTAACATCTGATTTTTGGTAAAAAAGTAACGACCCGTCTTCATTGTAAAGAGGTACAGCGCGGCTCATTTCGTAAGCATAATTCAACACTCCTATCTCCGAGGGAATATACTTCCGGATACCAAAATTCCCATTTAACCCAAACTGCATCGAAAAGCGTTCATGATTGATATTCAATTTAATATTAGCCGTGTAGCGCTGATTACTTTCTCCTTTAATCACTCCTCCCATATCACTATATCCCACGGAAGTATAGTAACGCATATTCTGACTTCCCCCGGAAATACTCAATGTATGATTATGAGAAAAAGTATTACGCGTAAGAATTCCGAACCAATCCGTATTCATTTTTTCATAATTACTCACCTCTTTCTGATACTCTGTGAAAGAAAGATCCCCATTATAATAATCTCGGGTAGCCGCTTCGTATCCCACCCAAGTATCAATCATCGGGTAATCCACCAAATTACGCATCAACTCCCGGGAAAACTCAATTCGTTCTGCAGAATTCATCACGTTCACATCCCGGTCGGAATAATAAGGACGACGTTGAAAAGAAGTTGTCAATGAATATCCCACAGACGGAGGTCCCACCCGTCCTTTTTTCGTCGTAATCACAATCACACCATTAGCCGCTTTCACCCCATAAAGCGCAGTAGCCGAAGCATCCTTCAACACATCAATCTGCTCAATGTCCTCCGGATTCAATCCTGAAATAGCGTTACCCAACAAATTTACGAAATCTGGGTCATTCAATTGCGAAGGATCAACAGCCACAGGGTCATACTGAACAACCCCGTCAATTACCCACAACGGTTCACGATTACCCAATACCGTGGACGAACCACGAATACGTAACTTGGGTACAGCCCCCACTTGACCGGAATTTTGCATAAAAATCATTCCCGGTACATTACCTTCCAACATCTGGTCTATCGAATTCATTCCGGAAACTTTAATATTCTCCGCTTTCAAAGAAGTTACGGCACTTGTCAAATGCCTTTTATCAATAGTTTGATAACCAGTAATAACCACCTCATCCATCTCCATAAGATCTTCACGCAAAATAACTCGCATCGTATCTTGCCCCGTGTACTTCACCTCTTGAGTCTTCATCCCGATAAAAGAAAAGATCAAAACAATATCTTTACTCTGCTTATAGATGAACAAAAACTTTCCATCCTTATCTGTAGCCGTACCCGCACTTGCTCCTTTCAAACGCACGGTAACACCCGGAATGGGAACCTTTTTTTCATCCATAACAACACCATGAATACGAACCCGTTCTGGAATTTTACTCGTGTTAATCGCTTTCTCTCGAATAACAACCACATGCCCGTCATACGTGTGATACAAATCATAAGCTGGTAACAACTCTTTTAAAATACTCCCTAGTTCCCGATTTTCTGCCTTCAAAGTCACTTTTTGCCCTTTCGACTGCACTAACTCAAATCCATAAAAGATATCACACTTCGACACCCTACTCAATGTCACCAACACTTCATTCAAAGTCTTATCTTTGAAATCTACTGAAACCTTTACAGTCTGAGCTTGCACGTTCACTTGTAACATCATGCATAAACCCAAAAGAAAAAACGGCAATAGGTTTACAAACATTAACCTTTCATGCCACAAAATACCCTTTAAAAACAAGCGTAGCTTCTCATTTTTTTTCATAATTTTGTAATAAATATTAGACACTTTATACTATTCATTCGAGGTCAACGCAATGAAAAGTATATTCTAAAACAACAGGTTGGAGATTTGCAGTATCTTCAATCTGTTTTATTTTTAACCTCTACAACATTTCCATTAATTACAAATTCCACATTTTGAGTATCTGCCATACGTTTTAACAAATAATCAATTCGTTCATAACGATGCAAACGCCCAACAAACTCGATCTTCCGCAATTCTTCATTTTGATAAGAAACCTCCACTCCATACCAATGAACTAAACGTTCCATGATATTTTCCAACGTCTCTTTATAAAACACATAATAACCATCTTTCCAAGAAGTAAACTGTTCCGTATCAACCTCACGCATTTCGATCTCATTAGTACTCTGCTTACAAATCAACTGCTTTCCCGGTGTTAATATATTTTCCGTTCCACCATAAACAACTTGCACCTTCCCCTCCTCCAGCGTGGTTGTCATCTTTTCGCTATCCGGATAAGCATTCACATTAAAAGACGTTCCTAACACGCGCACAGTTACATTACTAGCTTGAACAACAAAAGGATGTAAGCTATCCTTAGTAACCTCAAAATACGCTTCTCCTTCAAGATACACCTTTCTTTCCTCTCCATAGAAAGCGACAGGATAATGCAATCGACTTTTCGCATTCATATAAACAATTGTTCCGTCTGATAATTGTATCTGATAATCAGCCATTGCTGGAACTTCCAAGGTATTATAACGCACCACAGTATCACTAACACTTCGTTCCTTATAAACCAATCTTGTTCCCCTGTCCTGCCGTACATTCATGCGCTCATCATCAACAATCTCAAAATGTTGTCTAGCCTGTAAACTAACAACCGAGCTATCAGAAAGTATCAACCGAACTCCCTCAGGAGCATTTTCAGCTAAGCGCACAGAGGTTAATGAAGGTTCTTCATTCCTCCATAGATAAGACACAGACAACACTAATACAGGCAAAATCACGGCAGCACTCCAACGAACAAACAATTTTAATCTACGCCTTTGCTGCTCGACCTGCAACTTTTTCCACATACTCTTATAATCAGGTTCCGTGGTTGTCAAAGTTCTTTTCATCCACCTGATTATCCCTCTAATTTCAGGATCAGAACAATCAACCTGATCCTTTTTATCAGAGAAAAGTGTCTTCCATACCTTTTCAAATAATTCATCTCTATACATAGCTTAACTAACTTTTCGCTACATATACACACGATACTCCCCAAAGGGTGAAAAGATTTTTCAAAAAAAATAATTAAAATAATTTTTCATCTAAAAGAGAGAGCAATATCAATAAATTCATTGCACTCATACGATGTCCAACACCTTCTTTTATCTTACGATAAGCAATTTTAACTTGAGATTTTACCGTATTTACAGATACATCCAATGCACGTGCTGTATCAACATAGCTCATTCCCTCCACCACAGCCATCACAAAAATTTTTCGGCAATTCTCTGGTAATACCTCTATCTGACAACGAATTTCCTCCAACAGAGGCGCAAAATCCTCTTCGTCCTCATTTAAAAATTCCAATTCTCGGATAATACCCTCCTGATTCGCAACCTTTATTTTTTCATGGCGCAAATAATTCAATGCATAATGCTTCAGCCTTATATGCAGGAATCCCACTAATGACCCATTTTCATCAAGTCTCTTCCTATGTTCCCAAAGATATAAAAAAGTGTCTTGAACGGCATTCTCCGCAACTTCTTTATCCCCGACCAATCCCATTGCGGTAAAGAACATCACCTGGGAATATTCCTCGAAAACCTGCTCGAAAACTTGTTTGTTTCCAACACGCAATGCCCGTATTACATCTTTCATTTCCATTCTAAAACATACATAACCACGTACAAAAGTAAAAAAAATCAGATACCTACATATCAGATTGGACCAAATAAAAAATATCTCCTTCCTATGATTGAAATAGTTGCCCAAAATAATGCATGAATTAAATTCTTTTTTTTGAGGATAGAACATCATACATTCTAAATTCATTGAGAAATCAATTCTCTACTCTATCATTTTTCCAAGTAGCAACCAAAGTTCTTCTCCTCTCTTTGAAACAAATTATTCTAATGGAATTTTCTTCTCAAAAACAATTGTAAAATCACTTATTTTAATATCAAAGGAAAGACTATTCCTACAGTTACCCAGTTTATACCGAAATTAAGAATGAATAATTGATGAATTCCGGAGCAATAGGTAATATAGCATTTAATATACATTTTTATTATCTTGTATGAACCTTATTGTATATAAGGTTCATATAAGGTTTCTATAAGGTATCTATAAGGTTCATGATGGTATTCATCAAGTAGTAATCAACTAAAAATGATGCACTTTGGTTATTATTCTTATTATTTTCTTACAAATCTAGCCTCTATCATTTAATTCATTCGGAATTGCTATAAATCTAATTTATACGAAGTAAAACAAAATATATAAGAAACTCATAGATAAATTAAACGTATATATATCAGTGTATATAGCCATCTTCTCGGTCATACATTCTAATTGTTCACATGACATCATTGGTATAAAATTTGCTCGATTGAATCAAAAACAACATACATGAAAAATACATCCATCATTCTGGCAGCCCTGACAATGGCCTGTTGCTCTCCTGCCTCAAAAGAACACCAGACAAAAGGCATCGTGTGTGATGCCACAATGAACACGATTTCCATCGTAACAGCAAACAAGGACACCTTATCTTTCAGCACACTAGATGCCGATAAAAGTCAAGTCAACGGGTTGCTGTTAAACGACACCGCCGAGATTTTTTATAAAGGGAAATACACGACAGGAATGTCCGCAACAAAGCTCATCGTGTACAAAAATCAAGCATTGGGAGCATTACAAACAAGAACTTACGAGGGGATCTTGCCCGCAGCTTCTTGTCCAGGCATTCGTTATTCCTTAACGATACAAAATCAAGAACATAGTGGCGATGGGACATTCACGTTAACGATGACTTATATCGAAGCGGAAAACGGGAAAGATGCCATTTTTAATTACAAGGGGAAAAGATTCACACAACGTGGAGATGCTACTAATAACGATGCTATTGTATGGCAATTGGTTGCAGATAACGGGAAAGACATTTTCAACTTCTTGCGTGAAGACGAAAAGACCCTCACTCTATTAAACAACAAATTCGAAAAGAGCGAGACGGGTTTAAATTATAGCTTGAAACTTGTAGAAAAATGAGTTCGGTACAATACCGAACTCATTCATTACAATCTATCAATCAATCTAGCACCAAGGAAATTATTATTTATCCAGTTCTATTTTCCTTTTCTCCTAAACAAAACGATAACACCCAAAATGAGTAACAACGATGGGAGTATCCATTGCAACACCGTTTTTATCGTAGCTCCACCAGCCATACTTAAAGCCAATTTATTATCTATATTTCTAGGACGGGAAACATCTACCGGCAATTCCCCGTTAGACAACCAATCGAACATTGACATGACGAGATGACCATTTCCTGATTGTACTCCCCGACGGGTCGTAGCCAACTCACCCATACTGAAACAATCTGCATCTCCTAACACGATAATTCTTTGCTGATTTCCGGCTTTTTCCCGTTCCAAACCAACCATCGTCATTCGCTTTCCTGCCACCTCTCCGATAGAAGAATTCAAACGAACCGTATCATTGAGAAAATCAATCGTCTCTAATTCATTCCAACCGGAAGAGTCTCTAGTTTCCAATAACGGAATTAACTGGAATCCCTTGTCACTCTCTTGTGCAATTGCAGCGGCTCCCGGCATAACCAAGGACAAGGGGCGGAACGCACGGCTCGTGTATCCATAGAGGATCTCCCAATAACGAGATATATCTTTAGCGGATTCGGTGACCCGACTCAATACCAAATTAGACGGGTATTCTTCTATTTGCCGTTGAACTAACACTCCCGGTTCAAAACGCAATCCTAGCAAATCCATTAAAGGATCTAAATAGGTGTATGTCTTGGGCTTTCCGGCTAAAACCAAATTTTTACCCTCTTCAATGTAACGAGACAACATCTCAATTTCTTCCGTCGTAAACGGTTCCAATGGTTCTGAAACAACCAATATATCCAAACTATCCAGTACTCCTCTATCACGTCCCAAGTTCACATCCACCACATCAAACCCTTGATTAATCAATGAATTTCTAAAAGTTTTGGCCGCTACCATATAAGAGTGATCCCTATTTCGAGACCCCACGATTGAACGAGCGTCATGGTCAGACAAGAAACCCACACGAGGTAATTTCATCGCAAAGCGTTTTAATGCTGCCGATATTTCAGCTTCGCTCGGTAAACGCCACATATCATTATAAACCCGGATGAACGCTTTCTTTCCATCTTCTCGTTCCAATAAAGTCACAAAACGATATCCTTCATCACTCAAATCGATTTTAGCATCAATTTCTTCCGGAGTTAAGTACTTGCTTAATCGGGTATTTTGCAATTTAGCTTCATCCTTCGCGGCTTGTTTCAATGTTTTCCCCGGATAGCGCTTTTTGAAAATATCAGTAGTCGTGTCTACATGATAATAGAACACGTAATCCATCTTCGTTTCCGGTTTAAAACGCACATAACGATCATAACGGGCAAGATCATCCTTAATTTCTTTCGTCGTCATGTTATGAATACTACCAAACAAGTTCACATAAGTCGTCATTTTCAAACCACCATCCAATTTTGAAACGATGTCCTGACTCGCTTGGGTTAATGTATTATCTTTCGTGTATGTGGCATCATAATACCATTTCATCATCGGACGGGAAGTAATATACCCCAATAACAATGCCACGATGAAAATTCCCATGTAACGTCCCAATTTTCCCATGAAAGAACAGCTCTCCCGACACAATTGCAATTTCAATATTGCAAATCCCAAGAACATGGCACTCATGATAACAAAATAGAAGACATCCTCGCTACAAATCATACCCGCGATAAAAGTATTCGTCCGTCCACCAAGGGAAAGCCAGTAAGTTATTTCACGTACAAAAGCATATTCTTGCCATATCCCAGAAATCAACTCCAACACGGTCAACAAAGCAAACATTCCGATTGCAGCCACAATAGGATAGGCCGTTAAACTAGACATGAAGAGACCGATAGCAGCGTAAAGACCGAACAACAGGTACAGCCCTAACAATCCGGTCAGCACGGTAGCCCATTCAAAAGATTCCACCATACTCCCGGCAATGATCACATAGACCAACAAGATCCCCGTCATGATCAATCCATAGAGCATAACTCCCAAATATTTACCCAACACGATATGTCGACCCGTAATCGGTGCCGAGAATAATAATTTTATTGACCCGCGGTTAAACTCCTGGCTAACCAATCCCATGGTTAACAAAGGCATCAATAAATAGAAGAATTTCGTGACTTTAAGCCAAAGGCCCCCTGAGGTAAAATAAAATAATTTTTTGGAGATCGCATACAAACCGTTACTACTAAGTTCTTGCTGTCGGGCCAATCTTTCCAACACTTCGGCAAAGCCCATACCGGTCACAAACACGAAAAGAATAAGTAAAAGCCAAGCTACTGGCGAATAAAAAAGGTTCGATAACTCCAAACGAGCTATCTTGTATATTGCTCTCATACTATATCTGATTTAAATTACTTTCCTGACAATTTTGCAAATATCGCTTCCATTGAAGTTTTTTCTGTTTTAACTTCCGTCATCTCCCAACCTCTAGACACACTCTCCCGAATCATATTTTTAATCGTATCGCGGTCTCCATCATATGATAAACGCACCCCGTGGTCATCCGAGAACTCGGCTCTTCTTATCCCGGGAAGAGCAACTAACTCATCAATCGTCGGGGGAAGATCAAATCTCGCATAAACGGTATTAGGTTCGATATAATTATCAAACTCCTCCACGGTCCCAGAAAAAACAACATGCCCATGTTCGATCATTTTAATAGATGAACAAGCTGCTTGCACCTCGGACAGAATATGAGTCGAAAGCAACACGGTACGATCCTCTGCAATATTCTGGATTAACTGACGAACCTCTAGTATCTGATTCGGATCCAATCCATTCGTCGGTTCATCCAATACCACAAATTTCGGATCATGTAAAATGGCTTGTGCAATACCAACCCGCTGCTGGTATCCCCCGGAAAGGTTACGTAACAACCTATCTTTCATGTGGTAAACGCCACAACGTTCTTCCACTCTTTTAACAGCGGCCTTAATGCTTTTACGCTCCATCCAGTGGATTTCCGCACAAAAGTTTAAATACTCGTTCACCGTTAAGTCCGGATACAAAGGGGGTTTTTGTGGTAAGAAACCAATATACCCACGTGCTACTTCCGGATTTTTTAACGTGTCCACGCCATTAATATACACTTTACCTTTTGTCTGTTTCAACACACCACAAATAATGTTCATCGTTGTTGATTTCCCCGCTCCGTTAGATCCCAACAAACCGACAACTCCCGCACCCTCAATTTCAAGATTAATATCTTCAATCGCCCATTGTGTCGAATAACGATGATATAAATGTTCTACTTTTACAACTGGATTTTCCATACTACGTTATTTATTTACTATCTTAATTCTTTACTACCCTATTCCCGATTGCCTGTAAGTCTACACCCAACCGTTTAAATTCTTGGATTAAAATATCATACCTCTCTTTGATTTTCTCGTTCACATCTTTCTTGAGATGAAGTATCCCCGTGTAGTCATTGGCATTATAATCTCCATTCTCAGGTTCTGCCGTCAACGTTTCGTACGAATTCCCAATAATCATTTCTAAATACGCGCTCAAATCCTCATCTTGAACAATGTCAAGATTTATATAACTGCTCGGCCAAACGACAAAACCAAGTCCATAGCACTCATTTTTAGCGGGTCGATCAGAATAAGAACCTCCTACCCACGAATAATCTGCAGCCTCAAAAAATTCATCAAAAGAAAGTTTCTCCTTTAACCGTTCATTAATGAACCACATATGCAGATCAACCTTCAATTCTTTTTTCTTTTCTACCGTTAACGTCGTGATTGATTCATCCCCATGGCTCAAAATCAAATTATTAAAAACGCTTGTATAGGATAAATCTGTACCCGCAGACCTTTTCAATTCACGTCCCAAAAGCACTTTCAGCGGCATATAATTATGCAGGATGCTGTCCGGATAAAAATTCAGGAACAATTCCTCGAGTAATGCCAATTGATCCCCCACGTATGCCTCATCAGCTTCTTGCACACTAAAAGTCCCGCTATTCTTAAAGCTAGCCTCTACCTCCAGCAACTTCCCATCCACAATTGAATATTCGAACCAAGAACCATCCGTCTTAAAAGAGATTCCCAATTCATAAGCCACGCCATCCACGTAGGCCGTGTTATTTTCCACGTAATCCCCCTCTCCAAACGTATACCAAGTATACACGAGACTTGTATCCCTGTATGCTTCTGCCCATGTCTGATCTACATTAAAATAGGCATCTGCCGGATTGAATTTATAAAGGAGATACACGCCTGTACGATCAAACCAATTTACAATACGATCATCATATTCATGTTCTCCTTGAGGCAAAGTTATCTCGTATTCAGGCACATCAGACGGACTTAAATTTTCATCATCACTACATCCCATCCAGAACACTAGTCCTAGAATAATGGATATCATATATTTCATTTTCATACAAATTCTGAATTAAAATTTCACGTCTTAGTTTTGTTTCAAGTTTGGATTCTGTTTTAACACATCTTCCGGTATCGGTAGAGCAAAAAGGCTCATATCTTGCTCGAATTCCTGCAATTCACTCTCCACCAACACGTGTTTCACCGTTTTCCCGTAACGCCGCAAGTCACACCAGCGATGGTTGGTTTCCCCACACAATTCCCGACGTCTCTCGGTCAAACAATAATCCAACAACTCTTCTTTATCAACCACATCTATTTCTTTGTAAAATTCTTTATTGAAACGATTTTTCCGTAGTGTATTCAAATCAGCTAACGCAGCCTCTCGATAGGCATCATTACCCTCAATGATAAACTTTTGAGCATAAGCTTCTGCCCGGTTCAAATATAATTCTGCCGTCCGTATTCCTTGGAACCCACCAAGATCACCTTTACCTTTCGTGATCCCGATACGTTTCCAAGCTCTATTTCCCATGATATCGATCTTCCAATAAAAATAAAGAGCCCGCAAATCTTCCACCGTACGGCCCACT
Organism: Butyricimonas sp. BSD2780061689_150309_C8; assembly: GCF_015560935.1. Taxonomy (NCBI): domain Bacteria; kingdom Pseudomonadati; phylum Bacteroidota; class Bacteroidia; order Bacteroidales; family Odoribacteraceae; genus Butyricimonas; species Butyricimonas sp. BSD2780061689_150309_C8. The sequence continues at coordinate 19,384 of NZ_JADMSV010000014.1, forward strand.
AAATTTGCCCATTCGCCTTTCACATACAAGCCACCCAAGTCCGAAGAAATGCTGAATGGCGGTAAAGATGCACCAGGCACTTCAAAGCCACGGTCGTATTCCCGTCCCCAAATGATTTCATCCGGAGTTTCTGTTGAATACACGCTTGCAGTCGAAGAGTTAGGTCTACTCAATGAAATGGAATTCAAATCGAATAAATCCGGTTTAACCATCAACACGGAATCAGCATAGGCCAAGGCTTTGTCCCAGTTTTCCATATACAAATACATCCGTGATAGAATTGCCTTCGCGGCTAAATGATCTATTCTGAAAAAGTTGCGTTTATACGCGTAAGTGCTTAACAAACGATTTCCTTCCAACAAATCTTTTTCAATCTGTTCGTACACTTCTTTCACCGTGTTACGAGCAAAAAAATCTCCCGTTACCGTGGCATCCAATTTCAATGGAACTCCCAAGTCCACTTCCGGATTTCCCTGATTGTAGGCTATTCCGAAAAAGTTCACTAAATGAAGATAATACCATGCCCTTAAGGTCAAGGCCTCTCCCCTTATACTTTCCCGCATATCATCGTCCCCCTTCATATCATCCAGGTAATCCAATACTAAATTACACCCCAAGATGCTGGAATAAGGCGCTTCCCAAAATCTCGCATCATATCCTCCGCCATCTTCGTCAAACATATTATCACGCCACATATACAGCCATTTTTCCCTATCATGTTGTGATTTCTCTGCCGCACTCTGTGCCCCCACACTCTCCACGTTATCGGTAAAAATCTCCGTGGCATAATAAAAATTACTCTCCTGGTACCCGTCTCCCAATAGAATCTGCTCTAAATCATTTACCATAGAAGGGCGAACCTCATCCTGGCTTCTTTCCTCCAGAAAGTCACTACATCCTGTAAGAAACAAAACTGATATTAATGAACATATTTTTCCTTTCATAACAATTTCTTTTTCAGTATTAAAAACTCAATTTCACACCAAGCGAAAAATCTTGAGAACGAGGTTGTTGTCCCAAGGCAACTTCCGGATCCCGTCCTTTAAAATCTTTACTTTTAATTTGTAGGGGATTTGTGGCTGAAAAAGATAATGTCACGCTTTTCGCAAACCCTTTAATCCATTTATCCGGCAAGTTATAGGAAAATTGAAAATCATTGAAACGAATATACCACGCGTTCACCACCCGAACATTAGAATAGGCCCACGCTTCCAAAGGATAAATCGTATCATCAGAATTTACAAACGGACGTAACGGACGACAGTTATCTCCCACGGGAATCGACGGGATATCCGTGTGTTTCTCGTCTCCCGGTTTCCGCCAACGATCCTTTAATTGAGTAGAGGCATTCTGATATTCACTTAACATCATATACCCGTTTTCGTAAGGGGAATCCAAGAATTCATAATTTCCTCTACTGATATAGAAATTCAAGGGGAATGAGAAACGTTTCCAACGGAAAACCATGTTAATCCCCAAGGTAAATGTCGGTTCGCGTGTCCCCATGTAAACCATGTATTCCGAAGCATCCTTTTCAGCCGTCGTTGTATTTGCCCGAGAGAAATCAAACTGGGGAGCTCCATTGTTCGGGTTCAGACCCGTAAATTTAAACGCCCAGAAACTTCCCACCGGATAACCTTCTTTGTTCAAAGCCCCGGATACGGCATTCTCCCAAGAGCCATTGGTTTCCAAATTAGAGTTTACCTTATTATTATTTCCGGAAAAACTGGTTCCCAAACTCCACATAAAATCTTTCGTACGAACAGGCACCACGCTCAACGTCAAATCCCATCCCTCATTCTTCACGTGACCATCATTCAAATTCATACTCGTCGTTCCGTTTTCATAAGGAACTTTCGCTTGCGTGATGACATCTGTCGTTTTCTTATAATACCAGTTAAATGTACCATTCAATTTACTCTTAAACAAAGCGAAATTAGCACCCAAATTCACGGATAACGTTTTCTCAGGCTTTAAATCAGGATTAGGAAGCTGACTCCAACTCATGACATATTCTCCCGTATTTGAGTCGATGGCTTCGATTTTAGCTATAAAGTCCGGACTAATGTTCTCAATCACGTTTCCTTGATAACCGAAACTTGCCGTGAATGAAAGATTATTCACTAAATTCTGATTTTGCATCCAAGGTTCATCTGTCACGTTCCAACGAAGTCCAGCTGACCACACCGTCTGGAATTTTCCGGAGTCTCCAAAACGATTGGAAGCATCCCCACGGAGTGAAAGGTTTATTGAATAACGGTTATCATACATATAGCTACCCGTGACATAATACGACACGTAGTTCGCTATTTGATTCGTCACTTTAGGAACGGTCCGGGCATACTTTTTATTCTCTATATTAGAATTAATCCCGTAGTTTAAAGGTACATCCGTGAAACTCTCTCCACGATCAGGCATATATCCCCAGTTCGTTTGCGAAAATCCGTCATATTTATTACTCCGAGTCTCCAAACCGGCCACGAAATTAACGGAATGAACTCCATTGAATAATTTCACGTACTCGGCTTGCAATCTGGCGGTATAATTAAAATTACGACTTTCCGTAACCGTCAGCATACCTCCGTAAGGAAGGGGTGATTGTTTATACTCATCATCCAATACACTATATTCTCCATATTCATACCCACGAATAGATGAAATATTATGAGACTGCTCAGCGAACCAAGTTTTCCCAAAAGAGGAACTCGTAGCCCCTCCTAAAGTAGCTGATAAGGTTAAACTCTCGGTCAGCAACCATCGGGCACTCAAATTCAAGTTCAAACTTTTTGCCGTATTCTCGTTTCCTGAATTTGACAATTCGTTCAATATATTGTAATTGTACCCATTCTTGTCATAGTAAAATAAATCATCCCCATCATAACAGGCTATCACCCGACTCGTGTTAATCGCATAAGAATACGGATCCACCCCAGAAGCAAAAGCCTCTGTTTCCGTATGACTACCGGACAAAGAACCATTGATGGTGAGTTTATTCCAAAATATAGCACTCAAATTTAAATTTCCCGTATATCCAACTTGTCCATTTCCTTTGGCTGTATTCTGTTGATTACGATACCCGAAAGAAGCCCGGTAAGTCGTCCGATCATCTCCACCCGAAAAACTTACAGAATGGGATTGAGAAAAAGGCGTCCGGTAAAGAATATCAAACCAATCCGTATTTACGGTTTCCAACTTTTTTACTCCCGCATGAAATTCATCCAGGCTAATTTCCCGACGTGCATACGCCAAAGCCAGCCCCGTATATCCAACAGTTTCATCCGAAATTCTTGCTCCCCGCTCAAAAGCCTCACGGGAAAGTTCCACCCGCTCTTTTGAATTCATGATCTCCATCTTATCATAGTTCAAACGAGAACTCAAAGAAAAATTTCCGGAATAATTCACCGACATCCGTCCTCTTTCTCCCTTCTTCGTGGTAATCAAAATAACACCATTCGCAGCCTTTACTCCATAGATCGCAGTTGCAGAAGCATCTTTCAGCACGGTAATATCCTCAATATCATTGGGATTCAACCACGAAATCGCACCCCCGATAAAATCTTTCATCATATCCAAATTATCATCGCTAATCGCAGCCAAAGCACTCGCCTCAAAAGGTAGGTTATCTTCCTGAATAATACCATCCACTACCCATACCGGATCGGCATTACCCACCAATGTAGAAGTTCCACGCACTCGTACTTTCTGACGGGTTCCTGTCAACCCACTCGTGTTGGTAACCATTACACCCGGTAACTTTCCCTGCAACATCTGCTCCACCGTTTCATTCCCCGTCATGATTAAATCCTCCGCTTTCACCTTCGCGTAAGCCCCGGCCATCCCTTTTTCCTTTATTACCTGATAACCGGTTACCACAACTTCTTCCAAAGCCTCGATATCTTCTTCCAATACCACATGGAGTGTATCCGTTTTTTCCGTGAAGTGAACCTGTTTGCTCTTGTATCCTACAAAGGAAAATTCTAATGTTCCTTTCAATACCGGCAATTCGATTGCAAACCATCCATTCACATCAGAAGCCATTCCCACGGTTGTTCCAACCAACTGGATCGTTGCCCCGATAATCGGATTCTTCTCCTTATCCCGAATAAATCCCTTGATAACGACAGAACTCATACCAGACTTAGTCGCTTGTTTATAGATAATAATCGTATCATCTACTCGACGCCAAGCTAAATCTGTCTTTTTCAAACATTCATTCAGAATCTCCGTGATCGTTTTTTGCTTCAAGTCAAAACTCATCCCAACATACGGCTTCAAATCATCAAGATGAAAGGCAAAAGTCTGATCACTTATTTCACGTAACCTCTCAATAACCTGACTCAATTCCGCATCTTGCATCTTCAAGTCAAATCGCCGTTCCTGCTCCTGTGCGCTCACCGTCATTCCTGACCAGACAATAAGGCAAGAAAATAGGTAGAAAAACCTTTGAACAAATCGCGTTTTTTTCATAATTTTGAATTGTAATAAATTAAAACATTTTTCTCGTACCATGAGAAAGGTTGCAAATGGGAAGTTTAACGGACTTCCCGTTTTTTATAAATTACTTTTTATTTCTATTAGCTGATTTTTTCGTTTAAAGCTTACTTTTCTAGTACTCTCAAGAATTCTCAAGACACTGTCTATGTCTTCATAACGTTTAGTCTCAATCGAAAACAGCATATCACCTGTACTTTTTTGGTCAAATTGAACTTCCAGATCATACCAATCACATAACGTCTCCATGATCTCGGACAGAGGAAGACCTTTAAAGTAAAAACGATTATTAAGCCAAGCCGTTGTCACCTTCACGTCTGCATCTTGTACCATAATCTGCTTTTGAGTTGAAGAAATAATTCCCTCTTGGCCAGGCCGGAGTATAACGGAATCATGTAAATTACTCAACCGAACGGAACCACTTAACAATGTTGCACAACTCGGTCTCTCTTTGTAACAGGAGATATTAAACTTTGTTCCTAATACCGTTACGTTATTATCTTCAAAATGAACAACGAAAGGCTTTTTCTTATCCGGAGCGACCTCAAAAAATGCCTCTCCCTCGATCCAAACCTCACGAGTTGTATCGGAAAAAGGAACCGGATAACGCAAGACAGTATTGGTATTCAAATGAACACGACTACCATCGGCTAACGCAAGAGTAAATTCGCCCTGTCTCGGTACCCGAATCGTATGCCACTCTTGCTCGACCGGAACAAGACTGTCAACCACATAAGCCAATTCTTTATCAACTTGTTGTACCCCGACATGATTTTGTTGTAAGAACTGCCCAATTCCGGTAGAATCCAAAGTATAAACTTTATCATTTACAGAAATGGTGGGAAGATTCGTTACAGAAGAAATCTGCACAGGTACATTCTCCTGCCGAGAGCGATATATCAGTAATACAGTCAGCACCGCAATACATACAGAGGCAACTGCCGCATAGCGTACTATCAAGTTCCGACGATGACTAGGCCGAGATAAAAATTTGTTTTGAAAATCTATCCATTCCTGCCGATCAGTCCGTTCGTAATTAACAGAATGAAGATTCGTCGCAATATCATCGTACAACTCTTTTAACTTCGGATTTTCCTCCAATTCTGGCTCAAGATCTTTACAATCTGCTTCCGAGTCCATCAGACGTTTAGCAAATTGTCTGGCTAAATCCATTCGTTCTTCAATTTGATGCTTCATCGTAATTTTCATTAAAATCGTCTATCATACGAAGAAGTCAAAAAAACGGGTGAATGGTCTGATAAAATTTAGATAAAATATTTTAGCAACAATAGGATTACATACTGATTTTTAATGATTTCCCTCAATTTTGCATAAACATTTTTTTTCAATGTCTTTATGGTATTGATCGTAACTTCTAGCTGATCGGCAATTTCTTGAGTAGAATAACCTTGAAGAGTCAGTAATGCAATCTGACGAGATCGATCCGGTAATTTATTTATTGATTCTCGAATAATACGATACGTTTCATTTCGGGTAATTTCATCCAAAAAGAACGTGTCGGAATAAATAGTATCCTTTAAATCTCTAATTTTATTTTCCACCACTTTCTGAAACCGTAATTGGTCGAAGCATTTATTACGGGCTGTCGTATAGAGAAAAGAGAGAATTTCTTTTTCAGTATAAGCTGGATTAAAATTATTCCAAAGGGCAAAAAAAGTATCTTGTGCAAGATCACGCGCTAATTCCCCATTCTTCAAAAAAGAATTACAAAAATCATGTATAGCTTGAAAATAATCAAGATATACAGACTCAAATTGCTTTCTTTCTTCTGACGATGGCATTAATTTCACACCCAGTTACCTCTGATTAAACGATACAAAGATAAAATTAATTTATTCATATGATCGTGAATTAGAAAAGATTCAGATTAAAAAACATCTCTTTTTGACAATAAAGAAGGAATATGTAACTTTGTATTATTCTAAAAATTGCCAACATGAACATCGAAGAATTCAGAGAATATTGCTTGTCATTGAAAGGGGTACACGAGAAGATGCCCTTCCCGAATGTTCCCGATAAATACAGCCAAGACGTTCTATGTTTTTACGTGGCAAGCAAATGGTTCTGCTTTGTAAATATCGAAGTATTTGATTTTTGCTGTATCAAATGCAATCCAGATGAAATGGAAGAATTACGAGCCACGTACATAGGCATAAAACCCGGATGGCACATGAATAAAAAACACTGGATCAGCGTTTATTTTAACCAAGACGTACCAGACAAGGAAATCAAAGAGCTGGTCAAAAAATCTTACGACATTATAGTCAAAAGCCTGACAAAGAAAGAACGGGAGGCATTAGCAAATTCTGAGGAATAAAATCTTTCTATTCCTCCCCTTATTCTCTATCACAAATAGCAAAATCTGTAATTTTGGTATGCATCTCTGTAATTTATATACAAATGAAATGACAGAGGCAATGTAATTTTGTAGCATAAAATTATGAACACAACATACTAGAATAATCATTATAAAAAATCATATTATGGCAAAAAGAATTTTAATCCTTTCTTCCAGTCCTCGAAAAGGCGGAAACTCCGACACCTTGTGCGACGAATTTCTGCGGGGAGCTAAAGAAGCGGGAAATGACGTTGAAAAGATTTTCTTACGAGATAAAAAGATTAATTACTGCACGGGATGCAGCACGTGTAGCCTGCATCATAAACCTTGCCCGCAAAAGGATGATGCCGCGGAGATCATTGACAAGATGGTGGCTGCAGATGTTATCGTCATGGCAACACCCGTCTATTTCTACACGATGAGTGCCCAGATGAAAACCTTGATTGACCGGTGCTGTGGTCTCTACACGGAAATGAACGACAAAGAGTTCTATTTTATCGTCACGGCGGCAGAAGATGATAAAGAAAAAATGATGCGCACCGTGGACACGTTCCAAGGATTTCTTGATTGCCTAGAGAATCCTACCATCAAAGGGGTGGTCTTCGGACTAGGCGTATGGCACGTCGGAGAAATCAAAGGAAACCCGGCTATGCAGGAAGCATACGAAACAGGAAAACGAGTATAAATTTATAAAACTATGTATCTAGAAAACATTAACTCTCCGGAAGACGTGAAACGTCTTTCCATTGAAAATTTAAATATACTGGCGGATGAGATTCGCCACGCTTTACTAACCAAACTAAGCGCTCATGGCGGACATATCGGTCCTAACCTGGGAATGGTTGAGGCCACGATAGCCCTACACTACGTGTTCAACTCGCCAGTGGACAAAATCGTGTATGATGTGTCGCATCAAAGTTATGCCCACAAGATGTTAACCGGACGTAAGGATGCCTTTCTTCACGCGGAAGAGTACGACGAGGTAACCGGTTATACCAACCCACGGGAAAGCAAGCACGATTTCTTTACGATCGGTCACACGTCAACTTCCGTGAGTCTTGCCTGCGGGTTAGCCAAAGCCAGAGACCTGAAGGGAGATCGTGAAAATATTATCGCCGTGATCGGTGACGGTTCTCTAAGTGGTGGAGAGGCCTATGAAGGATTAAGTAATGCGGGAGAAACAGGTACCAATTTGATCGTGGTAGTCAACGACAATGAAATGTCTATTGCCGAAAATCATGGTGGTTTGTACCAAAACTTGAAAGTCTTGAGAGACTCTGACGGGCAAGCGCCTTGCAATTTTTTCAAGTCTCTCGGGCTTGATTACATCTACGTGAAAGAGGGTAACGACATTACCGCTTTGATACACGCCTTCACACGGGTAAAAGACGTTTATCATCCCGTGGTCGTGCATATCCACACGCTAAAAGGGAAGGGATACACTCCTGCGGAAACCTACAAAGAAAGATTCCACTGGGGTATGCCGTTCAACCTAGAGACCGGGCAACCGTTATCTAACGGGGGAAACACGGAAGATTATTGCAATCTGACAGGAAAATTCCTGCTAGAACAAATGCAGAAAGACCCTACGGTGGTAGCTATTTCCTCGGGAACACCCGCAGTAATCGGTTTAAATTCCGAACGCAGACAACAAGCCGGAAAACAATTCGTTGATGTGGGGATCGCCGAGGAACATGCCGTAGCTCTCGCATCCGGAATCGCTGCTAATGGCGGGAGACCCGTGTACGGTGTTTACAGCACGTTTATCCAGCGGTGCTATGACCAATTGTCACAAGATTTGTGTATCAACCGGAACCCGGCAGTTATTTCGGTGTTCCTTGGCGGCTCTGCCGGGATGAATGATGAAACACACCTCGGATTCTTTGATATTCCACTTATCAGCAATATTCCAAATATCGTGTACTTGGCCCCGACTTGCAAAGAGGAATATTTCGCCATGTTGGAATGGGGTATCAAACAAACGACACATCCCGTAGCCGTTCGTGTTCCGGGGCCAGTTGTCATCGAAAGCGGTGAGACCTTTGACACGGATTACAGCGAATTAAACCGTTATAAAATTACCTGTCAAGGGGAACGGGTGGCCATCATCGCACTTGGAAATTTCTACCCGCTGGGAGAGTCCGTGCGTCGAAAGTTGCAAGAGGCAACCGGAGTCCAAGCCACACTGATCAATCCTCGTTATATCACGGGACTTGACAAACAGATGCTGGAAGATTTAAAGGTTAATCACCAGCTGGTGATCACGCTGGAAGACGGCGTACTGGATGGCGGTTTCGGGGAAAAGATTGCCCGCTATTACGGGGATTCCGAGATGAAGGTCAAGAACTACGGTCTGAAGAAAGAATTTGCCGATCGCTTTGTTCTGGAAGAACTATTAAAAGAAAATCATCTGACAGACACGCAGATCACGAATGAGATTCGGGAAATCATAGATAAAAAACAAGACTAAATCAATACTACCCCCTCCAACTCCCCCTTACACAGGGGGAGTTAGTAGGGGTAGTTATTTAAACAGCTAAATCACCCCGAAATGCCGTAAAGCCTTTTCAATTCCATCCTCATCCACGGAATCGGTAACATAATCCGCTGCCAGCTTTACTTCATCTTCCGCATTTCCCATAGCCACCCCGATCCCGACATGTTTCAACATAAGGACATCATTTCCTCCATCCCCGAAAGCCATTGATTCCTCCAACGATATTCCAAAATAATCCAACATTTTATCTACCCCCACTTGCTTACTACTTCCTTTCGGAATAACATCCGAGAACAATGGATTCCAGCGGGTAGCCTCGCAATGAGGCATGGCAGCCATAATCGCTTTCTCCTGTTCTTTCGTGAAAAATGCCACCAACTGGAAAACCTCTCCTTCGACAGCCTCCCGTAAAGGCAGACTAGGCGGTTGCGGGAAATTCAGTAAACGAAAAATCTCGTTCGTCCGTTCGTTCGTGTAATTGATATAAAATGTATTTTCATGCACAAAAATACAGGGAAAACTCTCTTGTTCTTCCATGTATCGCACTAAAGAAACCATATCTTCCGACGGCATACTATGTTTATAAATCACTTTCTCCCCCACGATACAATAGCCCCCGTTTAAAGTAACATAACCGTCAAATTGCAAGTCTTCTAAATTATTAATAGCCAACAATTGCCTCCCACTCGCAATGAATACCCGAATACCTTTGGCACGCAAAATAGCAATTGCTCTCTTCGTAGAATCCGGAACCCGATGTGTCTTAAAGCTAACCAACGTCCCGTCAATATCAAAAAATACAGCTTTTATCATATCATCCTAATTTCAACGCGAAAATACAGATTTACACAACAATTCTCATTGACCTAAATCAAAATTATAGGAAGAAGAAAACAGTCGGGAATGATATGGTATCGAAAAGAAGGCAGTATTTCTAGTTTTGGTGTGATGATCTCTGCCGGAAGCCGACTGTTTTCTAAAGTTCTAATTTGTCTTCTTGACAAAGTTAAAGCATTTATTCCAATATTGCAATAATTTGAATCTTTTTTTTCAACGAAATTATCACAGTACAGCAACATCATGACAAATTCATCATACATACAACAATAGATTACTCCTTTTATTTCTTCTCTTCCTCCGGGGTCACGTTATCTAACCTAAATTCCAACGCCTTCACCGAAATCAATATCTCTTTCACGGAAATTCCCAATGAAATCACCAACAGCAACAAGGCCACACCGAACGTGTAAACAGCCAAGGTTTGTAGACCGATATAGATAAAAAAGGTACAAACCACGCAAAGCAATAAACTGATCACTCCGTAAATTTGCATCGATCTAGCCATGTAAAGCCGCTTCCGTAAATTATCCAGTTGCAATTTGGTCATCGCACTCGGCCGATTCTCATGTTCTCCCTTCAAATTCCGGATCACTTGGGCATACGCCAGAAAACGATTCGTATAAGCCAGCATGATCAACGATATAGCCGAGAATAAAATAGAAGGTGTTGTCAATGTAAGCTCTTCCATAACCGCAATATTAAATACTAAATACTTTACGGGCACATTCGTACCCCTGATTATACAAGTCCGTTAATTTCGTCACGTCTTGTTCGATCCGATCCACCTCCAACGGTTTCTCCGGACGAATCAAGATTACTTTTTTCTCCCGTTCCAACTGTTCCAAAAAATCAAGCGTCTCGTTATAACGTTTATTCTTTATCCTCAAGCTCTCCCGTAATGCCGGATATTTACGATACATAAACCAAGGCAATGATTTCTCTTTTTCATCTTTCCGGTAACCTTTATTACGAGTTAGGATCACCACGTTACGATCGAATCCGTCAGCTATTGCTTTCCGGATCGGGATGGCATCACAGATTCCCCCGTCCAGCATGGGCTCCTCGTCCACGTAAGAGATCGGACAAACAAAAGGCAGACTGCAAGAGGCCCGACAAATATTCAGCAAACGTACCGGATCATGCTTTTCCTCGAAATAATTCGCCTCTCCCGTCCTACAATTACTCGTCACCATCACGAAACGCTCCGGAGAAGCAAAGTAAGTATCATAATCGTACGGGATAATCCGGGTCGGGAATTCATCAAAAATAAGGTCAAAATCCATGATACTCCGTTTCGTGAAAAAATAACGGAAACCGATATAATGGTACTTATCCAACAAATCAATATTACACGTCTTCGCCCGCCCCCGCTGACGGGAGGCATAGGAAAGCCCGTTACACGCCCCGGCAGAAACTCCGATCGTGTAAGGGAAATAAACCTTTTTATCCATCAAGAAATCTAACGCCCCGGCAGTAAATACGCCTCTCATTCCACCACCTTCAAGTACTAATCCCGTATGTGCATCTAATATCATAACCAACAAACATTTTTATCTTCTTTCGAAACAGGTGGAGCCACGTCCCACACATCACTCAAATCCGGCCCTTCACTTCCGGCGGTATACGTTCGCAAATGTTCTCCCGGATGTTCCCGCCAATAGTTCACGATCGGATCGATAAACTTCCAACTGGCCTCCAAGGCATCATCCCGCGTGTAAAGCATCGAATCTCCCTGCATGGCATCCAGCAACAAACGCTCGTAGGCTCCCGGCAGATAATTGTTACAAAGCGAGGCATACAGGAAATCCATCCCCACTTGTTTCACCGTAAAGCCGCCACCCGGCATTTTCAACCCAAACTTCAACATCACCCCTTCATCCGGTGTCATACGAATAATCAACTGATTACAAGACGAACCCTCACATTGTCCCTGAAATAACTTATGCGGCGTGGATTTGAAATGAATTACCACCCCGGAACGCTTGTTTTTCAAACGCTTGCCCGTGTATATATAAAACGGCACATGACTCCACCGCCAGTTGTCAATAAAAACTTTCAACGCCACGTAAGTCTCCATATCGGAATTCGGGGCAACATCTTTTTCCTGCAAATATCCAACCACGGGCTGCCCTTTCGATTCTCCGGCCACGTATTGCGCCCGGACAACATTACGAGGAATATCCTCCCCTTTCCATTGGCGAAGTGAACGTAACACCTTTACCGTCTCGTCCCGAATCACCTCCGGTTCCATCGTCGCCGGGGATTCCATAGCCACGAAAGCCAACAACTGCATCAGATGGTTCTGCACCATATCCCGCAAAGCCCCCGTTGTCTCGTAATATTTCCCCCGGTTCTCGATTCCAAGCGATTCCAAGGCGTATATCTCCACGTAATCCACGTAGTTCCGGTTCCACAAGGACTCGAATATCTCGTTCGCGAAACGCAAAACCAATATATTCTGTACCGTCTCCTTCCCCAAAAAGTGGTCTATTCGATAAATCTCCTGTTCACAGAATACCTGCAACAAGGATTGATCCAATTCTTTCGCAGTCTCCAAACTCGTCCCGAAAGGTTTTTCCACCACAATCCTGTGCCACCCGCCCCGTTCCTTAACACCAAACAAGCAACTTCTCCCGATATATTTCGTGATTGCCTGTTGCGAATTCGGAGGGGTTGCCAGATAATATACCACCCGCATCGGGATGGCATTTTCCTCCATCAAAAACATCACCCGCTCTCCCAACTCATCGGCTCCTTCCACGGGATCAAAAGGTTGGTAGTACACTTTCTGTAAAAAACGATCCACCTCTTCCCCGTTCAATCCCTTATCCCCTTTCAACTCCTGCAACATCGAACGGATAGACAAACGGAACTCGTCATCACTCATGGATTTCCTCGAAGTTCCCAAAATAACAAAACGTTCCGGCAACATCTGCCGCACGTGTAACTCGTATAAAGAGGGCATCAACATTCGTTTGGTTAAATCACCCGATGCCCCGAATATGACTAATACCTGATCCTCCGGTCTATTCATAATTACACATTATAAGTTCCTGAAACCGTCTTTCCACCTTTTCCCGTCCAGTCGGTATGGAAAAACTTACCCCTTTCGGCATCCGTACGTTCGTAAGTATGGGCCCCGAAATAATCCCGTTGCGCCTGTATCAGATTCGCCGCGGAAGTAAAATTACGTAACCCGTCAAAATAACTCAATGCCGAGAAGAAACAAGGTGCCGCAATACCATTAAACACGCAATCCACGACCACCCCCCGCAAAGCCGGCAAGGCATTTTCCATTCTCTCGTGGAAAAAAGCATCGAATAACAGGTTCTGCAATCCCGGACTCTTCGTAAATGCTTGGGTAATCCTCTCCAAAAATACAGAGCGAATGATACATCCCTTTCTCCATATTTTAGCGATTGTCCCGTAATCCAGATTCCAACCATTTCGCTCGGAGGCCCTGCGCATCAAGGAAAATCCCTGCGCGTAAGAGATCAGTTTCGCCGCGTACAAGGCATCCCTCACCGCCTCGATTCCGGAAGTGTTCAAGGTAATGCAAGCCTCCATATCCCCCACCTTACCCGAGGGGTACTGCACGGACGCTCTCTCTCTTTCGTTCACCAAGGACGACATGAAACGGGCAAACACCGCCTCCGACACCAGCGTCAACGGGTCCCCCTCATCCAAGGCCGCCATCACACTCCATTTTCCCGTTCCCTTCTGCCCGGCCACATCCAGAATATGATCCAACAAATAGTCTCCGTTCTCTTCCTTGTAATGCAGAATATGTGAAGTAATCTCGATCAAAAAGCTATTCAGTTCTCCCCGGTTCCACAACTCAAAAATATCTCCCAAGCCGTCGTTATCCAACCCGGTTCTTTTCTTCAACATGGAATACGCCTCCGCGATCAGTTCCATATCCCCGTACTCGATCCCGTTATGTACCATCTTCACGTAATGCCCTGCCCCGCCGGGACCGATCCATTCGCAACAAGGAGAACCGTCTTCCAATTTTGCCGCAATCGACTGTAATATATCTTTCACTAGTGGCCAAGCCGTCACGGAACCTCCCGGCATGATAGAAGGCCCGTTCAACGCACCCTCCTCTCCCCCGGAAATTCCGGCTCCAATAAAATAGAGGCCCTTCTCTTCCAACATTTTCACCCGACGTTCCGTGTCGTGGTAATCCGAATTTCCCCCGTCAATAATAACGTCCCCCGGAGAAAGCCACGGGAGTAACTGCCCGATCAACTCGTCAACCGGATCCCCGGCCTTCACCATTAACATGATCTTCCGCGGCAAGCGTATGGACTCCACGAACTCTTCAATCGTATAGGTCCCGTGGAAACGCTTTCCCTTCCCTCGCCCTTCCACGAAACGGGTTACCACACTTTCTCGGTCCGGGTGAACCCGGTTGTAAACAGAGACCGTGTACCCTTTACTTTCCAAGTTCAAAGCCAAATTCTCTCCCATTACCGCCAATCCGATCAATCCTATATCTGATATTTCCATCATAACAATAATTTATTCGTAACTCTATTGTACGACTATTCCTTTTAATTTGTTCTTAAATATTATAACAAAATTTACACTCGCAGAACATCCTACAAAAAGAGAGCCAAAATTGATCGGTAAACAGAAAATCCCTGACTCTTAATAATCTACCAAATTCCCGAACATCGAAGTACTCAGATACTTTTCTGCCCTATCGGGGAAAATAACTACAATATTGCCCGCATCTATCTGTTCTGCGGTCTTCAGAGCTGCCACCATGGCAGCCCCGCTACTCATCCCGGCAAAAATACCTTCCCAGACAATAATCTCACGAGCCATGGCAATAGCCTCCTCGCTCTCCACCATCACCTGTATATCTATCCGGGAGGGATCGTAAATAGCCGGAACAATCGCCTCCTCCATATTCTTTAGACCTTGAATGTAATGCCCCTTCACGGGATGCGCAGACACGACTTTTATATCCGGCTTACATCTTTTCAAGAAACGGGATATTCCCATGATTGTCCCCGACGTTCCCAAGGCACTCACCAAGTAATCTATCTCCCCCTCCATCTGTTGCCAGATCTCGATGGCCGTGTTCTCGTAATGTGCCTGATAATTCCCGGCATTACTGAACTGGTCGGGCATGAAATATTTTCCGGGGTTTTCTTCCACAAGTTGATGCGCCTTCCGAATAGCACCATCCGTCCCCTCCGCCGCAGGAGTCAGAATGACCTTGCCCCCATACGAACGGATAATCTTTCTTCGCTCCACGGACACCGCCTCACTCATCACAATCTCCACGGGATAACCTTTCACGATACCGATAATAGCCAAACCGATCCCCGTGTTCCCGGAAGTCGGTTCGATAATGGTTTTACCGGGTATCAAACGCCCCTCCCGCTCAGCCTGTTCGATCATCTGCAAGGCGATACGATCTTTAATACTACCCGTGGGATTAAATCCCTCCAACTTGGCGAAAATATTCACGTTCGGGTTCTGACCGAGACGATTAATACGCACCATAGGTGTATGCCCTATGGTTTCAAGAATGTTCTTCTTTACCAACATGATCATTTTTGATTTATGATTTACGATTTTAGATTACACTCCCCACCCGCCGGTCTGAACACACCAAACCTACCGGAGAGACAATCACTGCCTACCGAAAAACGTTTATAGAAATATAAATGGCAGGATTAAAGACAACAACAACAGCAACAACAAGCACGGCCCATTCCTTTGAAAGATTCAAAGTTCGTTCCCCTCACTTGAAATTGACGATTAGAAATAAATGTTGTCTTCATAAACTTCAGATTTATAATTTATCAAACGACTTGTAATCGTTCATATCGCAAATATAAACAAATTATCTTATCTTCGCACCGCTATTTGAAAATGTAAATTCATTTTCAATTTTCAACTTTCAATTTTCAATTAAATATGATTTCAGTAGACGGATTAACAGTAGAATTTGGAGACAGAGCGCTTTTTAAAGATATTTCATTTGTTATTAACGACAAAGACAGGATTGCCCTCATGGGAAAGAATGGGGCAGGTAAATCCACGTTATTAAAAATTCTAGCGGGAGAACGCCAAGCCTCCCGGGGAAATATCTCCTACCCAAAGGAAACTGTTATTGCTTACCTACCGCAACATTTAATGACCCATAACGAAAGAACCGTTTTCGACGAAACGGCACAGGCATTCGCCCACCTTTTCGAGATGGAGAAAGAGATTGAACGGTTGAATCAACAACTCACCGAAAGAACGGACTACGATTCTCCAGAGTATTACAAACTCATTGAAGACGTATCCGCACTCAGCGAGAAGTTTTACAGTATTGATTCCACGCATTACGAGGCGGATGTTGAAAAGGTATTGCTGGGACTCGGATTCCAACGGGAAGATTTCAACCGCCCGACAGCCGATTTCAGTGGAGGTTGGCGTATGCGTATCGAGTTGGCTAAAATGTTGCTTAAAAACCCGGACGTGTTACTACTTGACGAGCCTACCAACCACCTTGACATTGATTCGATTCAATGGCTGGAAGACTTCCTCGTGAATAACGGAAAAGCTGTCGTCGTGATCTCCCACGACCGGACATTTGTTGACAACATCACCACCCGAACGATCGAGGTCACCATGGGCCGCATTTACGATTACAAGGTAAATTACTCCCAATACCTCGTACTACGCCAAGAACGACGCATACAGCAACAAAAGGCCTATGACGAACAGCAAAAGATGATTGCCGAGACGAAAGAATTTATCGAGCGTTTTAAGGGGACCTATTCCAAGACCTTACAGGTACAATCCCGCGTGAAGATGTTGGAGAAACTGGAAATATTGGAAGTTGACGAGGAAGACACGTCCGCACTGAGACTGAAATTCCCGCCCGCCCCGAACTCCGGTAAATACCCGGTGATCGCAGAAGAGCTTACGAAAGACTATGACGGACACATCGTGTTCCAAGATGCCCACTTCACGATTGAGAAGGGAGAGAAAGTCGCTTTCGTCGGTCGTAACGGGGAAGGAAAGTCCACGCTAGTAAAATGTATCATGGGTGAAATCCCCTATACCGGAAAACTGACATTGGGATACAACGTGAAGATCGGCTATTTCGCCCAAAACCAAGCCTCTCTCATGGACGAAAGTCTTACCGTTTTCCAGACCATCGATGACGTAACTCCCATGGATCTGAAACACAAAATCAAGGATATGCTGGGAGCTTTCATGTTCAGCGGTGACGACATCGACAAAAAGGTGAAAGTTCTGTCCGGTGGAGAGCGTACCCGATTGGCCATGATCAAGTTGTTGCTCTCTCCCGTGAACCTGTTGATTCTCGACGAGCCGACCAACCATCTCGACCTCCGTACCAAGGACATCCTGAAAAATGCCTTGAAAGAGTTCGATGGCACCTTGATCGTCGTGTCCCACGACCGTGATTTCCTCACCGGACTCGTCCACAAGGTCTACGAATTCGGTAACAAGAAAGTAAAGGAACACTTAGAAGACATCCAAGGTTTCTTGCGGAAAAAGAAAATGGAAAACCTCCGGGAAATCGAACGTAAATAGCATCCACAAACCTGTAACTTATCAACTTGAAACTCGCAACTCGCCATAGGCGAAAAAAGAAACGGGGTCTAAAAACAGACCCCGCTCCAGCAAAAAAAATATAAAACACAACATTTATTTCCTATGCTTGTAGCGCACGAAGACCTCCATCGCCTCGTACTCCGCCATTCCCAACTTGTTATACAAGTCGGCCGTGTTACGATTACGGTCTTCGGCTCGCTGCCAGAACTCGCGAGGATCATCTCCCGGGTAAGCCGGTCCGTTATTCTGTGAACCGTGTCGGTAAATCGCTTGTCGTTTGATAGATAACTCCGACGGGCTTACCGGCACCGCCATATCCACCTTCTCGATCTCCCATTCCAACCAAGCCCCGCGATACAACCACACGTAACAATCCTTGAACCAGTCATCCTCACACACGACGTCAAAAGCCTGCATGATCGCATCCAGACAAACACTATGCGTTCCGTGCGGATCGGCCAAGTCTCCGGCAGCATAAATCTGGTGAGGTTTCACCTCCCGCAACAGATTCACGATAATATCAATATCTTCTTTTCCCAACGGGTTCTTTTTCACGGAACCCGTTTCATAGAAAGGCAAATTCAAAAAATGTACTCTCTCTGAAGGAATACCCATAAACCGACAAGCGGCCAAAGCCTCTGCCGCCCGCAAGGCTGTCTTGAACTTCAACACCTCTTTAGGTTCACTTCCCTCCGGTTTCAGATTCCGAATCGTCTCCTTCACCTGCTTATATCCCTCACCGGACACTCCCATATTTTGGGCGAACAAATCGGCAATATCCATCATCTCGTACAGGTAATCATCAAACACGGCGATATTCCCGGACGTTTGGTAAACCGCATGCACCTCATGTCCCTGTTCCACCAAACGGGCCTCCGTTCCTCCCATCGAGATCACGTCATCATCCGGATGCGGACTGAAAATCAACACTCGTTTCGGGTAAGGATTCGCTCTTTCCGGACGGGTTGAATCATCCGCGTTAGGTTTCCCTCCCGGCCACCCGGAAATGGTGTGCTGCATATCGTTAAACACGGCAATATTCACCTTATTTGCGGAACCGAACTTCTCTATCAGATCGCTCAAACCGTTATCTTGATAATCTTTATCTTCGACTTTCAAAATGGGCTTTTTCAACTTCTGGCACAACCGAATCACCGCTTTACGAATCAGCTTATCATCCCAATCCACCTTGCTCACCAACCACGGGTAATCCGCCCGGGTCAACTCGCTAGCCGCACTCTCATCAATAATAAATTGCACGTTAGAATGCATCTGCAAGAAAGTTGCCGGAACCGAATCTGACACCCGTCCTTCCACGGTAGCCTTGATAATCGGGGCCTTTTTCTCTCCCCACGCCATCAGAATCACTCTCCGGGCCTGCATAATCGTCCCGACTCCCATCGTGATCGCTTTCGTGGGTACCAGATTCCTACTTCCGAAATCCTTTATCGCATCTTTTATCGTCAAGTCATTCAAGAACACCTTCCGGGTCTGGGACGTGATAAAAGACCCCGGCTCGTTAAAACCGATATGTCCCGTACGTCCGATGCCCAATATCTGGAGGTCAATTCCCCCGGCAGCCTTGATTGCCTTCTCGTAATCCCGACAGAATTTATCTATTTCATCCCCTTCCAGCGTTCCGTCCGGGATATGAATATTCTTCGGGTCAATATCTATATGATCAAACAAATGGTGGTGCATGAAATAATGGTAGCTCTGCTCCGACTCTTTCGGCATCGGCAGATACTCGTCCAAATTGAACGTAACCACATTACGGAAAGAAACGCCTTCTTCCCGGTGCATCCTCACCAGCTCTTGATACAACTTGATCGGGGAAACCCCGGTCGCCAAACCTAAAACGCACTTTTCACTGCTAGCCGCTTTCGTTTGTACCAAATCCACAATCTCACGGGCAACGGCCTTCACAGCCTCGTCCGCTGTTTCATAAATCTGAACAGGAATCTTCTCGAACCTGTTGGCTCCCTCGCCCTTAGCGATGTAGTTTTTAGTAATCATCATATCTTTATCTTTAATTTTTCCTTGTTAATAAAGCGAGTACCCACATTCAGAATCATCATACAAATGTTCCATGACCATCATCAACGTACCCAATATCGCCGAATAAACACCCAGATTACTCATCTTCAACTCGCAATGTCCTCGCATACGAGCCAAAGCGTACTTATTTATCGCCTGTTGAACCGGAACCAGCATCAAATCGCCCGCTTGCACGATCTCCCCGCCGATGACTACCATGTCCGGGTTAAACAAATGTACCATCGTGGCTATTCCCTCTCCCAACTTCTCTCCCGCACGATGCAAGAGGTCGATAGCCGAAATATCATCTTTCCGGGCCGCCTCGATAATATCCTGTAACGGCTTACCGGCCACCTTCTCGATAGCCCGTCCCGAAGACACGGTTTCCAAGCAACCGATCTTTCCGCAATGACATGGAGCCTCCAGCCCTGAAATACGGATATGCCCGAACTCACCCGCCATGCCAATTCCCCCGCGATATAATTTCGAGTTCAGGATCATCCCCAAACCGATACACTCGTTCACGCTAATACACAAAACGTTATTCACGTCTTTGGCTACCCCGAACGTGTGTTCCGCCATGGCCATCACGTTAGAATCGTTATCAATAAATACCGGGATTTTCAGCATTTCCTCCAAAATACTCTTTATCCCCGGTTGTTCATACGTCAAATAAGTATATGAAGTTCCCTCCCGATCTATCAACCCCGGAAGAGCGAAACCCGCCATCTTAATCTTTGCCCGATCTACATTCAAACGCCCGATCGTCTCGTCAATCTTCTCTCGCACGTAACGGAGAGTCGCCTCATCATCCTGCTCTTCCAAAATCGAAGGATATTCCAGAATACCCTCAATCGGCTCATTCTTCAAATTAAAGATAGCCACCCGCAGGTACTCCCGACCAATATCCACTCCTAATATATACGCAGCATCCGGATTTAATGAAAACACGTGAGGACGTTTACCCCCGATCGAATTTCCGCATCCCCGGTCAATCACCCATCCCTCTTCGATCAACTCTTCGATCATGCGACTAACCGTCGGCGTGGTCACGTTTGTCAGGCGACAAATCTCAGGCTTGGACAACTCTCCCATCCGGTAAAGAAAACCGATAATTGCTTTCTTCTGCAAGTACCGTTTCTCTTTCAATCCCGGTAGTGAACCTTTATTTATGGTATTCGAGTCATTCATAGCTCTCCGTTTTTCAAAAAGAATCGTGTTTATTTCATCACAAATATACGAATACTTTCTAAAATATTTACGTAAGTCATACTAAAAATGAAAAATATTTTCATTACAAACTCTATTTTATAAAATCACATTCCCCAAACGAGTACTTGAAAATAAAAAAAAGTGTATTTTTACAAATCAACCATTAAAAGGGGATTTAGCGACTATGGTAACGAAATTGGAAATACAAAAACACTTGAAATACCTGAAAAACGGGGCAAGTAAAAAGTTCATCGAACTATTCAACAACTTCGACGAAGAAGATTTGTGTGACCGTAAAAATTTCACCGGACACATCACGGCAAGCGGAACGATCATCCACATTCCCACTCGTGAAGTCCTGTTACTACATCACAAGACCCTTGATAAATGGCATATTCCCGGTGGCCACGTGGACCTCGACGATGATTCTCTCTTCGAAGCTGCATTACGGGAAGTGGAAGAAGAAACCGGACTGACAGCCGAACAACTGATTCCCATCAACCTCATTAAAAACAAACCCTATTGCATCGAGATTAATTCCCACCCGATCCCACGTAACGAGAAGAAAAACGAAGATCAGCACTATCATCACGATTTTCGTTTCGTGTTCGCGTATACCGGGAATAAACGTATACACATAGACTTGAACGAAAGCCTGGATTACAAATGGCTTTCTATTGACGATCCCTACCTGCAAGAGATCATGACAACTCCCGAAACACTCGATTCTATTTTACTGGAAGGACTGGAAAGTTACGAACAATCCATTAAACTGGTTCGCCATAACGATTACCTCGTAACACCCCTAGCCAGCTATTTGTTTCGATTAGGTCAACACCATTACGACCAAGGCAACTGGGAATCCGCGGAACAGATGTTCCGTCGCTCTGTTTCCGCTTACGAGGACACGTACGACGACGAGTACGAGACGCCGCCATCCATTCTGGCCGCTTGCTGGAACTTGGCTACCGTCTACGAAAAAACAAATCGTCATTCTCAGAAATTACAAGCACTTGAAAAAGGTCTAAACTTTGCCAAGGAATTCGCCCGTCTCGACGAGAACTTCCTTTCCGAAATCTCCGAGTTCACGGAACGGATTGATGCCTCCCGTCATTCCACGGGACAACTATAACATCCCTCCCCTTCAAACTCGATTTCCACGGTCAGGTGATCTATGCCCGCCTCCTTCAACCGATCCACGGCATCATGTTTCACCCGGATGGCATCCGCCCGGGAAATATCATCTGCCACAATCAGGTGGGCCGAAGCGATATTCCTTTCCCCGTCCAGCGTCCACACGTGCAGGTCATGCACGTCCTTCACGTTCGGCACCTCCAGCAAAATGACCTTTATCTTATCCTCCGGCATGTGTTCCGGCGTAGCTTGCAAAAGGATTCTGAAAATTGCGTACAAATTCCGGCACACGTTCGTCAGAATAAACACCCCGATACCAACCGAAAGTAGCGGATCGATAAAATACCATCCCGTGTAACGAATAATCACGCTACCGATCAACACGGCCACCCATCCCAGCACGTCCTCCAACAAATGCAACATCACGGCCCGCTGGCTGATCGAATTTCCTTTCATCAACCGCAAGGCAGCGAACCCGTTCACGACAAGTCCCGCCACCGCCAACCACATCATCCCGGAGTAATTCACCTCTGCGGGATGAAATAGACGGGGAATCGTCTCCATGAACACGAAGATCGACCCTACCAGCAACACGATCGAATTGATTAACGCCCCCAGCGTCGAAAATCGTTTATACCCGTAAGTAAATGTCACGGTCCTCTTCTTTCTCGAATAACGTTCCAGAAAATAAGAAACCCCGATAGAAAAAGCATCCCCGAAATCATGTACCGCATCGGAAATAATAGCCACCGAATTGGTCCATATTCCCCCAACAATCTCGATAACGGCAAATCCCAGATTCAGGAAAAAAGCGATACCCAAATTCTTTGTACTCTCTCCATGAGCGTGTTGATGCCCGGCATGTGAATGATCGTGTCCCATAATTACATTCTTTAATAACAAAAATACTCATTTTACGAAAGAAAGTTTCATTCCTATCTAATAAAAATCTATCTTTGCCCCTCGAAAAAGTGGAAAGATTTGGCTGATTGCAACCACGGAAAAAAAGCGCTAAAATGCATATTTAATTCTGAATTCAACCATCCATGTACTTTCCTATAGTTTAATTTACGATAAAGAGATTGAGAGATTAAATGATTTTCGATTAAGTGATTCGTTTGTTACAACATCATTAAATCATCAAATCATTAAATCACCAAATCACTGAATCACTAAATCTAAAATGAATTATGGGATATTTATTTACATCTGAATCTGTATCGGAAGGTCACCCCGACAAAGTGGCAGACCAGATTTCCGATGCTGTACTTGACAAAATCATCGCCTTTGACCCGGATGCCAAAGTAGCTTGCGAGACATTGGTAACCACCGGTCAAACCATTGTTGCCGGGGAAATCAAAACCGAAGCGTATGTAGACGTACAACGTATCGCCCGGGAAGTGATCAACCGTATCGGTTACACGAAAAGCGAATACATGTTCGACGGGAACAGTTGTGGTGTACTGAGTGCCATTCACGAACAATCCCCCGACATCAACCGCGGCGTTGTTCGGGAAGACCCCATGGAACAAGGAGCCGGAGATCAAGGTATGATGTTCGGTTACGCTTGTAACGAAACGGACAATTATATGCCGTTATCTCTCGAACTATCACATTTATTATTGTACGAACTGGCACAAATCCGCAAAGAAGGCCAGGAAATGACCTATCTGCGTCCGGACTCCAAATCACAGGTAACCATCGAATACGGGGACGACAATAAACCTGCCCGGATTCATACCATCGTGATCTCCACCCAACACGACGAATTTGTCAAGGCCACGGCTCCCACCCCGGAAGCTCAGCTGGAAGCCGATGCACAAATGGTGGATCAAATACGCTGGGACATCATTAATATTTTGTTACCGAGAGTGAAACGCCAATTGCCGGAACGGGTACAGGCCCTTTTCGATGAAGATTTGATTCTTCACGTGAACCCTACCGGAAAATTCGTGATCGGTGGTCCTCACGGGGACACGGGATTAACCGGAAGAAAAATTATCGTTGACACCTACGGGGGCAAGGGAGCCCACGGGGGAGGTGCTTTCTCCGGGAAAGACCCATCTAAAGTGGACCGTTCTGCCGCTTACGCCGCACGGCACATCGCAAAAAACATGGTAGCTGCAGGAATTGCCGATGAAATACTGATACAAATTTCATACGCCATCGGTATTGCCCGCCCCGTCGGAGTTTTCGTGAATACTTACGGAACGGCCAAGGTGAACTTGAGTGATGCCGCCATTGCCGAAAAAATCACTTCAATCTTTGACTTGCGTCCGAAAGCCATCGAGGAACGCCTGAAACTCCGTAACCCGATTTATCAGGAAACGGCAAGTTACGGCCACATGGGACGTACTCCCAGAATCGTGAAAAAAGTGTTCTCCTCGAATTACTGGCCAACCATCGAAAAAGAAGTAGAACTCTTCACGTGGGAAAAACTGGACTATATCGAGAAAATCAAAGAGGCGTTTAAATAATTTAGGCATCATAAAATAAAAATAGAAGAAGGCTAAAAAGTCTTCTTCTATTTTTATTGGGTCACTTCAAAGCCAGAATAGATAGTTATTACAAGCTCTACCCATCCAAGCGGGTTAAACATCAAAAAAGGATCCTGATTACTCCCCTATTCACGTATCATTACTTTCCCTTCCCAGAATCCGATATATATTATTTTTCCTTATATCCTGTTAAAATGGCGGCTATAAGCGGGCGACAAGGCGGCGAGTAGGCGGCGAGAGCGCCTAATTGTCACCCAACAACCACTCAACAGCCAAACTCTTCCCATACCCAACCCTTGATATACACATTCAAAACCTATACGACACCGCACAAAAAGAAAAGGAGTGTTCCCACTCCTTCCCAAAGAATTATTTCTGAAAATCTTCTTCGAAAAAATATTGCAATCTTAATCTCTTCTTCCCAAATAAATCATGATATAGTACAATAAGGTCGCCAAAGAAGAAAGAGCGGCAATCACGTAAGTATAAGCGGCCCATTTCAGCGCATCCTTAGCACTCTCCTGCGATTCGTAAGTCGTGATACCGGAGTTACGCAACCAAGCCAAAGCCCGGTGACTGGCATCAATCTCCACGGGCAGGGTGACAATACTGAACAAAGTCATCAATGCAAACAAACAAATCCCAATCAGCATCAATTGTGGAAATTGCTGTAACAACAGAATCCCTGCCAACAAAATCCATTGCACCCAATGTGACGCAAAACTCACCACCGGAACCAGAGCCGAACGTAATTGTAACATGCTATACGCTTGAGCATGCTGTAAAGCATGTCCACATTCATGGGCAGCGACAGCAGCGGCTGCCACATTGGCACCATAATATACTTCGTGACTTAAATTAATAGTTTTGTTCGTGGGGTTGTAGTGATCCGTCAATTGTCCTTCCACGCTACCGATTTTCACGCCCTGCACCCCGTTATCCCGCAACATTTTCTCCACCACGTCACGCCCCGTCATCCCGTTAGCGGTGGGTATCTTAGAGTATTTCTTAAAACGACTTTGTAATTGATGGCTCACCAGCCAGCTCAACAAAGTAAACCCGATAAATATAATCCAAATTAAAGGTAATCCTGCCATAAAATATTATCATTAAAATTCTTCTCAAAGATATACAAAAAGTACGCCATCGCCCTAGGGCTCGATATATAAAAAATACTAACACGGGCTTTCTGCATTTATTTTCGTCAAGAATGACATTCTCTATTGTTTTTTTAGAAAATCTTCACTAATTTGTAACCCTCGAATTATTCGAAGAGTTATATACGTTTACAATATTAATCTAAACCGTATTATAATGAAAACCTATAAACCTAACGAAATTAAAAACATCGCGCTCGTGGGTAGTGCCGGGTCCGGCAAAACCACGTTAGCGGAAGCTATGATGTATGAGGGCGGGGTCATCCCGCGCAGAGGTAGCATTAGTGCAAAAAACACTTCATCCGACTACCGTCCGGTAGAACAGGAATACGGATCATCAGTATTCCCGGCTGTATTGTATACAGAATGGAAGGAGCACAAGCTCAATTTCATTGACACGCCGGGAGCAGACGATTTCGTCGGAGGAGTTATCTCTGCGCTGAACGTTGTTGATACCGGAGTAATGGTTATTAACGCCGTCAGAGGTATTGAAGTCGGTACCGAAATCATCAGCCGCCATACCAAAAGACTAAACAAACCGCTCATTTTCGTTATAAATCAGGTTGATCACGAGAAAGCAAACTTTGATCACGCAGTGGAACAGGCCAAGGCAGCTTTCGGCTCGAAAGTCGTGCTAGTTCAATACCCAGTGAACCCGGGAATCGGCTTTAACCGCGTCATCGACGTCTTGAAAATGGAGATGTATCAATGGAAACCGGAAGGTGGTAAACCCGACGTACTCCCCATTCCCAAGGAAGAAGAAGAAAAAGCGAACGAATTACATAACGCACTAATCGAAGCGGCCGCCGAAAACGACGAGGGATTGATGGAATTGTTCTTTGACAAGGGTAGTCTTACGGAAGATGAAATGCGTGCCGGAATCCGCAAAGGACTTATCGCACGGGATATGTTCCCCGTTTTCTGCGTGTCGGCAGAAAAAGATATGTGCGTACGCCGTTTCATGGAGTTCGTGATCAACGTGGCTCCCAGTGCCGGCTCCATGCCACCTTCCATTACGGAAGACGGGGACGAAGTTCCGTACGACGAGAAAGGCCCGACTTCCTTATATATGTTCAACACGACGGTCGAACCTCACTTGGGTGAAGTGATCTACTTCAAAGTGGCATCCGGGACTGTCCACGAGGGGGATGACCTGTACAATGCCACCAATGACGCGAAAGAACGTATCTCAACACTATATGCCGTGGCCGGGAAGAACCGGACAAAAGTGACCGAAATGATGGCCGGAGACATCGGGGCTACCGTGAAATTGAAAAACACGAATAACGGCGATACCTTGAACGAGAAAGACGTTCATTACAAGTTCGGCAAGATTCAATACCCGAATCCTCGTTTCAGAACAGCCGTCAAGGCCGTGAACACGAGCGACGAAGAAAAACTGGCGGAAGTCCTGCAACGGATTCACCAAGAAGACCCGACCTTCCTCGTGGAATATTCCAAAGAATTGAAACAAATGATTATTTCCGGCCAGGGAGAATTCCACTTGAACACTATGAAATGGCGTATAGAGCATAACGATAAACTGGAAATCGAATTCTACCCGCCACGTATCCCGTACCGTGAAACCATCACGAAATATGCTTACGCGGACTATCGCCACAAGAAACAATCGGGTGGTGCCGGACAATTCGGCGAGGTTCATCTCGTGATCGAACCCTACACGGAAGGAATGCCCGCCCCGACCATGTACAAGATCAATGGCGTGGATAGTAAAATTTCCGTGAAAGACACCGAAGTCGTTGAACTTCCGTGGGGCGGTAAACTGGTATTCTACAACTGTATCGTGGGAGGTGTGATCGACGCTCGTTTCATGCCCGCTATCCTGAAAGGGATCATGGAAAAGATGGAAGAAGGACCGCTTACCGGATCATATGCGCGGGATATACGTGTCAGCGTGTACGACGGAAAAATGCACCCCGTGGATTCAAACGAAATCTCGTTCAAACTTGCCGGACGTCACGCTTTCAGTACGGCGTTCAAACAAGCATCCCCAAAGATTTTGGAGCCGATCTATGACGTGGAAGTTCTCGTTCCGGATGAATACATGGGTGACGTCATGGGCGACCTGCAAACCCGTAGAGCAATCATCATGGGTATGGAAGCCGATTCCGGATTCCAGAAATTGATGGCTAAAGTACCGTTGAAAGAGATGCAACGCTACTCCACGGCATTGAGTTCTATCACGGGAGGACGAGCCTCTTTCACCATGAATTTTTCCGGATATGAAAAAGTACCGGCTGAGGTTCAAGACGAATTGTTGAAAGCTTACCAAGAGGAGAAGGATGAGGATGAATAAATAAAATGAGGGTTCACTTCAATTTTGGGACAACCTCATTGTTCATCATAAAAAAGCACCATTTTTTACCTCTGATTCAGGTAAAAATGGTGCTTTTATTCATGACCTCACTTTTTAATCTTTTACCACGACGTCTTCTACGTTACCTTTTTCCCAATCTTTTTCTGTCCCTTCCGGCTGAACCACACTCTCCGGTTTTCCAACCTCCACATCTTCCGTGTTTCCAATTTGCCAGTCTCCCGGCAACACATTCACATTCACGTCGTTTTTCTTAATATCAATTTTATCATCCGGTAAAACTTCCGTGTTTCCAGTTTCATCCGTCGTCTCCACTTTATTCACGGCAGATTCCAGTTGTCCATCGCCCGCATCACTCTCGTTCACCTCCATATTCGTAACCACCTGCATATCTGGTTTCGTTTTCACGTCCAGAGTCAAAGCTTGAGTCAAAACGATCTCTCGAGTATCATCCCTTGCAATAATATTACACTCAATATTATTGCTCGCACCAGTACTCGTACCTTCATCAAGCACAACAATATTCATCGTGGCAGAATAATGGTTTTCTTCTTCCGCACGCGAGAATCCTCGTATATTCCCACCTTTAGTCATCGTCACGAATACAGTTCCTGGATTCTTCCATTCGGTCTCCCCGAAGGCAAGTGTCGTCCCCACGTTAGGCACGAGTATTCCCACTTCCGCAATCTTTCCTGAATAATCAGTCACTTGCATCTTTGTCGTCGCCAACGTTCGCTTCGCTGTCAGTTCCACGCTAGTATCATCATCTCCTACAGCTAGCGAACTTTTCGCAAAAAGCACATCCCCTAATGGCGTGAAATTTGCTGCACCTTCCTTCTTCGTCAACTGGATTTTCATATCAGAAAGAGCGGTTCCAACCACATCACCCGCAATATTGGCATCCTCCAACACGTTACCAACAAACACAATCGTGTAGTTTCCTTTGTTCAATTCCAATTTTTCAATTCCATCCACAGAGTTATATTTAAAACTCTCCTGAAGTTTTCCTGCCTGATCAAACACGTATAATCGCACGTGAGAAATGATCCCTTTCAACCCGGTATCGTCCAAACTGCTAACACCACTTTTCAATACGCATTCGACTTTAACAACTTTCTCTCCCGGAATAGGTTCCGGTTCATCCTCCCCGCCACCAGAACCTCCACAACCCCAAAATCCTACAATCAAGGAGAATGTCATCAATGTATAGATAATTCTTTTCATTTATTCCATTTTTAATGGTTATTATTTGTACATTCGGTTAATTTATTCTTGTCGAATCTCGCGGGATCTCTCCGGAATCCGGTTCCACGTTTACCGTGACTTCCGCTGATTTAAACTGGTTGTAATCAGTAATAATAATCTTATATACACTTGACTGATTAGCATGTACCGTACATTCCAGCCGTTGATTTCCTTCTCCATAGCACATGTTCATATCCATCCACCCGTCACCTGAAATTGTCATCACATCTACATTCCATCCCATATTGGAGGTTACGTCAAACACGATCGTATCTCCCGAACGGACAGTAAATACGCTCTGGGAAACATCGAGCACGGGATCCAGCATTTCCTTCTGCACCACGTTAATATATGCCACATGCCGCCCCGAATGAATCGTAATATCTCCATTTCTTTCTGGCCAATAATTATTCGGGTTATTCGGGTCCACGGTTACCCGCAATCTGGCATTTCCTCGCCCAGTCAACACGCCATTTCCCCCGACAATCGAATCTGTTACATTCTCGTTCCCATCAAGTAAAGCGACATGAACATACTCCGCCCATAAGACTTCACAAGTCCATTCTGCATTTGACCGGACTTCTACAAAATATATTCCACCTTCCGCAGGCGCCATTATTAAATTATTATCCACGCTCAACATGATCCCATCCGGACTAAAATTAGGAGAATCGGAAGCACTAACATACAAATTACCCGAATTATACACCTCCAGCAAACCTGCAGGTAATATACCTGTCAATTCCGGATTCCTCGGCAAATATAAATCCTCCAAATTATTTAAATTATTGAAAGATTCCGGGATTGAAGTAATTCCACAACTATCCAGTGTAATACTCTTCAACGAGTTCATTTGTCCCATCCAATCCGGCAATCCATTTTTCCCGAAAACAGGAGAATACAACCTTAAACGAGTCACCTGAAAACTCTTTATTCTCTCAATATCCGCTGGTAACATATTTTCATTAGCCACGGAAAATTCCCGAATAGACGAGAAATCAGCAGAAGAAGGAATTTGTACATTACGAAATCCGGCAATTGCAAATTCAATCACGTTTCTCGTCACATTCCAAACCGAAGCAGGCAATTCGCAGGAAGGCGTCGCAACAAGATACAAATATTTCAAGTTCGTTAATCCTGAAAAATCCAAATCCGCAGAAGTAATTCGAGACTTCGAAAGCATCGGAAAATAATCACCGATTTCCTCATCATCATTCTCGTAAGGAACGCTGAATACCAAACCTTCCAATTTTGTCAAATTACCGATATGTGTCGGTATCGCAGTTAAAGTCAAGCTACTAACGTTCAAATAAATCAAATTAGCGGGTAATTCCGGAAGAGAAGTTGCATCCGTGTTCACACTCAATTCTTCCAGCGCAGTCATTTCTTTCATATAAGAGGGAATTTCTGCCAAACTACCATATGACTCTCCCATATTGAACCACTTCAAAGCAGTTAAATTTTTAAATGACTCCGGTAAACTCCAAACAGGATACTCCTCGCTACTTCGGGTCAATATATTCGCTTTCATGGATGCCTTCTTTGTCATGTCAACCTGGTCATAATCTTCCAAGAAGTCTTCCCATTCTTGATAACCAATACCGATCACACGTCCATTTTCATCCAAATGGACATTATGCCACAAATTCAAATTATCTGATTCCCAATTATCTACCATACTGACGTTTGCCGCTCTCAAAGCTTCCCGAATTTCCAACATCGCCTGCAAGTCACCCGCTGCAATATCTTTCATTTTAGGTAGCACGATCACCACACTTCCGGTTGAATCAATAATTACATTTTCGACTTCAGACTGTAATACATACATATTCATTCCGGATGAATCCCTTAATGAAATTGCAACTAGGGAATAATTCCCTTGAAGCACCTGATTAAAATGCGTCACGATAAGCGTGTCTTCACTCCAAACCATTAAACTTTCCGCATTCCAACTGTCAACATTGATGGAAAACTCATTGGCGTCACCATCATTTTTCAAGAAATGCATATTCAAGGTTCTCACCTGTCGCAAATCCTCGGGAGAACCAGTTTCCATCAATAATTTAACGGTCAATGTATCCACGAATTTCCTTTGATCCACGGAAAGATCTTCCGACACCGTTTCTCCCCAAGGTTCCACATCCATCTCGATCGTCACGTTCACGAGTCCCCCTGACACGTTTATTTTCGCATTAATCGTGTGAATTTTATTCGCTTCCACCCGATTCTTTAATCCAACCACGTAATTCTGTATTTCTCCGTTTACTTCTATCTGAAATGCTAAACGGGCAAGAGTATCCTGACAAGTAGGAAAAGCTATCGCTTCACCCTTTAGTTGTTGCCCTTGTTCTTTCATCGGGACTTTCAACCGCACGGGATCACCCACGGCACTACCATCAAAACGAATTTTTTCCGGTGATCCCAATAAAGTTACACTTTTAACTTCCACACCACTTTTCACACCCTCTACGTTTATATCTAATTTCCCGACCAAACGACTCAACTCAGCATTACTTGTCTTGTCCTCCCCAACCACGACCTCGCTCTTACCGGCAAAGATGCTACCGGGCAACACATTCTCTCCATCAGTATCTTTTTCCAATGAAAGGGTCACATCCTCCAGCGTTTTTCCTTCCTCAATTCCACTAATTTGAGCCTCATCAATATTAGATAAATAAGCAAAAGTATATTTTCCTAAAACTAATTTAACCGGTTTAACATCCTTCAAACCAGCATATTGTTTATGTTGACTTAAAGTCCCATCCTCGTTAAAAATCAACAAATGCAAAGCATTCACCTCCTGGGATAAAGCTTCTAAAGACAAATTGGACGACCGACCGCTAAAAGTCAAGGGAATCTCCTGCCCCGGGATCTCCCCGTCAAGCTGGTCTTTCTGACAACCTGTAAACCAAACGGTTGACAATATAATAAATGTATATAGTATTCTTTTCATCTCACTATCTTATTAAATTATAATTCCGTTACTTTTTCCACACAAGTCACCGCTCCATTGACAACATTTGCGGAACGACCAAGAGAAGAAGCCTTGTTCAATGTTAAATTCAATTCTAATCTCTTATTTCGTTGAATACGATTCTTAGCGACAAAATCAAAATAATATATTCCGCTCTCATCCGAAGCGATAATAGTCCCTCTCAATGGTCCCTCCGTGGGAAAAAACGAAATATCTTTATCCACCATTAGATTTCCAAAACCGTAATCCGTGCGAATTCGAAGAACGTAATCCTCGATTTGAATCGTATCACTATATGTATCACACTGTAACGCCAATTCGACAGTCTGAAATTCAGATGAATTTGTCACATGAACGTTTACCTTACCAATCAGACGTTTCATTTCGATCGTCTTTGTCTCTTCTGAGCCATCCACATAGGCAATCCCCCCAAAAAGTTCAGGAATTGAATCCCACATCCAACGTAAATTTACATCTTTCATTTCCCGTCCCGTGAGATAGAGAGACGCCATCTCCTTAACCGGCACATTTCCTAAAACAAAAAACGTGTATTTTCCCGGTAATAAATCTTGATACGAAATTTTTTCTTCAGCCGTAAAATAGTCCGGCTCACAGACTTGATTCGAGGATAATCCATTAAAATTATACACATTCACCGGCATCGTCACTGGTGTCATGCCAGCAGAACCGGAGCGTACGGACAATTCCAAATAATTTTCAGAATTCCCCGTTTGATCTCTTCCATCTTTCTGGGTACAAGCTCCCAAAAAGATTAAACACAGAATTGCAACTAGGATTTTTTTCATAATTTTACAATTAAAATTTATTTTCACTCCACACTCTTATCAATTACTTATTATACAATTGAATAAAACAAATACACACCTAAAAATATCATGTCAAAAAACGATCGTTTAAAGACATTGATAATGTAAGAATAAAGTTTCGTTTCTCGACACTAGCTAACTATCTGTTTACGAGAAATGACAATAAATGACTAAATTTTTTACGATTACCGAATTTATTTATATATTGCAATGTTTTTAAACGATCATTAAATGATTCTCAAACCTATACTCAAATCCATTGTATTTTCTTACTTTTGTATCGAAATCAAAATACTTATTTATGCACCTGTTTTACACGCCTGACATCACAACAAACGAGTACACGCTACCCGAGGAAGAATCAAAACATTGTGTCAAAGTTCTTCGTCTCGAAATAGGCGACGAGATTTTCCTTGTTGACGGGAAAGGTGGCTTTTACCGTTGCGAGATTATTCAAGCGCACCCTAAACGCTGTGAAGTCAGATGCGTTGAAAAAACAGAAAATTACGGAAAACGGGATTACCATATTCACATTGCCATTGCCCCGACAAAAAATATTGAACGCATCGAATGGTTCTTGGAAAAATGCACGGAGATCGGGATTGACGAAATTACACCTCTACTTTGCGATCACTCGGAACGCAAAGTAATCAAAGAAGAACGGCTGGAAAAAGTGATTATTTCTGCCATGAAACAATCCTTGAAAGCCTACCTGCCACGACTCAATCCCATGATCGAATTTTCTTGTTTTGTAAAAAACAATCAAAACTCATTGAAGTGTATCGCCCATTGCGATGAAGGAAATAAAAAGTCACTCCAAGAGATTTATACCCCCGGTCAAAACGCCACGATTCTTATCGGCCCGGAGGGAGATTTCTCGGGAAACGAAATCACGTTGGCTTTAGCAAACAATTTCATTCCCGTCACCCTGGGCGAAAGTCGCCTGCGAACAGAGACCGCAGGAATCGTCGCTTGTCATAGTATCAATTTTATCAACGAGATAAATCACTAAAACATAAAACATTCATACCTGAGGTTATAAAACATAAACCTAAAATGTCACGATTCTGCCATATTATTTGTATTTTTGCAGACAGAAGTTACGAAAAGAGTGTAATTTATTGAAAATGAGCGTAGGTTAATTGCTCTTGATAGTAATAGGTTACGATTTAGTTAGTTATCTACTGCATTATCCTTCTGCGCGTCGCGTAACCTTCAAAGAACTCTTTGTATGCAAAAGTAGCTATTTTATCCGAGATTTTGATATAAACTCCCGGATTTTTTATCACCTCATTCATTAGTTTTTCCGTAAAAGCGGTATTGTTCGTCGGAACACCATTGCCCAAAACGAGTTTAGAACAAACGTGTGCCGACTACCGCATAGCCAGAGAAAAGGGCATTGCCTCACGCCTAAACGATGTTTAGACTGATGAAGCAATGCCCCTTTCTTTTGCGTCTATGCCAAGAGGTGCTTTTACGGGCTACCAGATGATTTTTCTTTTTTAGCTGTTTTTTGTGCCGGAAGCGGAAAGTGAATGCAGAGAGTGTCAGCCTGCCCCATAAATGAAACAAGCGGCCACACACAGCGGGCAATCCGGGAAGAATGATTGTTGCCACCCGGCTGGACAAGTCCCGTCGGATCGGAAAACAATCATACTCCCTTTGTTGTGGTTTGCCCTTTTCACGCTTCCGGTGATGTCTTTTTCCTTTTGGTGATTCCTTTTTTACGGATTTTCCCCTGAAGTTTTTTCTACCCAATCTGCCTCTGGTTTCGTTTACCTCCATTTTGCGCCTTTCAGTGAGCCGCATCAGTCAGTCATTTTCGTTCAGGGCGCAAAGGTAATTCCGGGATTGGACGGGAAAGCAAGGTCAAGCCTCCTGTTTTCTGCGGAAATCTCCAGCCCTTCGGGTAGTATTTCCCCGAAAAACCTTGCATTCCCTAATCCCTACCTTTTCAAGCACCCGAAACGAAAACGACCGATGCGACAGAAAGACGCATAAAAAAAATGTCGGATAAACGAGAGGCAGATAAGATAGTTTGAAACTCAACTCCCTCAGCTCTTGAATCCGCATAAAAAACAAAAAAATCAAAAACAGCGAAGATATGACGGCAACGGCAAATTTCAGACAAGTGGCGCAATACATCGGGTTGGCGATATGCGGCTTGATGATGCGCACCGCCTTCGGGGTGTTCGGCATCCTTTGGGACATCATCAGAGAGATTATAAACGGAGTGTTCCGAGTGGCGATAGGTGTAATCGTGGCTATCCTTTCCACCATTGCCTACTTCGGCTTCATCCTTTGGTTATTCACCCTTTAACCCTTACCGACATGGCAAAGAGAAACAGCAAGACGGTAGCGCAGCAGTGCAGATATTACGAGGTGGACAACATCTTCGTGTATATGGTGGAAACGTACATCAACGGTAATTTTGAAACTTTCCGAAGATTGTACCACGAACTGAACAAGGACACACGGAGGGACTTCATGGACTTCCTTCTCAGCGAGGTAGAGCCGACCTATTGGAGAGAGAGACTTAAACAGACAATCTAAAAACGACAGCGATATGAAAGGAACAGACCATTTCAAAAGAACGATACAAATGTATCTGGAACAGCGGGCGGAGGAAGATACGCTCTTTGCGAAGAAGTACCGCAACCCTGCCAAAAACATAGACGAGTGCGTGACCCACATTCTGAACTATGTGCAGAAAAGCGGTTGCAGCGGCTTCACGGACGGAGAGATATTCGGGCAAGCCATCCACTACTATGAGGAAAACGAGATAGAGGTGGGCAAACCTATGAACTGCCAAGTGGTGGTGAACCATGTTGTGGAACTCACGGAAGAGGAAAAGGCGGAGGCACGTCAGAACGCAGCTCGCAGATACCAAGAGGAGGAACTCCGCAAGTTGCAAAACCGCAACAGACCGCCAGCGAGAAAAGTAACCCAATCCCAACCCTCATTATTTGATTTAGGCTTATGAAACCGAAGACCAAGATACAGAAAAAGGTGGCAAGACTTTCAGCCAACCTTCGCCCCATATCAGCGACACAAATAGATTGGGCATACCGCCACTGTATTGAACATATCGGCTACCGCACCAAGAAAGGGAACATTACCTGCTCCGACTGCGGTCACGAGTGGTACAGCAACAGCGTACTGTGCGACACCCTTGAAGGCTGTACCTGCCCCAAATGCTATGCCAAACTCAAAGTGCAGGACACACGCAAACGTATCTACAAGGAAACGCAGTATTTCAGCGTGATAACCACCTGCAAAGGCTATCAGGTAATCCGTGTGGCGCAGGTCAGATGCGAGAGCAGGAAAGGCGAGCCGATGCACTTCTATTGCCACGAGGTTGTGCAGCGTTGGATTTCACCCGACGGTAAGGTTACGGACATGGCGTTGCTCCGTGGCTTCACATTCTATTACTGCGATGTATGGGCATTGTGCAGCGCGATGGAGATAAGACCGCACAACAGCCTATACGATGATGTTGTGGCAAGAAGCTGTGCATATCCTAAGATGAGGGTATTACCCCAACTCAGACGCAACGGCTTCAAGGGCGATTTCCACGGCATTTCCCCCGTGCGTCTTTTCAAAGCCTTGCTTTCAGACCCAAGAATTGAAACCCTTATGAAAGGCGATGAGATTGAGGTCATGAAACACTTTCTTTTCAATGCCCGTACTGCCGATGAATGCTGGGCATCATATCTGATTGCCAAGCGTCACAAGTATCGGATAGACAACTTCTCCATGTGGTGCGACTATCTGCGTATGCTCAACAAACTCGGTCAAGACCTCCGCAACCCGAAGAACATCTGCCCCGAAGATTTCATGGCGGCACACGACAACGCAACTCGAAAGATTGAAGCCATACACGAGAAGGAACGGGCCGAACAACGCCGCCGCTGGGAGATTGAAAGGCGTGAGCGTGAACAACAGCGGCAACTGCAAAGGGAAAAAGATGCGGAGGATTTCATTGCCAACAAATCCAAATTCTTCGGATTGGTAATCACTGACGAGGAAATAATCGTCAAGGTACTTGAAAGCATAGACGAGTATTACAGCGAGGGCAAGGCACAGAACATCTGCGTGTTCGGCAGTGAATACTACAAGAAAGCCGACACCCTCATACTCTCGGCAAGGATTGGCGGTGAGATAATTGAAACCGTAGAGGTGGATTTGCGGACACTCAAGGTGGTGCAGTGCCACGGCAAGTACAACCAAGACACCGAATACCACGAGCGCATCATAGACCTTGTGAACAAGAACGCCAACCTTATCCGTGAGCGGATGAAAGCGGCATAGCATAAACCCTAAAACAACATTGATATGGAAGTAAGAATCGAAAGCATGATTTGTGTGTGGGACGATAAAATCCCCACCTTGTTCCTTGAATTTGTAAATCTCCTCACTCTCTCAACAAGTGAGGAGGGATTAAGAAAGAGCGTAAAGGAGTTTGCCGAGAAGCACGAACTTGACAAGTTTTTCCTTTACGGCTTCGGCTCTCACCATTTCTACCTGCACCAACGCTACACGAGCAACCCCGAAATAGTGATGAAGAACAGAGTTCTGTCAGTACATTTTTAATCATCTAAAAAGCAACATTATGGCAACACGAATGACCATCAACGGAGTAAGCACCTGTACGGAAGCAGGGACGGAGAAATATGAGCGTTTCCAATCGGGTATCGGCAGACGCAAGCGGACACTTGTGCAGTACGACTACCGCCATACGGACGGAGAACTGTTCACTTGTGTCAAACCCACATTGGACGAGTGCCGAACCGCAAGGAACAAGTGGCTGAACGCAAAGCAGGGAAAGGAGGGCAACCGATGAACACGACCTATCAAACGCTGATAGTCAAATTCAGCGAACCTATCGCGGCATTGGACGGTATCTTTGACGATGCCCAAGCGTGGGGAACGGACACCCTCAAAGGGTGGATAGATGATTACGAAAGCACACGTTTCACCGCCACCGACAGCCATACGGCAGTCATCACGAGCGAGTACAATATGGAGTGTGTGAAGGAGTGGCTGCAACGGCAGACACCCATTGCCGAGATGCGAGAATTTTGAACAAGTTGGCGGTGTCCGCACCGCCAGCACTTAAAACCCTAAAAACAACGAATATGATAGCACAGACGATATTACAGCAGATAGGTGGAAAACGCTTTACCGCCATGACAGGTAGCCGAGATTACATCAATATGGGCAACGGCTTACGGATGAGCCTTGCAAGGAACAAGACAAGTGCCAACCGCCTTGACATCATCTATGATGCGGGGGCAGATCTCTACAATATGCGCTTCTACCGCAGGACATTCAGCAAAAAGACATTCGAGTGCAGGACGAAGGACATTGCCGTACACGAGGGTATCTATTTTGATATGCTGGAGGAAATGTTCACGATGGTGACGGGACTTTACACACGCTTTTAAGAAGAGGAACGGGCGGTAAAATCGCCGCCCGCTACTTTTGTCAGTGAGCAGTGGGCGGCACAAAAGTAGCAAAAAGCCCAAGTTCCAATCTGTGATACAATTTACAAAAACAAGTTTTAATCATGGAAGCAATCAGACAGAACGGAAAAATCATCTTGCACAGCAACGACGGCATAAGCATAAAGATGATTTTCAGAAACCTTACGGGAAGGAATTTTCAAGGTCAGGAGTATGCGGACTATATTAGCCACATCGCAATTGGGAGCATGGGGTTTACGCCCGGTAGCATTGAGCATTGCAGGGACGGTGGCGTGATAGACACGGGAACAATCCCGAATGTATGAAAAGCGGAAAATCCAATGAAGTTGGCGGCTTCATCGGATTTTTCCGAAATAATCATTAAGTATTTTAATTTTGAAATGTTTTTTGTAAGAATGTTAGTAGTTTAGACATATCTTCCTTTCGATATATCATTTCACAAACTTTTTGAACAAATACATTTTCTTCTATTCCTTGTTCTTTTAAGTTTTTAATGAGGTAATTATAAAACGCCTTGTCGTCATTCTTTTTGATTAAACTATCCACCACTTCTTTTAGTGATTTAACTTTGAAAAAACGGTCACCTATTTCCTTGAAAAAATCAGCATCTTTATTTACAATAATTTTTTCATGTAGGTATTTTTCCAAACTATGTATTGGCAGAAAATTTATTGTTAAATTAGTATATAATCCCTTTTGCTTATATAGTTGTTCAAAATCCGGTTTTACATCACCATCAAGAACACTTAATACTTTTGTTCCAACCCCTGCTAAATTTGACTTACAAATATCATCTTGCATTTTTAACACATTCTCCCAACCACCACTTGGTAGAATATTAATCAATTTACTTTTATACAAGGCATTTTCATCAATTATATTCTCCAATATATATTTAGCCAACACATCCTCTACTAAAATAAGAAAATCGTATCCCGAATGTTGATAAATATCTCGTGTTGCATATGATGGATAACATGGATTTACAATAGCGATATTATCCAACTCCTTTTGTAAATGAAAAATATTTGAAGGCTTTATTTTCCTAAGTAATTCTATTGAATGACTTGAAAAATATATAGCAAGATTATACTCTGTAGCCAATTTTTGCAAAAAATCAACTAACCTCATGATTGCAGATGGATGCAATGCTAATTCAATTTCATCTATCAATATAAGCCGTACATCTTCAGACTTTGCAGGGCGAACAATGACAACATTCAACATATGCAATAAGCTAATCAACATATTTTCTCCTGCACTCATACAAAACTGATTAACTATTCCATTAGTTCCTTCAATGAAATATGGAATTCCTTTGAACGCTTTAAGTTGTGCTAATGTTCTATTTTTAATGCGTTTAAGATTTGTATAGAAATCATAATTTCCATGCAAAATATAACTTAAATTGCGCGAAACAAACGAATCTGCATCAGTTAAAATTGTATTATTAACTCTTTCAGCTTTTAGTAATGTATCATAATTTGCATCTATAAAACGCATTCCATGTATTATGCTACCTTCATAAAAACCTTTTAGAGATATTATATCAGTTGAACTACAACTCCATCCTCTACTGGCTTTTGTCCAAGAATTTTCTTTTCCATCATAGGATATTGTGATTTTACTATTAGATGAATAATCATGAGGTTGAAAAACATTGAATGCAGAGTTACGTACAACCTTAGAAATGACTGTCATGATAGTACTTTTGCCTGTTCCATTAGCTCCAGTTATAGCATAAAGTCCTGTTTCTATTGGTAGATTTAACTCAATATTATTGATGTTCTTTAATTGTTCTATTTTTATATTTAATTTATTATTCATAATTGTTCTGTCTTTGGACGCAAAATTAGGCATTTTATACTGAATGACAAAATGTTATCATAAAATAATACAACTAAAGTAATATTGAGGTGATACATAATTACCCCTGCTCTTGAATTATAAAACAGAGGTAATTATTTTTTTTACGAATTTTGCATCAATCACGGGATATACAGCAGCGCAAACTCCACCTTTCTCCGTGTGAGCAGCATGGCATGGCGTTTTCCCTTGTAACTGCAAAAAGCAATATATTCATGGTAGATGTTCCTGTCGCCAGCCTCCAACTTCTTTATCAAGGTGCTTTTGGGGATTGTCTTGCTACCCAAAAGCCGGTATGGACCCACGTTGTAGGCAAGCGTGGCGAGTAAAAGTTATCCAAACCCCAGCATTATCCTAAAAATATAGTTTTTTATTCTGTAAATCATTCTGTTATAGGATGAATAGGTTTGGATAATACATTCCTATATCTTTGCTAATGGCACTAAAGCCAATAGGAAGAATATGAATATAGCACAGTTAAAATTAAGCCAGAAGAAGTTACTGGACAACCTCGTTTCCCGTGGTTATGACATTCAGTACATCAAAGGAGTAAAATTTGTTTTAAGACTTCTTTTTGAACATGAAGGATGTTTTCATTCGTATGAACAGTTTGCAGAAAAGTTTATCCGTACAAGGGGATATACAAAAGCGACATTGGATCTTAGGATGATGCATTTACGTACTATCCAAGCATATGATGAATTTGGGCACTACCCGGACAAGAAGTCCTTTGTTCCGTTATGCTATCCTTCCAGGTATAATATGCTTAACCCCAGTTTTCGGAAAGTTATAGACATTTATCGGAAGCGTGCCGCAGAACATAAAAAGAAGTCCACAGTAAAAATGGAAACCGATGCCGTTACAATGTTCCTTTTTGAGATGCAAAAGTTCCACGTCTCTTCATTGGATGAAATCAAAGAAGAACATGTTTTGTCCTTTTTCCTTAAAGAAGAACAGCAAAAGCGTTCAAGGACATATTGCGGTCACATAGCGTCAGCCCTTAAAGAGTTGGGGGATTTATACGACATGAAAAAAGTATTAGGTTATTTCCCTGATTTGAAATATGAAAGGAAAAACTTCAACTATCTTAAGGATGATGAAATCAATGTGATAAAAAATGCTTTGTCAGACTCTAACAATATTTTGACTTTCAGGGAA
This sequence comes from Butyricimonas sp. BSD2780061689_150309_C8, assembly GCF_015560935.1. Lineage (NCBI taxonomy): Bacteria > Pseudomonadati > Bacteroidota > Bacteroidia > Bacteroidales > Odoribacteraceae > Butyricimonas > Butyricimonas sp. BSD2780061689_150309_C8. The sequence continues at coordinate 61,093 of NZ_JADMSV010000014.1, forward strand.
AAAGCTATAGTTTCATTGGCTTTATATACTGGCATAAGAGGATGTGACATTGCCAACTTGAAATTGACAGACATAGATTGGAAGAAGGAACGAGTCAGCTTCGTCCAGGAAAAGACCGGTAATCCGATAGTGTTGCCCCTTCTTCCCCATGTTGGAAACTCATTGTTTGATTACATACGGAATGAACGGGACAATGAGGCCGGATCCGTGTATCTGTTTCCCAACAAGAAGAATACGACAGAAAGGTTGGAGAACAAAAGTATCGGCACCATTGTCAATACAGTCTTTGAGAAACTAAACCTTAGAAAAGGTGAATCCGGGCGTGGAGTCAGCGTATTTCGGCACAACCTCGCCTCTAAATTACTTGGTAAAGGTACCGAGATTAGGGTCATCAGCCATATTTTAGGACATATCTGTTCTTCATCTATAGTCCCATATATAGATGCTGACATCCCTCATCTGAGAGAATGCGGAATCAATATTGAATGTTATCCAATAAGAAAGGAGTTGTTCGAATGAAAACAGATTCACATCTACCCCAATTTGCAGATTTGATGTCTGAATATGTCAATTTCATCTCCGGTATCGGAAAATGTGACTATATAACCCGCATATACCTGAACTCTTTCGCCAAGTACTGTATGAATCATGGCGGAGTGCTGTCGGATGATATTATCTCCGGATGGGCATCAAGGACAGATAAGGAAAGCTATTATACAAACCGTAACAGATGCATTATTTTGAGGCGCTTCATCCGTTATATCCGGTCGAAATATGGGGCACCGTTCAAATTGCCATCATATCCTCCGGATATAAAATACACACCTAAGCCAAAGCGTATTCCTGTTTCAGAACAGCCATACTCTTATTCCGCAATATCCCATATAGTCAAGAAATATGAACTTTACAAAAGAGCTTCTGGGAAATTCAGTAGGCGGACAATGGACAAGATTCGCCGTTTCAATGACTTCTGCGCTCAAAATTATCCGTCAGCCGAAGTTCTTACAGAAGAAATTGTCCTTGATTATTGCAAGAAGAAAAAAACGGAATCCGCAAAGTCATGCAATAACAGAATTGTAGGTGTCAGAGGATTTCTGAAATATGCGAATAGCCGTGGTTTTGTAAATATTCCTCTTCCATCCACCATTCCAAGAGTCAATGTCACATCATTCGAACCACATCCGTTTACTCCAGAAGAGCTTGCAAGATTCTTTAATGAAGCGGACAATCTCGAACCTCCAATAAATTGCCGTGACATGAGGGCTGCGCTTATGAAAGTGGAAGTTCCGGTCTTTTTCCGACTTTTGTACAGTACAGGGATGCGTACAACAGAAGCCCGTCTGCTCAGAGTAGAAGACGTAGACTTGCAATCCGGTGTTATAAATATAAGATACACAAAGAGCATAGATGAACATCGGGTTGCCTTGCACGAATCCATGTGGTCGCTATTGCAGATGTATAATGTCAAAATGGAAAATCTCATGCCCGGAAGAAAGACATTCTTTCCTAACGAGTATGACAAACCATATTCCGGAGAATGGGTAACGGCAAGTTTTAAGAAAGTATGGAAGAAAGTCAGTACGGCACACGCAAGAGCATATGATTTTCGCAGTCACTATGCGGTCGTGAACATAAACGGTTGGGATCACTGCGGCATTGAATGGATGGACAAACTCTTATATCTCAGCCGTTCCATGGGACACCGTTACATTCAAAACACATTATATTATTACAGGCTTGTACCGCTGTTTGCACACCAGTTGGAAAATCTGACAGGATGTGGGTATGAAGAACTTTTGCCTGATTTAAACGACTATTTTGAATATGAAGACTAAAGCAGAACATTCAATTATCGCCGATGCCATCCATGAGTGGCATACGGTCTATCTTCCGTGTATAAGGAATCTGAGCCATAACGCTTTAAAATCATACGGAGAGGGAATGGGAATCTATATAGACTTCCTTGAATCCTCAAAAGGAGTCACATCAAATACCCTTTGTGGGGAATGCTTCCGTAAGGACTGGATTGAAGAATGGATTGCGTGGCTGAAAGAAGTAAGAAAATGCAGCCCGCAAACATGCAATCATCGCCTCTCCATATTGAAAAATTTCCTCCGTTTCCTTGCGCACAAGAAAATCCAATTCATAAAATATGATTGTGATGCCGCTGAAATAAAAAGAATGCAGCAACCTAAAAAACAAGTGGAAGTAATCACAAAAGATACAATCAAACGGATTTTTGCAAGCATCAATACACGTACATTGATAGGTAAGAGGGATTTTGCCTTGTTCAATCTTCTATATAGTACCGGAACAAGAATAGATGAAATATTATCATTGAGGCTGTCGGCACTGCACCTGGATGAAACGAAAGGTTACATTCTTGTTTTGGGTAAAGGGAATAAACAACGTACCATTTATTTGTTGAACAGCATGGTAAGAATACTGAGACATTATGTGAAGTTGTTCCATCCGGCAAATCCGTTACCTTCTGATTTTGTATTTTTCCCCATATATGGCCATGCAAACAAAAAAATCACTTCAGAAGCGATTAGCAAGCGGTTGAAAATGTATGTTAGGATTGCGTCTCAGGGGCTACTTGAAATTCCTGTAGATTTTCATTGCCATAGTTTTCGGCATGCACGGGCTACCCATTGGTTGGAAGACGGTGTAAACTTGGCGCAGATACAAAAACTATTGGGGCATGAGAGCATTGAAACGACAATGAAATACGTAGGAGTTTCATCAGAACAAATGATACAAGCTTTATGCTCTATGGAAGACAATCTGACTTTAGGCGTTGAAAAGAAATATAAGAAAATCAGAAATAAAGATTCATTAGCAACAGTTCTTGGATTGAGATAATACTTAGTAATAAATGAGTGACTGTTCTTGAATAATGGAACAATCACTCTTTATTATCTGCTACCAAAATATAACAATTTACTGATATTCAATATAGTAAAAAGTCAAGTTGGGATAATATTTTGGTTTGGATAATTACCCCTTGCACATCTTGCTTGTTATACAAAATGTAATAACCGGATTGCACTTGCAATTCTTTTAACACCTGTTCCAGAGATACCCCTTGAACGTCCATCTTGATTTGTTTCTGACTATAAGCAGGTATTGCAAACGTAATAACAGGCAACAATACCATAAGTACCACAAATTTCATCACTAACATTTTTTTTCTACTCCATCGCCATAAATGGAAAATTAATTCATCTTTTTTCATATATTTGTTTAGTTATTATTTAATACTCGCATCAAACGCCAATCCGAGGCGAGTTTAAAAATTACAGCAGCCTGATAAGTCCTCGACAAACTTATCGGGCTTCTTTTATCACGATTCTCTTATTTTCAATGACATAATCTATATTTTGAGTTTTTTTCAGCATATCCAATATTTTCGAAATATTCTCATATTTACGAATTACCCCGTAAAACACTGATTTTCTCAATTTCGGAGATTCGATAACAATGTCCACATCATACCAACGTGCCAGCTTACGCATCATCGTCTCCATATTTTCATCATCAAACACGAAAAGTTTTTCCTTCCAACCGACAAAATTTGCCACGTTTACCTCATACATCTCCATCTTCCCTGTCAACGTATCCAATTGCACTTGATACCCAGGCTCCATTACGATCGACCCACCTGTCTCTCTTTCTGAGTTTACCTGCACCCGGCCGTTCACCAATGTCGTCTGTATGGCTGGCTCATCTCGATAAGCCATTATATTGAACGATGTTCCTAACACCTGCACGTCCATTCCCTTACAATGTACCTCAAACATTTTTCCCGTACGTGTCACCTCAAAATAAGCCTCTCCCTCTAGATACACTTCCCTTTTATCCCCGGAAAACGTTATCGGGTAACGTAAACGGGTCTGGGAATTCAACCACACTTGGGTCCCGTCAGCCAAGGTCAAACGATATTCCCCGCCCCGGGGAATAATAATGGTATTAAATTTCAACGAATCCGAGATCGCCCCCTGCACCCCCTCATAAGAAAGTACATTAGAATCATTCTTCAGCATTATACCTTCAATCTGTAAAGATTCAATTCCTCTGGCAGAACTTAAATCAACCCTTCGTCCATCAGCCATTTCCAATATGGCACATTCCTGCCCCGGCAAAATATCAGCCGTAGTAGGATTCTTAAATTCAACACCACTTTGCTCTCTCAACAACAACACACTACCAATAACCAAGGGGAGAATCAAAATAGCCGCAATTCTTCTCGACCAACGAATCACACGCATACGTTTTCCTTCTCTCCGAATAGAAGGTAACATCCGCTCCCGTATCGTATCCAGAGAATAATTCTTGTATTCATCCAAACGTTTTACGACATACTCCCGATCAACCATCCGTTCATAGAATTCCCGATGCGCCCCGCTTTCCGCAATCCAGTCCTCCAAAGCTTTTTCTTCTTCCGGCCGAATCTCGCCCTGCAAACGAGCCACTATCCATGAGGCTACTTTTATATTCTTTTCATCCAGCATACATTCAATTTCTTTCACACAAGAAACGACTGACCGGACAAAAAGAATGACAAGAAATACGTTTTTTTTGAAAAAATCAGATAAAAAAATCTGTCATCCCGAACATCACTAAAATAGTCCCTATCCCGAAACGCCGTTTCAACACGGACATTGCTCTTTGTTTTTGCGTCTTAACAGTATGAATGGATACAGATAACGTGTCTGCAATTTCCTGATTACTCAATCCTTCCAACCCCAATTTAAAAACACGGGCGCACTCTGTTGGTAGTTCTTCAATGGCTCGATAAAGTTGTCCCAACATCTCCTCTTCTATCATCTTTTCATCCAGAAAATCTTCACTAAGTTCCCGAACAATATCGGCCTCATACTTATGAACCACCTGTTCATGCTTTAATAGATCCAAACATTTATTTCGGGCCGTTTGATACAAGAAAACTCGAATAGGAAGTAATTGAACAAAATTTTTACGTCGTTCCCACAAACGAACAAAACTCTCTTGAACTATATCTTCAGCAAATGTGTCGTTCTTCAATATAGAATTACAGTAAAAATAAAGCGATTTCCCATAAGTATCCAACAAAAAAGCAAAAGCATTTTCGTCACTCTCCCGCAATCTCTTTACCAGATACTCCGGTTCCTCTCGAAATCTTTTATTTTGTACATGCAGATTCATTCGCACCGTATAATTCAACTTCCATACACGATGACAAATATGCGAATAAAAATTGAATTATTTCAATATCAGGGGAACACGTTTTCGACAAATCACTCCTCTTGAAGTTATTCCTTCCACGATAACAGAATATTTTCCGTACGTATCTGCCGTATAGAAAGACAATTTAGCCGGGGCATCTTTACTGATCTTGACAACCGGTTGCCAGTAAATTGTCGAGCGTTCGTCATAACGATTATCCCGACGCACGGAATCAATCTCGTATTTGGGCACGTAAAATTCGTCCGGAATCTGGTACCCCATAATTTTAAAAGGTAACACATTGGGACGTCCCAAATCCTTCGGTGTCCACCCCGGTTCTGCGGAGATAATTAATACTCCGTTAGCCCCCCGATCTCCGAAAAAGATTTTTCCTTGCATCTGATCTAGCAAAGATATATTCCGCAAAGCACCTACCGGAATCAAACGAATCTGGTCCATCGTTTCTTCAAAATCATTTACCAAAACATACAATTTCCGTCCGAATTGCTTGAAACAATCTTCCCCATCATCATCTTTTTCAAAAGTCACACCGGGCAGCTGTTGCACGATCCAAGTTATATCCAAGGCTGAATTTTCAGCAATACGGGCCGAATCCAACTGATAATTAGCGATATTATCGTAAAAAGAATAACTCTTTTTCTGTTTCCGACGGGACACAAGTACCTCATCTAGTACATATACTTTCTCCCCGTTCTCGTAATAGTAATCCTGCCCGAACTTCTTATAAAAATCATCCTCTTTTTTCTTTGCCTCCAACGTGTTAGGCAACGTATAATGCGGGGGTAAAAATTCATCCTGATCTATATTCACGGTTACACCCCGACGTCCTTTTGCACTCAATGCCTGAACCAAGAATGAAGTACTGTCATGGAAAGCCAAGCCATCAATTAAAAAATTCCCGGTCTCATCCGTTTCCGCCATCCGACATAACCCATAATTGGAAAGCAATACGATATTAGCTCCCTTCGACTTCTTTCCCCAGAAATTATTCACTCTCCCGGAAATCACCTGCCCGATCTCCAACGGGTATTTCAAATCATCAAACTCCCCCCTAGCCAACTTGGATACGTCAAAACGAGTCCATCCGTGTGTCATCATCACCAAATCCAAATTATCCGCAATCTCCGGTGTCGTATCATTGAAATAATAAGCCGGATTATCAATGTATCCCTTCAAATCCGAAGTTAATAACAAATTGGATAAAATATTGTCCTCCAAAGAATCCTGCACCACTTTTTGATCATCTGTCACAGATATTGAAAACGATCCATCTAACACGCCTTTATATGCCTCTTCAAAATCAATCTCCATTTCCACTAATTCTCTGGCAATATACGTCGGCTTATCTGTCGTAATTTTCAACTCTGGACGCTGATTGCGTTTCACGAAGAATAATCGTTGACTATACACGTTTCCCGCGGAGTCAAGTAACACAATATGCGAGATCCCTTCCGGCAAAATATTCAAATTCACACTTCCCCTTTGCAAACCATTTACCCGATTCATCCCGACAACGATACCCCGACAATGCACTACCGTGTACAATTCCTCCGGCAATATAGCATTCTCTCCTTTGATCACCCGATAACTCAAAATTGAATCCTTCCGGCTAACCGAAAGTCCCCATCCTGTCTCCGAAACTTCGGGCAAATCAAATCGTTTTTCAACCCCTTCCTCCGTTTTCATCACGGCATAAAACTTCTTTCCCGGATTCACGGGCAAACGGAATTTTCCCATTCCGTCATGCTGAGTATGAACCGTAGCAATCACGATCGAATCTTGATACACATCTCCCGAGGCCTCCACGGCTCTCCCGTCAGCCCCGATAGCCTTAAACGCCACTTGCTGAAAATTCCCCGATAACAAATTTCCTCCTTCCGGGAAAAACTGCACGTCAAAATCCTTTAATTGTGAGGGGATATAAATATAGCGTTTAAACGGGAAAGGTTGTCCATCCCGAAATTCCACTTCGATTGTTTTCATCGTGGTATCAATCTTCACTTCAAACTTCCCGTCTTTATCCGTTCGGGCCGGTTTCACCGAATACTGATCCTTCTTCACCCCGGCAATATAAGTTACCGATGTCCGGCTATATGGTTCTCCCTGCCCGTCTGACAAACGAATCGTTGCCGTGTAATTATTTTCCCGGTTCTTCGTGTATGTCACGTCTGTCCATACCCTTGAATCTTTCGGGTTAATCACCCGGATCTTCTTTTTGAAAAAATAATCCTCCCCTCCATTCTGCATATAATATGTAAAAGCCCGCAAAGAATAGTCCCCTTGCTGCAAATCCTTGGGGATCTCGATCTGCCCGAAAAAACACGAATCCCGTTCAGCAACTTTCACCCGCTGAATCACGGAATCCCGTCGATCGATCAAATCGACATAAATATAGTGACTATAAACCATGGGAAACACCGCTGCCGCATGTACTTGGTAAGCCCGAAACCACAACTTATCTCCCACCGTGTACACGCTTTTATCCGTGTGCAGGTACACTTTTTCCTGTTGCAACTCCCGGATCTGTGCCGTAAAATTAGTGATCAACTTCTTTTCAAAAGGAGAAAACTCGTTAAAAGCATATCCCAACAAAATAATACCCAAAAGAACGATCACTTTTTTCATAGGACAAACGAATTAAATCATTTATTTCTCTTGAACAACCCTCTCAGGACATCCGCCAGATCATCCAGGCTGTCATGAGAATCTGCATGAGGTATACTCTTTAACGCACCTAACTCCTGTTCGCCAATACCTATCTGCATCGGATAAACCAAAATACAACTATTTTTACAGAAATACTTGTTCAAATAAGTCGGGATCATCGTCATATTTCTCAAATAAGAGGGGTAATTCCTTCTACTCATCACGATCATCAAAGCATCATTTTCTTTTATATCACGGGATATGATCAGAAAATCATCCCAATTATTGAATTCATTAAACTCGACCTCGATATGATGTTTGGCATGTATATCCTGTAACACATTCAACACGGCAGTATCGGCATAAAACACGATCTTACTATTTGAATTCTTAGCCATATTCCACACCCGAATTACCCAGTAAGGGAAACCGATTTCTCTCTCTGCCCGGAACGGTACCACCACAACGTAACGTTTTATCGTGGATAAAGGCTGTGCCGGACGGTAAACTAATGTAGTCGTGGCACATTTTGATAACACCCGATCTGTCAGGTTCCCCAAAAAGGTATCAGAAATGACCCCTTCTTTGCGAAGTCCCAGTACTATATCAGTTATCTTATGCTCTTTCGTGGCATTTTTGATACCATTTACAATATCCTCATCATAACGCAAGGATGTCACCAACTCGTTATCTGTTGCCGCAGCAGCTTTCGTTGCCTTTTCCAGTAACAGATTCGCTTTCTTCTCCGCCATACTGTCTCCCTCGTCCGCTTGAATCACGTTCAAAGCTGTCATCACGGCTTTCGCCTTTTTGGATTTAATCGTTACAGCCAAACTAACCAACTCCTCCACATTCTCGATATTACTCAATGGAATCAAAATGCGATCTTCTACTTCTTCACTATCCACGCTCTCATCTTCTGCAAACTCGGCCAAAGCCACCTCCTGCGCTCCTTTTTGCGTGGCAAAAGAGGCAATAATACAGGTCACCAAAATCATCACGATCGTACCATTCAACACGCTTTCATTCAGTAAACGAATCGGTTCTCCTTCCGGAGTTGTCCCCAAAATAACGTTATACCCCACCAGAACTGCCGCCAAAGTAGCCGCCGCCTGAGCATTACTCAATCCAAAAATCAATGTCCTTTCAGAAGCTGTAAACCGGAAGTTTTTTTGTGCCAGCCAAGCCGGGATAAACTTCGATACGGTTGCCACCACACACATGATAACAGCCACCCATATCGTGGTCAAATCATACAAAAACACGTGAAAATTCACCAACATTCCGACCCCGATCAGGAAAAACGGAATAAACAAAGCATTCCCCACGAACTCAATCCGGTTCATCAATGCCGACGTATTCGGAATCAAACGATTTAATGCCAATCCCGCCAAGAATGCCCCGATAATAGCCTCCAACCCTGCCGCCTCTGCCAAGAAAGAGGCAAAGAAAACAAGGCCCAGAACAAATATAAACTGCCCCACGCGATCATCATATCGTTTGAAATACCAGCGTCCAACAAAAGGAAATCCCCAAAGCACGATAAAAGCAAACACGAGCGTTGATACACCCAAACGTATCCAGAACCCTTGAGTCAACTCTCCCGTGGACATTCCCACGATAACCGCCAACACGAGCAAGGCCAGCAAACAAGTCACCACGGTCCCGCCAATCGTCACGTTGACCGCCCGATTCTTTGTGATTCCATATTTACTCACGATCGGATAAGTCACCAACGTGTGAGAGGCAAACATACTCGCCAATAAAATGGAAGTAGGATAAGAGAAATCCAATAAATAAACCCCGGCAAATGTTCCCAAAATCATCGGGATAAAGAACGTGTAAAGACCGAATATCAAACTCCGTTTACTATTCTTTTTAAAATCCGCCATATCAATTTCCAGCCCTGCCACGAACATGATATACAATAAACCCACTGTCCCGAACAACACGATACTACTATCCCGATCCATGATATGCAAGCCGTAAGGCCCGATCAAAGCACCGGCAATAATCAGACCGACAATATCCGGAATCTTAAAACGATGTAATACAAGCGGGGCAAACAGAATAATAAAAAGAATTACAGAAAAGATTAACACGGGATTCGTTAATGGTAATGTAACACTTAGTATATTCAGATTCAACATAAAAGGAATATTTTAGCCGGGTTTCTACTCTTTACATTACAAATTTATTCTTTTTTAATGAATAAAGAAGTAAAAAAAGATAAATTTGTCAGCGAAATCACCTTAACCTAAAAATAAGATGCAAACTACAACCCGTCTCTTTAGCCTATGTTTATTAATTCTAGTTTTTTACTCGTGCCAATCTTCCCCGGGAAAGAAACAACCGGTAGATTGGGTAGATCCGCAAATCGGCTCGGTACATGGCCGTTGGTTTTTCTATACCCCGGCCGCACTCCCCATGGGAATGGCCAAACTGGCCCCGACCACGAATGCCTACGGTAGCTATGGTAGCTGGTTACCCTGTGGATATGATGATCGACATTCTTCCATTGAAGGATTCGCCCATTTTCACGAGTTCCAAATCGGGGGCGTTGTAACGATTCCCACCACCGGGGAACTAAAAACCTTACCGGGCACATTAGAAGATCCGGATTCCGGGTATCGTTCACGCATAGACAAGACAACAGAAGTTTCCACTCCCGGTTATTACGCCGTAACCCTCTCGGATTACAATATCAAAGCAGAAATCACGGCAACCACCCGGACGGGTTTTCACCGCTATACCTTTCCCCAATCCGCCACGTCAAGAATACTATTTGACATCGGACACAAACAAGGAGAAAGTGCCACCATCACGGATGCAGAAGTCACGTATCATCCGGAAACTAACGAAGTGACCGGATGGGTGGAAAACTACCCGATTTATGCCACATTCTGCCAGCCGGACGGGAAAATAAAAATCTACTTTGCTGCCAAACTGGACAAGCAACCACAAACAATAGGAACATTTATTGACGAGAAGGTACAAGAAAACTCCAACACGGTAAAAGGTCCCGGATGCGGGCTATATCTCACCTTCCCGACAAAAGCGCATGAACAGATACAAATGCAAGTCGGTCTATCCTATACCAGCATTGAAAACGCACGTAACAACCGAGATACAGAAGTTGCCGACAAAAGTTTCAATGACGTGAAAAATGCCGCCCGTCAAACCTGGAATGAAATGCTCGGTCGCATCCAAGTAGAAGGCGGAACCCCGGAAGATAAAACCAAATTTTATACCGGGCTCTACCATGCCCTACTCGGCAGGGGAATTGCCAATGACATAAACGGACAATACATTCGACATGATAAAACGATCGGCCAGATCCCTCTGGACAAAAACGGAATTCCCCTCTATTCCCATCACAATACTGACGGGATGTGGGGCGGTTTCTGGAACCTCACCCAAATATGGACATTAGCCTATCCTGAAATATATTCCAGCTACATAAAATCAAATCTGGACTTTTTCAAAAACTCCGGTTGGTTACACGACGGGGAGGCTGCCGGAGTATACACGAACGGAGTACAAACCAATTTCCAAGGATTAATCATATGTGCCGCCTATCAAGCCGGAATTCGTGATTTCAACATAGAAACAGCCTGGAGTGCCATCTGTAAAAACGAACTAGAATACAAAGGACGGGATATGGGGAACGGGAAATACGACAATGAATACTTTATCAAACAAGGCTTTGTTCCTTTGAAAGATTATCTGTATCCCAATAACTGGGTCTGCAACTTCGGGGCATCCCACACGCTGGAATACGCCTTCAGTTGTTACGCGGCGGCACAAATGGCCAAAGCTCTCGGGAAAACAGCCGCCTACAATACCCTTATACAGTACTCGTACGCCTATAAAAATCTATTCGACCCGGAAACAAAATATATGCGTCCCCGTGAAATGGATGGCAGTTTCATGAAAGACTTCGACCCTCTGAAAGGTTGGAAAGGATTCCAAGAAGGAAATGCCGCACAATACACCTGGTATGTTCCCCATGACATCCAAGGTTTGATAAACCTCATGGGAATCGATCTTTTCAACGAAAGACTGGAAAAAACATTTATCGAATCCCGGAAAACACAGTTTGGTGGAGGAAAAGAGATTGATAGTTTTTCCGGTGTCGAGAAATTATACAATCAAGGAAATCAACCCTGCCTACACGATGCTTGGCTATTCAACTATTCCGGCAAACCGTGGTTGACACAACTATACACCCGGTTAATCTGTGATGAGTTCTACGGTACCACACCGGAACACGGTTACGGCTACGGACAGGACGAAGACCAAGGACAATTGGGAGCCTGGTATGTCATGGCTGCCATGGGCTTATTCGACGTGCAGGGAGGAACCAACATCACCCCTTCTTACCAAATCGGTAGTCCTAAATTCCACAAAATCACGATCAAACTCGATCCCCGGTACTATTCCGGTAAAACACTCGTGATTGAAACAGAAAACAATGCTCCCGATCATTATTACGTGCAGTCCGCAACACTCAACGGGCAACCGTTAGAAGATTGCTGGTTCTATCGGCGGGAAATTATAAACGGCGGACACTTGAAACTACAAATGGATTCTACCCCTAATACCCGTTGGGGAATTGCATCCATGCCCCATTCCAAATAAACAAAACAAAAAAGTCCGAGCTTTAAACTCGGACTTTTCTACATATTAAAAACCATTATTTTACTTCCCAAACGTCTCCGCTGTTCAATAAATCTTCAACACAATGGATAGAAGATTTTGCCTTCACGTTCTCAATCTGGGCATCCAATGCATCATTATAAGTCGTACCTTCCACGTCACGGATCACACCTAAAGCCACGGGATATTCCGGAGCCTTCATGTGTACCAGCATCCAATGCATAGAAGGATTTTCGCTGTGAGCATCATGTACCATAATATCATCCAACGTGATACCATCCTTACCGATCTCAACAACTTTCAACTTACCGGCCTTCATATCAAACATGATACCTTTATCCTTGTTCTTTCCGAAAACCATCGGTTCGCCATGTCTCAAGATCAATTGACGCTCTTCCTTCATCTCTTTATCCGTGATAGCAGAGTGAACTCCGTCAGCAAAGATCACGCAATTCTGAAGAATTTCCACGACAGCAGTACCTTTATGACGCACACCGGCCTCGATAACTTCTGCACTCAAGTTGATATTCATATCCAACGTACGAGCGAAGAATCTTCCTTGCGCACCGATTACCAACTCTCCCGGGTTAAACGGAGTTTCGATTGTCCCGTAAGGAGAAGTTTTAGTTTTCGTACCCAACTTCGTGGTCGGAGAATATTGTCCTTTCGTTAGCCCGTAGATCTCGTTATTGAACACCAAAGTGGTAATATCGATATTACGACGAATAGCATGAATAAAGTGGTTACCACCAATAGCCAAAGCGTCACCGTCACCGGAAACTTGAAGGACATTCAATTTCGGATTAGCACTTTTAGCCCCGGATGCGATAGCAGCAGCCCGCCCATGAATCGTATGAAAACCATAAGTATTCATGTAATAGGGGAAACGGGAAGAACATCCGATTCCGGAAATAACTGCCCACGATTCTTTCGGGTACCCCAATTCAGCCATGGCTTTCTGTACGGAGTTAATGATACCATGGTCACCGCAACCCGGACACCAACGAATTTCCTGGTTGCTCTTAAAATCTTTCGGTGTATATTGTTCTGCCATGATTATTTTCCTAATAATTCGGTTATTTTTTCTTTCAGCTCAACTACCGTGAAAGGTAATCCGGCCACTTTGTTATATTGATAATACGTGTAATGCGGGAATTTAGCTCTCAAATACTGTGCAAACTGTCCCAAGTTCAACTCGCAAACGATAATCTTCTTGAATTTACCAAGAACCTCATCCGTGTTCTTCGGAAGCGGGTTGATAAAGTTGAAATGAGCCAAGCTCACGTCTTTACCTTCTTCTCTCAATTCACGAACGACCGAGTACAAGTGACCGTAAGTACCACCCCATCCAACAACAAGAACATCTCCACCATCTTGATTTCCGAAAATCTCCTGTTGAGGAATACTGTCAGCGATCTTAGCCACCTTAGCATCACGTAAATCCGTCATAATTTGATGGTTTTCCGGCACGTAACTAATCTCTCCCGTTACATTTACCTTCTCCAAACCACCGATACGGTGTTCCAAACCTTTCGTTCCCGGTAAAGCCCACATTCTGGCCAAAGTCTCCGGATCACGTGCATACGGTTTATAATCATCACCTTCTTTAGCCACTCTCGGGGTAATAGAAGGATAATCTTTCAATGAAGGAATCTTCCACGGTTGAGCGCCATTACCCAAGAACCCGTCTGTCAACAGGACAACCGGAGTCATGTGTTCTACAGCTATTTTAGCAGCCCAGAAAGCATAGTCGAAACAGTTACCCGGGGTACTTGCAGCTACAACAGGCATAGGGCTTTCACCATTACGTCCGTAAAGAGCCTGCAACAAGTCGGATTGTTCCGTTTTCGTGGGAAGACCGGTTGAAGGACCACCACGTTGTACGTCAACAATTACCAATGGTAACTCCGCCATTACGGCTAAACCGGCAGCCTCGCTCTTCAAGGCCAAACCGGGACCTGAAGTTGTCGTGATGGCCAGATTACCCACGTAACTTGCACCGATAGAAGTACAAATTCCAGCAATCTCGTCCTCTGCCTGATAGGTCTTCACGCCTAAATCACGTCTCAACGCCAACTCTTGTAAAATATCAGTTGCCGGAGTGATAGGATAAGAACCGCAGAACAAAGGTAAATTCGCTTTTTCAGCAGCAGCTAAGAATCCCCATGCCGTAGCCTTATTACCGGTAATCGTCCGGTAACGTCCTTTCTCGATCTGAGCGGGAGCCACGTTGAAGTGTACAGCCAAAGCATGAACGTTAGAAGCATAGTTAAAACCACTTTCCAACACTTTCACGTTAGCACTTGCAATCTCCGGTTTCTTGGCAAACTTCTGGTTAATAAAATCTCTCGTGTGATCCACCGTACGGTCGAACATCCAGTAAATCATACCAAGAGCGAACATATTCTTACATTTAACGATAGACTTCTGATCCAGACCACTGTCTTTCAAAGCCTCTTCCGTTAAAGTCGTGATTTTCACGGGGACCACGTTATAATCTTGCAAGACTACATCTTCCAGCGGGTTTTCTTTATACCCGGCCTTTTCAATGTTCTTGTCTGTAAATGCATCCAAGTTCACGATAATCGTTGCACCTTTTTTTGCCCAACGCAAGTTAGCCTTTAAAGCGGCAGGATTCATCGCCACGAGCACGTCTGCAAAATCACCCGGAGTTTTAATGGGATCATTCCCAATATGTACTTGGAACCCGGAAACACCACCAACCGTACCTTGCGGGGCGCGTATTTCAGCAGGATAATCCGGAAACGTTGATACACCGTTTCCAAATAAAGCAGCAGCATCCGAGAATTGCTGGCCGGTCAATTGCATTCCATCTCCCGAATCTCCCGAGAAACGAATTACAATGTCTTTTTTGTCGATAACTTCTGTCTTTTCACTCATGACTTAGTTACTTGTTCTTAAATATTAAATTATAAATTATATTCTATAATATCACGCAAATTTTATGTTGTAAAACATGCGTAAAGGTAGCCAATAGAAATATCTAAACAAGTTTGTATCAGTATTTTTTTCTTTTCAGATATTGCCTTGACAATCAAGTCAGAGCATGTCAAAAAACATATTTTTCGACACAAATAAAATAAAACAATTCTAAACAACACATCTTTTTCCGTCGTTTTTCGGTTACTTTCTTGTTACGATTGAAAATTCCAGCGATAAAATCTCTTTCAATATGGAACAAAATCAGTCTTTAAATTGTATAGATAATAAGTTTTGTATAATTTTATCAAGTAAACACCTACACGGCTATAAGTTATTTAAAATACACTTACTATGAAAAAACATTTGATTCTACTCTGCCTGCTACTTGTACTGATAAGTTGTGGAAAGAAATCATCTATCACCGATTTCATTGATAATCCGGATGATTCACGAAATCCTTACACCATCAGTTCTACCCATGTAGGAACAATTGCAAGAGGTACGAACATCCATCAGCTCTACTCTATATTCCCAGCGAAACAAATCAAACTCACCAAAAACAAAGGTGGGTTCTTCAATCAGGAATTTGATGACTATAATGTGTATGATGCAAACGGGAAACTATTATTCACGGCGACTCCGGAAGTTGCCGGAGATACCAGTTCATTCATTAATCGCATCATCATCCGGGACACGTCATTCAAAACACCGGAAGGAATCGGCCTAAACTCCAACCTGGGACAAATACGGGATGCTTATCACAACATCGACTATCTTCCTGCCTCGGGAGAGATTGTTGTTTCCGTTCCGAAAGTCAGCACCAGTTTCTTAATCAACAAAGCAACTTTGGATGATTCATGGTGGGACAACAACACGAACCAAATCATAGCAAAAAATATCCCGGACAGTGCAAAGATCGACGGGATTGTCGTATTTTGGAACACGAAAGAATCTCAGCAGATTCCAGCCGTCTTCACGGCAACATTCTGGAATGAAATGCTGACAAAACTAATTACTTGGTGTGTTATTCAACTTCCATCAATCGTGATTCTTATTATTTTATTCGTTTCATTACTCCGAGCCTTACGATTCACAACCCGAAAAATGAAAAAGCTCGCTATCAACAAAGCCTACAAAGCTGAAAATATTGACAACAACGAGGCAGAAAAACGAATTAACACACTCACAGGAATCATATATGGCATCGGAAGAATCTTCTTATGGGTAATCTTTTTGCTAATCCTACTCGGGAAATTCAATATCAACATAGCCCCTATTCTGGCCAGTGCCGGAATTGTCGGGTTAGCCGTCGGTTTCGGAGCCCAGGAATTAGTCAGGGATTTCATATCCGGTTTCTTTATTCTACTGGAAGATCAGCTACGCACCGGAGACTGGGCGGTAATTAACGGAACGGAAGGATTGGTTGAAAAAATAGAATTAAGAACCGTTACTCTACGAGATAGTTCTGGTACCGTACACATTTTCCAAAACGGGAAAATAGACACGCTCTCCAATATGACCAAAGAATGGTCTGCCATTGTCCTGCAAATCGGGATCGGTTACAAGGAAGACACGGATAATGCCGTCATGCTCATGCAACAAGTCGGAGACGAAATGTTCAATGACCCTGTTTACAAAGAAATGATGCTCGAACCTGTGGCCATCAGTGGGGTAAACGACTTTGCCGATAGTGCCGTGGTCATTCGCCTTGTTATCAAGACAAAACCCATGCAACAATGGGCAGTTGGCCGGGAATATCGCCGTCGTCTGAAAAAAGTATTTGACGCTAAAAACGTGGAATTCCCCTTCCCGTACCGTACACTAACCTGGGGTGACAGTTCTAACCCTATAAAACTGAAAATAGAACCGGCAGACTCGGACTCGAAATAACTTTTACCTTTTAGTTATTAACTTTTATCTTTTAGTTTTTAACTTTTAATTCGCACGCACATGGCCCGTTTCCTCAAAGACCGCACGAAATCACAAGGAGCCGCACCCGGCTCCCTGATTTTCATCGGCAAACAAAAAATGACGAAAAACTCCATTCAGGTGATTCAATACACTTCAGAAGGAATTAAAGAGTTCTTTCCCGAAACCATGGAAAACATTGTAAATGTAGTATCCAACGACCACATGACCTGGATCAACATTTCCGGTCTGCAAAACACGAAACTAATTGCAGACATGGGAAAGGCTTTCGATATATCTTCCTTGTTTCTGGAAGACATTCTAAACACGGATCAACGCCCCCGGTTCAGTGAAGAATCCGACCATTTATATATTATTGCCAAATCCTTCTATTTCGGTAAAGACGACGGGATTGTTCACATGGAACAACTCTCTTTTATTGTCGGTTCCCATTACCTGATCACCATTCAGGAGACAGATGCCAATTATTTCAAGGATGTAAAAAAACGCCTATACGACGGGAAAACCCGCATACGCTCTTTCGGAACGGATTATCTCTGTTATGCACTACTGGATACGCTGGTAGATAGCTACATCATTAACCTGGAAATACTAGGAGCTGCCATAGAAGAACGCGGTAAAACAATTTTAGAGGCGGACGTTAAAGTCGTAGAAGACCTTTACCACTATAAAACAGAACTTTCATACATCCGAAAAAATGTACGCCCGTTCAAAGAAGTCACAACTCGTTTCACAAATTGTGATTCACCCTTGATAAACCAAAACACGTACACTTATTTACATGATTTGGACGATCTGGTTGTACAAGCCCAAGAAGCCATCGAGATATACTATTCCATGGTCTCCGATCAAATAAATCTCTATCAAACTAATATTGGAAACCGACAAAATGATGTTATGAAAGTGTTGACAATCTTTTCAACCATTTTCATCCCACTTACTTTCATCGCCGGTATCTACGGAATGAACTTCGAATATATCCCAGAACTAAAACACCACTACGCCTATTTTATCCTCTGGGGCATCATGGTGGTCATCACCATCACCATGCTCCTCTACTTCAAAAGAAAAAAATGGCTCTAAAATTTCAAATTTTAGATTTTAGATTTTTATCACACAATCTAAAATCTAAAATTATCAAGCTTGTCCCTGCGGTTCCAAATCCACCGGGAACATGGGAGCCATAGGGCCGCCTTCCGGTAAATTGATTTTCCCGAAATCAATCTCGAATCTCCGAACATTATCTTGTAATGCCAGTAACAAACGTTTCGCGTGTTCCGGGGTCAAAATAATACGGCTTTTCACTTCAGCCTTGGGCATCCCCGGCATAATACGGATAAAGTCAATAATAAACTCGGAGGAAGAATGAGAAATAATTGACAGATTCGAATAAGTTCCTTGTGCGACATCTCGATTTAATTCAATATCAAATTGTTGTTTTTTCTCTTCCATAATAGTCCTTGGTTAATAGCTTATACAAACAATAAAGGCACCTTGCGGCGCCTCTATCTATTCTTTATTTTTCCATCCTTTCGAGGTCAGCCTTAGAACCTACAATCAGACTTCTAAATTCTTTCATACCTGTTCCCACCGGTATCAAGTGACCGCAAATCACGTTTTCTTTCAAGCCTTCCAATGGATCGACTTTACCATAAATTGCAGCTTCATTCAATACTTTCGTGGTTTCCTGGAATGATGCGGCAGAAATAAAGCTTGCCGTCTGCAATGCAGCACGGGTAATACCCTGTAATACCTGAGCAGAAGTTGCGGGTACAGCATCTCTAGCCTCTACCACTTTCAAGTCTCTACGTTTCAATTGTGAGTTAATATCTCTCAACATACGTACAGAGATAATCTGTCCCGGTTTCACCCGATCCGAATCCCCGGCTTCCAGTACGACCTTCTTACCGTAAATTGCATCGTTTTCTTCCATGAACTCACTCTTATCCACCACTTGATTCTCTAAGAATCTCGTATCTCCGGCATCTTGGATCAATACCTTACGCATCATCTGGTGTACAATGATCTCGAAATGCTTATCGTTGATCTTCACACCCTGCATCCGGTATACATCCTGTACCTCGTTCACGATATACTCCTGAACCTTAATCGGTCCCTCGATATTCAAAATATCAGTCGGGGTAATTGCACCGTCAGATAGCGGGGTTCCAGCACGTACATAATCGTTCTCCTGCACCAAAATCTGTTTTGATAAAGAAACCAGATATTTCTTCACCTCTCCGGCTTTTGATGTCACGATAATTTCACGATTACCGCGTTTGATCTTACCGTAAGTTACCTCACCGTCAATTTCCGATACAACGGCCGGATTCGACGGGTTACGAGCCTCGAACAACTCGGTAACACGCGGAAGACCTCCCGTGATATCGCCTGCTTTACCAACAGCTCTCGGAATCTTGGCAATGGTACTACCGGCAACAACCTCAGCTCCTTCCTTCACTACAATGTGGGCGCCTACCGGCAAGTTGTAACTCTTCACCGTGTTTCCTTCCGCATCATTGATACACAAAGCAGGCGCTTTCATCTTGTCACGGAACTCGATAATGATCATCTCCCTAAATCCGGTGGTTTCATCGGATTCTTCCTTATAGGTTTCACCCTCGATCAAGTTTTCCAACCCAACCGTACCGGAGAATTCGGTAATGATCAAAGCATTGAACGGGTCCCATTCGCAAAGCAATTCACCCTTGCTGATCTCCTGTCCATCCTTCACGAACAATTTAGCACCGTAAGGGATAGCATGAGAAATCAATATAATATTCGTGTTCTTATCCAATATACGCAACTCCGTCAAACGTCCTACAACCACGTCACAGGTCGTTCCGTTATCTTGCGTGTACTCAACAGAACGTAATTCTTCATACTCAACATAACCATCATACTTCGCTTTCAAAGAGTTTTCGCTGGAAATATTTCCCGCAGTACCTCCCACGTGGAAGGTTCTCAATGTCAACTGAGTACCCGGCTCACCGATAGACTGTGCAGCGATAACCCCGACAGCCTCACCTTTCTCAACCATGCGGCTGGTAGCCAAGTTACGCCCGTAACATTTAGCACAAACGCCCTTCTTCGCCTCGCAAGTCAATACAGAACGAACTTCAACACGCTCGATCGGGGAGTTCTCGATAATATCGGCAACTACCTCCGTGATCTCATCTCCTGAAGCTACGATCAATTCACCCGTATTCGGATGATAAATATCATGCACGGAAACACGTCCTAAAATTCTCTCTGACAAAGAAGACACGATCTCCTCGTTATTCTTGATAGCCGAAATGGTAATACCTCTCAACGTACCGCAATCTTCCTCGGTAATCGTGATATCGTTAGCCACGTCAACCAACCGACGAGTCAAATATCCGGCATCTGCAGTCTTCAATGCGGTATCGGCCAAACCTTTACGGGCTCCGTGGGTTGAAATAAAGTACTCCAACACCGAAAGTCCCTCTTTAAAGTTTGCCAAGATCGGGTTCTCGATAATCTGTCCCCCGGTAGCACCTGATTTCTGCGGTTTTGCCATCAATCCACGCATACCTCCCAACTGACGAATCTGCTCACGAGATCCACGGGCTCCGGAATCCAACATCATGTAGATAGAATTGAATCCTTGGTCGTCCGCAGCCAATTGTTTCATCAACGTGGCGGTCAGGTTCGCATTCACGTGTGTCCAAATATCAATAATCTGGTTATATCTTTCATTATTGGTAATGAATCCCATGTTATAGTTCGCCATTACCTCTTCAACTTGGTCATATCCTTCTTGTAACAAATCTTGTTTGTTCTCCGGAACGATAACGTCTCCCAAGTTGAAAGACAAACCTCCCTCAAATGCCTTACGATAACCCAAATCCTTAATATCATCCAAGAATTTAGCCGTCACGTCCACACCGCAACGTTTGAACACGTCACCGATAATGTCACGCAACGCTTTTTTCGTAATCAACGTATTGATATAAGGATAATTTTTCGGGGTGAACTGGTTCAAAATCACACGACCAACCGTTGTTTTGATCATATGCCTGATCGGTTGACCGTCCTTGTCCACGTTATCAATCTTCACCTCGATTTCAGCATGCAAGTCTACGGCTCTCTCGTTGAAAGCGATAATCACTTCCTCTGGAGAATAGAACTTCAATCCTTCACCCTTCACGCCCTTTCTCGGTTTCGTGATATAGTACAAACCGAGTACCATATCCTGAGAAGGCACAGTGATAGGCGCACCGTTAGCTGGGTTCAAAATGTTATGAGAACACAACATTAAAATCTGAGCTTCCAGCACGGCCTCATTACCTAATGGTAAGTGTACGGCCATCTGGTCACCGTCGAAGTCGGCGTTGAATCCGGTACAAGCCAACGGGTGCAAACGGATTGCCTTACCCTCGATCAATTTCGGTTGGAATGCCTGAATACCCAAACGGTGCAGGGTCGGGGCACGGTTTAACAATACCGGGTGACCTTTCAACACGTTTTCAAGAATATCCCAAACGATCGGATCACGACGATCCACGATCTTCTTGGCACTCTTCACCGTCTTCACGATACCGCGCTCGATCAGCTTACGGATAATAAACGGCATATACAATTCAGCCGCCATATCTTTCGGAAGACCACACTCGTGCATCTTCAAGTCCGGACCTACAACGATTACCGAACGTGCAGAGTAGTCAACACGCTTACCTAACAAGTTCTGACGGAAACGCCCTTGTTTACCTTTCAAACTGTCGGAAAGAGACTTTAACGGTCTGTTATTTTCAATCTTAACCGCGTTGGATTTACGAGAATTATCGAATAATGAATCTACGGCCTCCTGTAACATACGTTTTTCATTACGCAAGATTACATCCGGAGCCTTGATTTCGATCAATCTCTTCAAACGATTATTACGGATAATCACCCGTCTATACAAATCGTTCAAATCGGAAGTAGCAAAACGACCTCCGTCCAACGGAACCAACGGACGCAATTCAGGCGGTATCACAGACAACACCTTCACGATCATCCATTCCGGCTTATTAATTTCTTTACTTTCACGGAAAGCCTCTACGACTTGGAGACGTTTCAACGCCTCGTTCTTTCTCTGTTGAGAAGTCTCCGTGTTTGCTTTATTTCTTAAATCGTATGAAAGATCATCCAAATTCAAACGTTCCAACAACATGGAAATAGCTTCCGCTCCCATCTTGGCAATAAACTTGTTTGGATCATCATCATCCAGATATTGATTATCCGTCGGAAGCTTATCCAGAATATCCAAATACTCTTCTTCCGTCAGGAAATCCATCGTTTTGATACCGGAATCCCCCATGATACCCGGGTTTACAACCACGTATCTCTCGTAGTAAATAACGGTATCCAGTTTCTTGGAAGGTAACCCTAACAAGTAACCGATTTTATTTGGTAACGACTTGAAATACCAGATATGAGCCACCGGAACCACCAACTGGATATGTCCCATACGCTCACGTCTAACCTTCTTCTCCGTAACCTCAACACCACAACGGTCACAAACGATACCCTTATAACGAATACGTTTATATTTACCGCAATGACATTCATAATCCTTCACCGGACCGAAGATACGTTCGCAGAACAAACCGTCGCGTTCGGGTTTGTAAGTACGATAGTTAATCGTCTCCGGTTTTAATACAGCACCACTGGACCGTTCCAGAATTTCTTCCGGGGAAGCCAATCCAATAGCGATTTTAGTAAAATTTTTTACTTTATTGTCTTTTCTGAAGGCCATATTTTATCTGTTAATTGAAAATTGAAAATTGAGAATTGAAAATTAATTCTTCCGGTTCTCCATTTTCAATTTTCCATTTTCAATTTTGCATTATATAAGATTAACGCTCAATCCCAACCCACGAAGTTCATGCAACAACACGTTGAATGATTCCGGAATTCCGGGTGTCGGAAGAGGTTCACCTTTCACGATATGCTCGTAAGTTTTGGTTCTACCCATCACGTCGTCAGACTTCACGGTCAAGATTTCCTGCAAGATGTGTGATGCTCCGAAAGCCTCAAGAGCCCAAACCTCCATCTCTCCGAAACGCTGACCTCCGAACTGAGCTTTACCTCCAAGAGGTTGCTGCGTGATCAACGAGTAGGGTCCGATAGAACGAGCATGCATCTTGTCATCAACCATGTGTCCCAGTTTCAGCATGTAGATCACACCCACGGTTGCCGGCTGGTCGAAACGTTCTCCCGTTCCTCCATCATACAGATAGGTGGTTCCGAATCTAGGCACACCTGCCTCGTCCGTGTATTTGTTGATATCGTCCAAAGAGGCACCATCAAAAATAGGAGTTGCAAACTTCAATCCCAAATTCTTTCCGGCCCAACCCAACACGGTTTCGAATACCTGTCCCAAGTTCATACGGGAAGGCACACCCAGCGGATTCAAACAAATATCAACCGGAGTTCCGTCAGACAAGAACGGCATATCCTCTACCCTTACCACGCGGGATACAATACCCTTGTTACCGTGACGTCCTGCCATCTTATCACCGATTTGCAATTTACGTTTCTTAGCCACGTAAACCTTAGCCATCTTGATAATTCCGGAAGGAAGCTCGTCACCGACGGTAGCGTTATACTTCTTACGTTTAATTTGTCCTTCGATCTCCTTGTACTTGATGATATAATTATGCAACAAGTCACGGATCATATCATTTCTTTGCTTATCGGTCGTCCACTTGTTCGGGTTGATTTGCAAGAAGTCCATGTTCTGCAACATCTTGTAAGAGAACTTCACTCCCTTCGGAACAATATCCTCGTTCAAGTAATTCTTCACGCCTTGCGAAGTCTTACCATTTACCAACTCGAATAATTTGTCGATCAATAAAGTAGTCAAATCTCCGACTTTACGTTGGAATTGTTCATCCAGTTCGGCCAAAATGTTCTTGCCGGCAGCTTTCGTTTTCCGATCACTTACCGTACGCTGGAACAACTTCTTATCAATAATAACACCTTTCAATGAAGGAGAAGCTTTCAATGAAGCATCTTTCACATCACCGGCTTTATCACCGAAGATTGCTCTCAGCAATTTTTCCTCCGGACTAGGATCAGACTCTCCTTTCGGGGTAATCTTACCAATCAGGATATCTCCCGGTTGAACACGAGCCCCCACGCGAATGATTCCGTTTTCATCCAAATCCTTCGTGGCCTCCTCACTTACGTTTGGAATATCAGCCGTCAACTCTTCCAATCCACGTTTCGTTTCACGAACTTCCAGAGAATACTCGTCCACGTGAACAGATGTAAAGACATCATTCCGCACGATATTCTCGGAGATCACGATAGCATCCTCGTAGTTGTATCCTTTCCACGGCATGAATGCCACTTTCAAGTTCCGTCCGAGTGCCAATTCTCCCTTTTCTGAAGAGTATCCTTCCGTCAATATCTGCCCTTCTTCCACACGTTGACCTTTTCTCACGATCGGTTTCAACGTGATCGTCGTACTCTGGTTTGTACGTTGGTATTTCGGCAGGTAATATTCTTTCGTATCGGGTTCAAAGCTTACAAAAGCCTCTTCTTCCGTACGGTCATATTTAACAACAATTTTGCGTCCGTCAACAAAAGCGATCACTCCCGGGCCCTCTGCAACAACCTGTGTTCTGGAATCCTTGATCAAATTGGCCTCCAAACCGGTTCCCACGATCGGGGATTGCGGGGAAATAATCGGAACTGCCTGACGCATCATGTTCGATCCCATCAACGCACGGTTGGCATCGTCATGCTCCAAGAACGGGATCAAAGAAGCCGCGATAGAAGCAATCTGGTTCGGGGCAACATCAATCAAATCGACATCCTCTCCGGCTGCCAACGGGAAGTCCGCATCTTTTCTGGCTTTTACCCATTTATTCGTAAACTTGCCATCTTCATCGATCGCAGAGCTTGCCTGGGCAATCACCAATTCCTCCTCTTCCTCTGCCGAATAGTAGCGTACCCCTTCCTCGGAAAGATCCACGATACCATTATTCACCTTACGGTAAGGAGTTTCGATAAATCCTAGATCGTTGATCTTAGCGTACACGCAAAGAGAAGAAATCAAACCGATATTCGGTCCCTCCGGCGTCTCGATCGGACACAAACGACCATAGTGAGTATAGTGTACGTCACGCACCTCGAATCCGGCACGATCTCTGGAAAGACCACCGGGTCCCAAGGCTGACATACGTCTCTTGTGAGTAATCTCGGCCAATGGATTCGTCTGATCCATGAACTGAGATAACGCATTCGTTCCGAAGAACGAATTGATCACGGAAGACAAAATCTTCGAGTTGATCAAATCAACCGGGGTGAATACCTCGTTGTCACGCACGTTCATTCTTTCACGAATCGTACGGGCCATACGGGCCAATCCCACTCCGAATTGATTATATAATTGTTCACCGACAGTACGTACACGACGATTACTCAAGTGATCAATATCGTCCACGTCAGTCTTAGCGTTCAACAAGCGAATCAAATATTTGATGATCTCGATAATATCCTCTTTCGTCAAGACACGGATATCCGGATCTGTTGCAAGTCCCAATTTCTTGTTTAACTTGTAACGTCCCACGTCACCCAAATCGTAACGTTTATCAGAGAAGAACAACTTGTCGATCACATCGCGGGCAGTAGCCTCGTCAGGCGGCTCCGAACTACGCAATTGCCTGTAAATATGTAATACAGCCTCTTTCTCCGAGTTACAGGGGTCTTTTTGTAACGTGTTATATATAATGGCATAATCTGCCAGATTTTGCATCTCCTTGTGAAGAAGGATCGTCTTCGCACCTGACTCGACAATCGCATCAATATGCTCAGGCTCCAGTACTGTTTCACGGTCAACGATAATCTCGTTACGCTCGATAGAAACAACTTCACCGGTATCTTCATCAACGAAATCTTCAATCCAAGATTTCAAAACACGAGCAGCCAACCGTCTACCAACGACTTTCTTCAACCCCGTACGGGAAACATTCACTTCATCAGCCAGACCGAATATTTCAAGAATATCCTTATCCGTTTCAAAACCGATAGCTCGTAAAAGAGTAGTTACCGGTAATTTTTTCTTCCGGTCGATATACGCGTACATCACGTTATTGATGTCCGTGGCAAACTCGATCCAGGAACCCTTGAACGGAATAATTCTAGCGGAATAAAGCTTCGTACCATTCGCATGAATACTCTGCCCGAAGAAAACACCGGGAGACCTGTGTAACTGAGAAACGACCACTCGCTCTGCTCCATTGATCACGAAAGTACCTTTCGGGGTCATGTAAGGAACATTTCCTAAATATACATCCTCGATAACGGTATCAAAATCTTCATGTTCCGGATCTGTACAGTACAACTTCAGTTTCGCCTTCAAGGGTGCGCCATAAGTCAATCCCTGACCCAGACACTCCTCGATAGTGTAGCGAGGCGGATCTATAAAATAGTCCAAAAATTCCAAAACAAAGTTGTTCCGAGTATCAGTAATAGGAAAATTCTCCTTGAAAACCGTGTAAAGGCCTTCATTCTTTCTGTTCTCAGGCGTGGTACCTAATTGAAAAAAGTCCTTGAAAGACTTTAATTGCACTTCAAGAAAATCAGGGTATTCCAGCTGATTCTTTATCGATGCAAAGCTTATTCTATTGTTTGAATTATATGAAGACATCTATTATTTTTTTTGAACCTAAACAATCATAACAACAAAATGGTTTAGAGTCCACATGAGACTCTAAACCTGGAAAAACCAACCGGTTTTATTTTATTTAAGTTCAACTTCAGCTCCTGCTTCTTCTAATTGAGTCTTCAACGAGTTAGCCTCTTCTTTAGAAACTTTTTCTTTCAATGGAGCCGGAGCCTTGTCAACTACTTCTTTAGCCTCTTTCAATCCAAGACCGGTCAATTCTTTCACTAACTTAACAACAGCTAATTTAGCAGCACCAGCTGATTTAAGAATCACATCGAATTCAGTTTGCTCTGCTTCAGCAGCAGCACCACCACCAGCTGCAGGAGCAGCAACAGCTACAGCAGCAGCTGCAGGTTCGATTCCGTACTCTTCTTTTAAAATGTCAGCTAATTCTTTTACGTCTTTTACGGTAAGGTTTACTAGCTCTTCTGCAAGTTTTTTCAAATCTGCCATTTCTATACTATTTAAAATTGTTTGTTTACTAAACTATAAAAATTATTCTTTTTCAGAAAGTGTTTTAACAACACCAGCGATGGTATTTTGTCCGGATTGCAATGCGGAAATAACATTCTGCATCGGTGCCTGCAACATTGCGATAATGTCTGCAATCAACTCCTCCTTAGACTTGATACTGATCAACGATTCAAGCTGATCCTCGCCAACATAAGCACATTCTTCTACGAATGCGGCCTTGAATACCGGTTTGTCTTTAGTCTTACGGAATTCTTTAATCAGTTTTGCAGGACCGTTTCCGGTGTCGCTCAACATGATCGCACTATCGCCTTTCAACGCGGAAAAAATTTCCTCGTAGTTGTTGGTAGCGTTTTCCAAAGCCTTTTTCAACAACGTGTTCTTCACTTGCACCAGTTTGATGTTAGCATCAAAGCAAGCCCGACGCAAAGCCTGAGTGTCTACTGCGTCAAGACCGGAAATGTCACTAACATACAAGTGCTTGTAAGAATTCACTTGCTCCGTCAAGGTTTCTATTACGACTTTTTTATCTTCTTTTTTCATACTACTGAAGTCCTTTTTAGATTACTACATTAATCAAGTAAAGTCTTTTGGTCTACTTGAATACCGGGACTCATCGTACTTGACAGATACACGCTCTTGATATAAGTACCTTTAGCGGCAGCCGGTTTCAATTTATTGATCACGTTCAAGAATTCTCTAGCGTTCTCCATAATCTTGTTCGGCTCGAATGTAACTTTACCAATAGAAGCGTGAATAATACCGAATTTGTCAACTTTAAAGTCGATCTTACCAGCCTTCACCTCGGTTACTGCTTTCCCGATTTCCGGGGTTACAGTACCACTCTTCGGGTTTGGCATCAATCCACGAGGACCCAAAATTCTACCAAGAGCACCTACTTTACCCATTACAGAAGGCATCGTGATGATAATATCGATGTCGGTCCAGCCGCCTTTCAATTTTTCGATATATTCATCCAATCCAACGTAATCGGCTCCGGCAGCCTTAGCTTCTTCCACCTTGTCAGGCGTACACAAAACCAAAACTCTTACTTGTTTACCGGTTCCATGAGGTAAAGTACATACACCGCGTACCATTTGATTGGCTTTACGCGGGTCTACACCCAGTCGAACGTCCATGTCAACTGACGCATCAAACTTCGTGAAAGTGATTTCCTTCACAAGCTGTGCGGCCTCGTCGATAGAATATACTTTTCCACCTTCGATCTTCGCTAAAGCTAACTTCTTATTTTTTGTCAGTTTACTCATTACGTTTGAAGTGTTACAAGTTCATTAAAAAGGTCTGTCACCGGTTACGGTTATACCCATACTTCTGGCGGTACCAGCTACCATACTCATTGCTTTCTCGATTTCAAAAGCGTTCAAATCTTTCATCTTGTCCGTAGCGATTGCTCTCACTTGATCCCAAGTGATAGAGGCCACTTTCTTACGATTGGGCTCTGCGGAACCGGATTTGATTTTAGCAACTTCCAAAAGTTGAATAGCAACAGGAGGTTGTTTTGTAATAAAATCAAACGATTTATCACCATACACCTGTATAATTACCGGGATGATCTTTCCTGCCTGCTCTTGAGTTCTAGCGTTAAATTGCTTACAGAAGTCCATGATATTGACTCCCTTAGAACCTAACGCCGGTCCTACTGGAGGCGAAGGATTAGCAGCTCCGGCTTTAATTTGCAGCTTGATAATAGCTTCAACTTGTTTTGCCATGATTGTTTTTAATCAAATAATTGTTATTCTTTTTCTACCTGCATGAAACTTAATTCGAGTGGTGTTTTCCGTCCGAAAATCTTGACAATTACTTTCAAGCGTTTCTTGTCCGTATTCACCTCCTCTATCACACCGGTAAAACCATTAAACGGTCCGTCAGTCACTTTAACTGACTCGCCAACGAAATAAGGGATACTTATTTCTTCTGGTTGTTCCGCAAGTTCATCTACTGTACCCAAGATCCGGTTTACCTCTGCTTGTCGCATCGGTACAGGGTCTCCTCCTTTGGTTTCCCCCAGGAAGCCGATCACATTCGTGATGTCACGAAGTATGTGAGGGATTTCTCCAACGAGTGCGGCCTCGATCAACACGTAACCCGGATAAAGATTTCGCTCACTGCTATACTTTTTCCCGTTACGCACCTGATACACCTTCTCTGCAGGTACTAAAACCTGTGAAACGTAATCCTGAAGCCCTAAACTGGCGATTTCGTTCTCGATGTACTCCTTTACCTTCTTCTCTTTTCCTCCAATGGTCCGAAGTACATACCATCTTTTTTTCATTTCAGCCATGTTAGACCTCCAAGATTTTTAGTAAAACAAATTATATATACCGGTCACGATATGTCTGAACGAAAAATCCATTGCAAAAATGCACAACGCTATGATAACGGAAGCAATCATCACAATTGTTGCACTACTCTGGAGCTCAGACCACGTGGGCCAAGTTACTTTATTCACCAGCTCGTTATAAACATCTGATATATAACTTTTAATCTTCATTTGTTCTATATTTAATTTGCACGGGAGGAGAGGTTCGAACTCCCGACCCTCGGTTTTGGAGACCGATGCTCTACCAACTGAGCCACTCCCGTGTGTGAGCCGACCGAAGCCGGCTCATTATTTTAAATTTTAAATTTTAAATTTTAAATTGCGAATCTACAATCTAAAATCATTAAATCTAAAATTGTATTAGTCTAAGATCTCAGTGATCTGACCAGCACCTACAGTTCTACCACCTTCACGGATAGCGAAACGCAAACCTACGTTACAAGCAACCGGAGTGATCAACTCAACAGTGATTGTCAAGTTATCACCAGGCATTACCATCTCACGTCCTTCCGGAAGAGTGATTTCACCGGTAACGTCCAAGGTACGGATATAGAATTGAGGTCTGTATCTGTTGTGGAACGGAGTGTGACGACCACCTTCTTCTTTCTTCAAGATATAAACCTCAGCTTTGAATTTATCGTGCGGTTTAACAGAACCCGGTTTTGCCAATACCATACCACGTTTGATCTCGTCTTTGTCGATACCACGAAGTAACAAACCAACGTTATCACCAGCCTGACCTTCGTCAAGAATCTTACGGAACATCTCAACTCCGGTACATACGGTTTTCTTACCATCAGCACCCAAACCGATAATTTCCAACTCATCACTCGTGTGAACGATACCAGTTTCGATACGACCGGTAGCAACAGTTCCACGACCAGTGATAGAGAATACGTCCTCAACAGGCATCAAGAACGGTTTATCAACGGCACGTTGCGGTAACTCAATCCAGTTGTCAACTGCATCCATCAACTCCATTACTTTCTCTTCCCATTTTGCTTCTCCGTTCAAAGCACCAAGAGCAGAACCTAAGATAACCGGAGTATTATCTCCATCATATTGATAGAATGACAACAACTCACGAACTTCCATCTCAACCAACTCCAACATTTCCGGGTCGTCCACCATATCTACTTTGTTCAAGAACACAACGATTCTCGGAACGTTTACCTGACGAGCCAAAAGGATGTGCTCACGAGTCTGAGGCATCGGACCATCAGTAGCGGCACAAACTAAGATAGCACCGTCCATCTGAGCAGCACCAGTTACCATGTTCTTTACATAGTCGGCGTGTCCCGGACAGTCAACGTGTGCATAGTGACGATTTGCAGTCTGGTATTCAACGTGAGAAGTGTTAATGGTGATACCTCTCTCTTTTTCTTCCGGAGCGTTATCGATAGAATCGAATGAACGTAATTCAGAAAGACCTTTTTTTGCCAATACCGTAGTGATAGCAGCCGTCAAAGTAGTTTTACCGTGGTCAACGTGACCGATAGTACCAATATTTACGTGTGGTTTGGACCTGTCAAAATGTTCTTTAGCCATAACTCTAAAACAATTTTTATTATTAAACAATTTATCTCAATAACTCAATTTCATGCAAGTAACTCGCTGTTTACCTGAAAATTACCCAGACAAGTGCGAGAAAACCCATTTAATTTGGCTTGCAAATGTACAAATTAAAAATCATATCTCACAATAAATGAGATCATTTTTCTTAATTTTCTCTTTTTTCTTTCGCTTTAACAAGTTGTCTCTTTAATACATCGTACAACTCGTCCACTGTTTCTTCAAAAGTTTTCGCGTTCTTTTTAGCAAACACGTCTTGCCCTTTGACATCAACATGCACCTCGGTCAACTTATTTTCCAGATGATCGTCTTTTTCCAATTTCAACGTAACATCTATACTCATAATTCCGTCGTGATACTTCTCCAATTTCGAGAATTTCTTATTAATGAACTCCTCCAGCACTGGATTTACTGAAAAACCTACAGGATTAATTCTAATGTCCATATCGTTTCCTCCTATAATTTATGCTCGCGGGTGAGCTTGTTTAAAAATCTTCAACATCTTCTCCACAGAGTTGTGAGTGTACACCTGGGTTGCAGCCAGACTGGAATGTCCCAACAATTCTTTAATTCCCTGAATCGGCGCACCGTTATCCAACAGATGCGTGGCAAAAGAATGTCGCAATACGTGCGGGCTGCGTTTTGCTAAAGAAGTATGTGATTCCAGTTCTTTCGTCACCAAACGATAAACGAAATTAGCGTAAAGCGGCTTTCCCTTATCGGTCACGAAAAATAGATCATGCTCCCCTTCCACCACGCGGCTCCGAGCATCCAAATAACATTCAATGTCCTGTATCAACTCGGTCATGATCGGGATTTCTCGCCATTTTCCACCTTTCCCGAAAACACGAATACAACGCCGTGAAAGATCAACATTCCCTACCTTCAATCCAACAATTTCAGAACGCCTCATCCCCGTATCATAAGCCATCAACAAGATCAAGAAATCTCTTAATCCGGAAAAACCTTTCTTTTTCTCCGCATCATCCAGCGTACATTCCATCTCCTCTTCCCTCACGAAAACCGGCAATCGCTTCGGCAATTTCGGCCCGCTGATATTTTCAGCGGGATTCACCTCTATCACTTTCTCTTTTACAAGGAAACGAAAAAACGCCTTTATACTGCTCAACTTACGCTTACCGGAAGCAGCACTTAACTTCCCTCTGGTACCGTTCACCCTCAAGTCTCCCCTCATCTCTGCCACGACCCATTCTCTAACGAGCTTGGTCGTCACTCGAGAAAAATCCTCATTATTCCCTTCCAATCCACAAAATTCGTAGAACTGATACAAATCCGCCTTATACGCAATGATCGTATTTTCCGAATAACGTTTCACGCTACTCAAATACTTCAAGAACAATTCTATCTGCATCATTTCTACTATTTTAATAACGTAAGCAAGTTACGTTTTTTGTTTGGAAAAACAAAGAAAGTGATCGATTTATTCTTCCGCTTGTTGCAAAGATTGACGATAGGCAGCCTTCATCCGGGCCATTCTATTTCTAATAGACGGCTTGGTGAAAGCCTGACGATCTCTCAGCTCTTTAATCACGCCGGTTTTTTCGAATTTTCTTTTGAATTTTTTCAGTGCTCTCTCGATATTTTCGCCTTCTTTTAATGGTACAATTATCATGATTTATAATTTAAAAAAATGAATACTTATTTTATAATAAAAAAATCCGGCAACACCATAATGTGCTGCTTACTAATTAAATATATGTATATTTTTTACTATCTCAAAAATAATTGACCACCCCCTTTCAAGCGGATTGAAGTTCATATTTAACAATTCGAAAACTGGGCGCAAAGATAAATCAATTAATCGAGATATAAAAATAAAATTTCGTTTTTAGCGTTCTGAAGTACAAGCGAGAAGAAATGAAACCGCCTCTTTTCCTTGAGGCGGTTTCAGGGATGGACTTAAAACGAGAAGGAGTTAACAGATTCTCTCGCCGTTAAGTATCCAACCTATCAATTCTATTTTTAAAGAAAACAGCCGGGTGGGATTCAAACTACTAATGTGAGAAGATGAATGTGGCTCCCCTGTGCGTTTCCGGCTGCTTTCTTGTTAGCACCGGAATTAAAAAAATCCGGCGCTATATTTTAGCAATCCGGAAGATTTATAAAATCGGACCGGGCTGCTCTTCGTAACGGAGGTCTAGCAAACCAATGGACACGAAAAGCAAACCTCGACCCGACTATGATATATTACTATACGTAATCAGGTTCGAAGGCGTTGCAATCACCGTGGCCCATATAGAAGTTGCTAGTTTCCGTTCACAGTGCATAATTGCACGCTATCAATAAAAACCGAACGTGTTGCGTTCTGTCAGCGCAAAGATGATAAATAATTATCTCATAAACAAAAAAAGCACTAAATTATTTTTCAAGTTTTCGACAAAATAGTACAATCTTCGCTTATTACTTTATAATAACAGTGAAAGCTGGATCAATTATATAACCATAATCTTTATTCTCAACTTTCACTAATTCAAATTACAAGGCAAAAATAAAGCTATCAAGGATATTTTTCACCACAAATAAATTATCTCTGCATCCAATAAATACACAACATCATGGAAAAGGATAAAATCAACAGACTTATCGAGATTCTAAACGAGGCTAAAGAAATAATTGCAGAATTGGAAGGATACGCGACCAAAAAGGAGAAACAAGCCAAAACAATAGAACAAATACTGGCAACAAGCATTCGGAAGTTTGAATTTAGCACAAGGAGTACCAACGTTTTACTGGGTGCAGATATAGATATAGTAGAAGACATAACAAAATACACGAAAAATCAAATACTAAAATTCCACAACTGTGGTCCTATAGCAGCAAACGAGATTGAAGCGAAGCTAAACGCAGTAGGAATAAAATTGGCACAAGAAGAAGAGGATTAATCCAATCTATACCATCACAAGATGGGAGAGGGAACTCGCTCGCCGCTGCCCCCCCTTCTCATAGACTTCCCCCTCCTTACCTGCCCAACAAGTCTATTTTTCCAGATAGCTAATATACTACACCACACACTCAAATTACAAATACAATCGTCTCAAAAATCAATTTTATCGAAGATGAATGCAAGAAGAATGCAGGATGAATGCTCCGTGGTCTAAATGAACTATCAGCAAACAATCAAGAGAAGCATAGATTGACATAGTTTAAAGACAGTGTAATACCAGACTTTTACCAAAGTAATAATCTCCTCACGCCCTTCCAACTCCCTTCCATCGCCCTTTCATAACCCATTCCCAATAAGCGAGCAACGGAGCGAAAAGTTGGATGAAAGAATCATGCGAGATTATTACTTCGGTATTTCAAGAGAATTACGGAGGTACATCAGGGATTCAACAAGTCCTTACAATAATAATCAAGAATCCCGTTAATCATATCCAGATAGGCCTTCGCCTTTGTATTTTCAGGATTTATACGCATCACCTCATTCAGATGGTTTATCGCTTGCGTTGTCTCCCCCATGGCATTATACACCACTCCCAGTTCCAACAGCACGAGTTCCCGTTCTCCTTCATTCTGTTCTAACATTTGCCGGAGCATGGTAATCGCTCCTTCCCGATCGCCTTGTTTTGCCAGTTGTTTTGCGTCTTCTATATTCATTGTTATTTCTACTTTTTATAAATATCCGTCTCAAAGGTAGCAATATTTTTCACGGCATCCTCCACCTTCAAGACAAGCCTGTTTTTTCCTTTCACGAAAACGGGTTCATTTATGTTACCTTCCAACAGGCGATTTTTCGCGTCATATGTGAACAAACACCATTTTCCATTCACCTCCACCCGATAAGAAGAGATACCAGACAAGTCGTCAATCATCCGAAACCGGATTTTCTGCCCGGCCCTCCCCGTGTAAAAAATAACCGGGGCAATCGTGTCCTGACGAACCGTGTATTCACCCAACACCCGGGGGAATGCCTCAAGCCCCTCTTCCGTCCATTGGGTTTTCAAGGCAGAAAAACGATTATTTTTCTCCAGCAAACAGATCACGGACTTTTCCGGGAACTTCCCGCCAACCACCAACCGGGCATTTTTCATCAACGGGTATATTTGTTTCCCGGTAGAAAACACCTCGATCGTCTCGACACTATCTCTCAAGCGGGAAGACACCTCCGGCTTGCACACGATCGGATAGGATAAAGCATCTGCCTCCAACCACAGGGTATATTTTCCTTTTCTCAAGCTATCGTTTTGGTGATTCGTCAATAATTTTTCCCCATCTGCCAATACCAATTTCCGCAAGGGAGATTTACCCCATAACTGGAACACGATCCTAGAACGATTCCCATTAATATCCGATAAATCAACCGTAACATCCACCACGCTATCTTTCTCAACCGGGATAAATCCCCCGTTCTGATTACTAACGGACAACAATTGCTCCTGATAGTTCCCGAAAGTCAAGTAAACCAAGCGGTTTTCCCTGTAATGATGAAAATCCTTCAACTCGTTAACCAAAAACGTCTGGTCAAAAGAAAGCTCATTCATGGTCATTTTAAAGACCTCCTGTCCGTTGGTACTCACGCTCAAATCATACACGCCCAATTTATTCCAAGAATCTTTCATGTAGTCATCAGATTGTATCCCGATCCCGACCATTCCGGCAGGCACCCCGATCTTTCCTCCCCGGAATACCCGGTTACCCGTATTTTTCACCTCCACCCGACGTGCAGCATTCCGCACCCCCTCGCTTGAAATCGGATACACGTAAACCCCTCGCACGCTCGGTCCCGTTTGATCCTTCACCGAAAGAAAACGCAAAGGATTTAAAGCACGCTCGCTTTTCGTGTCTCGCACCTCAAAATGCAAATGAGGACCACCCGAAGAGCCGGTATTCCCGCTATAAGCAATCGTGTCACCCGCACGAAAACGGAGTTCATAGCCCGACATATTCTCGTCCACCTCGAATGACTCCTTATTATATTGTATATTTCTCACGATTTTCGTAATTCGGGGTACAAAACGGCTCAAATGACCATACACCGTGGTTATTCCCCCCTCGTGTTCCAGATACAGGGCATTCCCGTACCCCGTGGCAGAAACCTTTACACGTGCCACGACACCGTCTTTCACGCAAATCACCGGTAGTCCTTCCCGTCCTCCGGTTTTAAAATCCAACCCGGTATGCAGGTGCGTCGCTCTCAATTCTCCGAAATTCCCACTCAGTAGCGGAACATTTTTCAACGGGTAAAGCAACGTGTCAGTTTGCGCGCAAACATTTGATGATAAAAGAAGTAACATCAACAACAAAGCTCCAATCCCTCTCCACATTATTTTGTTTGTCATAAAAAAACCATTAAATCCATTGCAAAATTAATAACACTATTGATATTTAAAAGAAATTATTCTATCTTTGTGGTGTAAAGATTATGTTATGACAGCAAAACAAGATGCCGTTATTAACGAGCTAAACACAAAAGTTGAACGACTGATAAAACTATATATATCCTCACTGGACAAAAACAGAGAGATGGATTCAGAGATGAAAGAACTCAGGATTCAAATCGAGCGGATGAAAAGTGAGAACATGAAATTACATGAAGAAATCAAGACATTGAAGGTGGCTGCTGCTATCTCGACCGGAGAAGGAAGTTCCGAGGCCAAAAATAGAATAAGCCAACTTGTGCGGGAGATTGATAAATGTATTGCTCTTTTGAATAATTAAATATGAATGATAAACTTACTATTACGCTAAATATAGCCGGTAGGCCCTGCGTTCTGACCATAGAGAGAGAGGAAGAAGAGGAGATCAGAAAAGCTGCACAGCTGATTAATAGTAAGATTGCAAAATATAGGGAAAAGTACGCAACTGCTGATCCCGTTGATTTTCTAGCTGTTACCGCGTTACAATTCACGGTAAAGATGCTGGAGGCTGAAAGGCGAAACGACGTGGAGCCGGTATTGGACGAGGTGAAGAAGATTAGTAGCAGGCTCGACGAAGTTGTGAAAGAGTAAAAAAGAAAGAGTTCTTTGAAAAGGAAATAGATATACCCGCATTATTTCGTATTTAACTGGAAAACTCAACACTTAACCAATTAGAGTGAAGCTTAGTTAGCCAAAGACAGGCCTCAACCCTTCGGGGTTCCTTCGGGACGGTGGAAGTTTGAATCTGACGGCAGCTCTACCCGTGTCTAACAGGGGTTTTTTAAAGAAGAAATGATGCGGGTTTTTTGTATAAACAAAAAACACCAAAATATATTATATAACTATAAATTCAAGTTACGAATATGATAACAATAATAATTACCGGTGTTATTGCTCTGATAGTGGGATTCGTTCTAGGATACCTGCTAATCAACATGACCTTGAAATACAGGAGCAAAAACATCATCAAGGAAGCGGAAGCAGAGGCGGAAGTAATTAAAAAAGACAAGATTTTGCAAGCAAAGGAGAAATTCCTGCAGATAAAGGCCGAACACGAAAAACAAGTGAATGCCCGCAATAGCAAAATCCTTCTCGCGGAAAATAAGCTAAAACAAAAAGATGCCGAATTGGCTCGTAAAATGGAAGAATGTCAACGCAAGATCAAAGACGCGGAGACACAACAGGAGACGCTAGAGGCCCAAAAAGAATTACTGGAAAAGAAACACGCCGAACTGGATAAATTCAAAAAACAACAGATCGAGCAATTGGAAGCCATTTCCGGGATGTCTGCCGATCAGGCAAAGGAAAAACTCATCAGTTCTTTGAAAGACGAGGCCGAAACCGAAGCGATGTCATACGTGAACGAGATTATGGAAGAGGCAAAAATGACGGCAAACATGGAAGCGAAAAAGATCGTGGTAAAAACCATCCAACGGGTGGCCACGGAAACCGCTACCGAAAATGCCGTATCTATATTCCATATAGATTCGGATGAAATCAAGGGACGTATCATCGGACGGGAAGGACGTAACATCCGGGCGCTGGAAGCAGCCACTGGCGTTGAAATCATCGTGGACGACACCCCGGAGGCAATTGTTCTCTCCGGATTTGACCCGGTAAGACGAGAAATCGCTCGCCTTTCACTTCACCAATTAGTTACCGACGGACGTATTCACCCGGCACGGATTGAGGAAGTCGTAAACAAGGTGAAAAAACAAATCGAGGAAGAGATCGTCGAGACTGGAAAACGCACCACCATCGACTTGGGTATTCACGGGTTGCACCCGGAATTAATCCGGTTGGTCGGCAAAATGAAATACCGTTCTTCTTACGGGCAGAACTTGTTACAACACGCTCGCGAAACAGCCAACCTCTGTGCCATCATGGCCGCAGAATTAGGCTTGAACGTGAAGAAAGCAAAACGTGCCGGATTATTGCATGACATAGGTAAAGTGCCCGATGACGAACCGGAATTACCGCACGCAATCCTCGGTATGCGCCTAGCAGAAAAATACAAGGAGAAACCGGATATTTGCAACGCTATCGGTGCTCACCACGAAGAAATTGAAATGACAACGATGATCGCCCCGATCGTTCAGGCTTGTGATGCCATCTCAGGCGCACGTCCGGGAGCAAGACGGGAAGTAGTTGAGTCATACATCAAACGACTGAAAGAGATGGAAGACCTTGCACTTTCTTATAATGGAGTGGTCAAGACCTACGCCATCCAAGCAGGCCGCGAATTACGGGTAGTCGTTGGTAGTGAAAAGGTATCTGACACGGAGGCAGAGAAAATTTCATACGAGATCGCTAAAAAGATTCAGGATGAAATGACCTACCCCGGACAGGTGAAAGTCACGGTGATTCGAGAAACACGCGCTATAAACTACGCAAAATAATTAAAAGTCCGGCCGAGATAGCCGGACTTTTAAGTTACAGGTTACAAGTTAGCAGGTTACAGGTTTAAAGTCGAAGACTTAACTTGTAACCTGTAACTTTTTACTCCAGCCGGAGCGGCAGGATTAAAAACCCCCAAACATTTGTCCGGTATTATTTGTTTTACTAAATTTGGTTGCTCAAAAAGTAAACAGTATATGGAGCCAATAAAATCATCAGAATTAATCACAAACGATGACGGGAGTGTCTTTCACCTCCACCTTCATCCCGAAGATCTGGCAAAACAAGTGATCCTCGTGGGTGACCCTTCCCGAGTAGAAATGATTGCCTCGTATTTCGAGAAAATAGAAGTCAGGAAAAGCGACCGGGAGTTCTGTACCATCACCGGATATTACAAGGGACACCGCCTGTCAGTTATCTCTACCGGAATCGGTGCGGATAACATCGACATCGTGATGAATGAACTGGACGCTTTGGTCAATATCAACTTGCACACCAAAGAAATAAACGCAGAAAAGAAAACATTAAATATAGTACGAATCGGGACTTCCGGTTCCGTGCAGGCAGATGTACCCGTACATTCATTCGTGATCTCGGAAATGAGCCTCGGCATAGACGGGGTATTGCGTTTCTACCGGGATAACGAAATGGTATGTGATGCCGCTTTCGAGGAGGCCTTTATCAAGGAGTGTCACTGGACACCCTTAGCAGCCCGCCCGTACGCGGTAAAAGCATCTGACGAACTGGTGGACAAATTACACACGGAAGGCGTTACCGTGAAAGGCGTCACGTTGACGGCAAACGGATTCTACGGGCCACAAGGACGAGTGCTTCGCTTACCGATCGAGATGCCGACAGTGAATGATGAAATTGCCCGTTTCGAATTCGGGAATTACAAAATTGTCAATTACGAGATGGAAAGTGCCGCCATTGCTGGGCTGGCCGCTCTTATGGGCCATCGGGCCACCACGATTTGCCTGATCATTGCCAACCGGGCCAACGGGGATGCCTCGGCCGATTACAAACCGCACATGAAGAAACTTATTGAATATACATTAAATTCTCTCATACGTTAATCACTTATTAATTATGATTCAAAGGATTCAAACTATTTACTTGCTCGTGGTAGCTATCATCATGACGATTCCGTTGTACGTGCCGATCGCCCAATTGCTTATTCCGAATGACGCGAGCTATAACTTTTTTACTTATGGCGTGGTTCTCATTGGAGAAAATAGCGTGCTACAAGCCCACTACTGGGCCTTGTTAATCATGAATATTTTCACGATCGGAGTTCCCTTAGTGAACGTGTTCTTGTTTAAAAAACGTTTCCTCCAATTGCGTTTATGTATCGTGGAAATCATCTTATTGATCGGTGCCATTATCTTGATGTGGTATCACATCAATCAATTCGCGGACAAAATGAACGCCGAGATTCTTTATAAATTCAGCCTTATATTGCCCGTGATCTGTATTATTTTCACATACCTGGCCATAAGGGGAATACTTAAAGACATCAAATTGCTCAAATCTTTTGACAGAATTCGATAATTATCAAAATAATCATAAACCAATAACTAAAAATGAGAAAAGCACATTTACTGGTTACACTAGCGTTTGTTTGCTGCACCACGTACACGATGGCCTGCACGAACTTTTTATTCACGAAAGGAGCAACGAAAGACGGGTCGACAATGGTCACTTATTCTGCCGACTCCCACGTTTTATACGGAGAATTGTATCACTGGCCCGCACAAGACTGGCCTGCCGGAAGTATGCTCGATGTCTACGAGTGGGACACCGGTAAATTTATGGGTAAAATCCCGCAAGTAGCCCACACGTACAACGTGGTAGGAAACATGAACGAGCATCAGCTCGCTATTTCCGAAACCACTTTCGGGGGACGTAAAGAACTGGAATCCCAAACGGGAGCTATTATAGATTATGGTAGCGCCATATATATCACGTTACAACGTGCGAAAAATGCCCGTGAGGCCATTGTGGTAATGACCGACTTGATTGAAAAATACGGTTGGGCAAGTAGTGGAGAGTCGATCTCTATCATTGACCCGAACGAAGTATGGATTATCGAAATCATCGGTAAGGGAGAAGGAGAAAAAGGAGCTGTTTGGGTAGCACGTATGGTACCGGACGGGTATGTTTCCGCCCACGCGAACCAAGCTCGTATCACGACTTTCCCGCTAGAAGGTAAAACTTCTATCTCTTCTGACAAAATGAACAAGATTTACGATCCGAATATCACCACCGTGTATTCCAAGGACGTGATCTCTTTCGCAAAAGAAAAAGGATTCTATCCTCAAGACGGGAAAAATAAAGATTTCAGTTTCTCTGATACTTACGCTCCGGTTGACTTCAGCGGGGCTCGTGCCTGTGAAATCCGTGTTTGGGCATTCTTCAATGCCGTGAACCCGGACATGGCTCAATACTGGGATTACGCCACGGGAAGAAACATTCAACGGGATAGCAAAGGTTACGCAACCAACCGTATGCCGTTATGGATTAAACCCAGCGAGAAAGTAGACGTGATGCAAGTGATGGATTTCATGCGCGATCACCTAGAAGGAACAGAACTGGATATGAGCAAGGATATGGGAGCCGGCCCGTACGAATGTCCGTACAGATGGCGTCCGATGAGTTTCAAAGTAGACGGGAAAGAATATGTTCACGAAAGAGCAACAGCAACCCAACAAACCGGATTCACATTTGTAGCACAATGTAGAAGTTGGTTACCCGATGAAATCGGAGGAATCCTTTGGTTTGGTGTTGATGATGCAGCCAGTTCCGTGTATTTTCCGATGTATTCAGCAGCCACGGAAGTACCTTTTGCTTTCGCAGTTGGTAACGGCAGCATGATGGAATTCACCAATAAAGCAGCCTTCTGGGTATTCAACCAAGTAACGAACTTCGCGTACACACGCTATAACTTGATTCACCCGGAAATTCGTGCAAAACAAGTTGCGCTGGAACAACAATACGTGAATTTCGTCCAAATGATCGATGCCGGAGCAAAAGAGATGTTAGCTCAAGACAAAGAATCAGCGATTAAATTTATCACGGACTTCTCCTGTCGCACGGGAAATCAGCTGGTGGACACGTGGAGAGATTTTTACGGTTACCTGTTCTGCAAATTCATGGATGGTAACGTGAAAACCGCAATCCCGGGAGAGAAAAACCCGAAAGTGGAGCAACCCGCTTTACCGGAATGGTATCTCCGAATGATTATCGAACAGACGGGTAAAAAACTTGAGGTGGTAGAATAAACACTACAAAATAAATATTCCGATGCTTGCATCGGAATATTTATTTTTCTACCTTTGCCACTCGATTTTGAAACGTACGTAGTCTCTTACATAAAAGACAAAAGTCGTAATACTGCGTTCGATAAATAAACTTTTTAAAATAAAGACAATGGACTTAATTAAAATTGCGGAACAGGCTTTTGCTCAAGAAAACGCTATCGAAATTCCTTCATTCAACACGGGTGATACCATTAGCGTACACTACAAAATTAAAGAAGGAAACAAAGAACGTATTCAGATTTTCAAAGGTGTTGTTATCCAAATTAAGGGAACAGGAACTACCAAGACTTTTACGGTTAGAAAAATGTCTGGTAACGTGGGCGTAGAACGTATCATTCCTTTCAATTCTCCTTACATTCATGCAATCGAGGTGAATAAGAGAGGTGTTGTTCGTAGATCCAGAATTTTCTACTTCCGTGAGCTTACCGGAAAGAAAGCAAAAATTAAAGAGAAGAAATTTTAATTTAAGCTTTAGCCATATAAAAAAGCCTCGTTTGAAACGAGGCTTTTTTATTTAAACATTTTCTCAAAATTTCTTCGTTGAAACGTAACAATTTAATTCCAAAATCCATACTATTCATTTAAGAAAATCCTAACTTTGCAAGAAGGTAAATAAAATGAGTACTTATGGAAAATAATGACATCATAAAAATAGCCAAAGCCAAAGCCGAAAAATGGTTGGACAAGGCATACGATGAAAAAACACGCGAAGAAGTAAAACGCATGTTGGAAAACACGGACACGACAGAATTGATTGAATCGTTTTACAACGATCTGGAATTCGGAACCGGTGGTTTACGGGGAATCATGGGAGTGGGAACCAACCGCATGAACATTTACACGGTAGGCGCTGCCACACAAGGTTTTTCAAACTACATCAACAAGATGTTCCCGAATGAAAAAAAAGCCGTATGTATCGGTCATGACTGCCGTCATAACTCCCGGCTCTTTTCAGAAACAGCCGCCAATATTTTC
Source organism: Butyricimonas sp. BSD2780061689_150309_C8 (assembly GCF_015560935.1). Lineage (NCBI taxonomy): Bacteria > Pseudomonadati > Bacteroidota > Bacteroidia > Bacteroidales > Odoribacteraceae > Butyricimonas > Butyricimonas sp. BSD2780061689_150309_C8. The sequence continues at coordinate 104,635 of NZ_JADMSV010000014.1, forward strand.
TCGGCCAACGGAATACACGTTTACCTGTTCGAAGATTTGCGCCCCACGCCCGAAATGTCATTTGCTATCCGGGACTTAGGCTGTAAAGGTGGTGTTATTCTTACCGCCTCTCACAACCCGAAAGAATATAATGGTTATAAAGCATACTGGGATGACGGATCGCAACTCGTTCCCCCGCATGATAAGAACGTGATCGATGAAGTAAAAAAAGTACAAGTCTCGGATATTAAATTCGAAGGAGTACCGGAAATGATCACCATTTTAGGAAAAGATTTTGACAAAAAATACCTGGATAAAGTGAAAACGTTAAGTCTTTCACCGGAAGCCATACAAAAAGAACACGATTTAAAAATCGTCTTTACCCCACTACATGGAACTACCTACGAACTTGTTCCTGCCTCTTTACGTAACTGGGGATTCACGAACATTCATACCGTACCGGAGCAAAGTATTCCCGACGGGGATTTCCCGACCGTGGCATCTGCAAACCCGGAGGAACCGGCAGCTTTCAAAATGGCTCTAGACTTGGCTCGCAAAATTGATGCAGATTTGGCTATGGCTTGTGACCCGGATGGGGACCGTATTGGTATCGCCGTAAAAAATGATGCGGGAGAATGGACGCTATTGAACGGAAACCAGACCAATATTATTTTCACGGAATACATCATCCGCAGAAAAAAAGAACTGAACCAACTTAAAGGTGGTGAATATACGGTAAAAACCATCGTCACTACCGAGTTGATTAAAGATATTGCAGAAAAGAATCATATCATCTGTTATGACGTGTACACCGGATTCAAATGGATTGCCGACGTGATCCGCAAAGAAGGCGGGGAGAAATTCATCGGTGGTGGGGAAGAATCCTTTGGCTATATGCCGGGAGCATTTACCCGGGACAAAGACGGGGTTTCTGCCACGTCATTAATGGCCGAAATCGCCGCTTGGGTAAAGATGCAAAATAAAACACTGTACTCTTTCCTCAAGGAAATCTACGCCAAATACGGATTCTCACAAGAGAGGATGATTTATATCGTGCGCAAAGGTTTAAGCGGGGCGCAAGAGATCAAAGCCATGATGGAAGAGTTCCGCCACAACACCCCGAAGGAGATCAATCATAGTCCGGTTGTGTTGAAAAAAGACTACCTCTCTTTGGAAGCGACCAATTTACAAACCGGAGAAAAAACGCACCTCAATTTCGAGACGAAAAGTGACGTTTTGCAATTCTTCTTGGCCGATGGTAGTAAGATTTCCGTTCGTCCTTCCGGTACCGAACCTAAGATTAAATTTTACTTTGAAGGTCGGGCCCAGATGAAAGATATAAATGACTATGAACGGGCGCAACAGGATGCGAACGCCCGTATTGATGCTATTATCAAGGATTTGAAACTTCAATAAAAAGCATAAAGGTGTCAAAAGTCATTTTTCAAACTCCCTCCCGGCTTCGCCGTACTCCCTCTATAAACAGAGGGAGAGCTGAAATACTCCCTGTCTTCGGGAGGAGTCACCAGCTCCTCCTCTGTTTATAGAGGAGGTGGCACGAAGTGACGGAGGAGTTTAATAAATGACTTTTGACACCTCTCTTTTATCCCTCCATTTCGATCATCTCATCCTTGAAATTAATCAGGTATAATTTTTTGCGGGCCCGGGTAAATGCCGTGTATAGCCAACGCCAATACTCATCGTCATAAGAATCCTCTCCCTGCCATCCCGGATCAACAAATACCGCATCCCATTGTCCCCCTTGGGCTTTATGACACGTGACTGCATAGGCAAATTTAATTTGCAGGGCATTATAATATTCGTTCTCTTGAATTTTCTTAAACCGTTTTTGCTTGGAAGCAATATCCATATAATCCTCTTCCACGGCCATATACAACCGCCGATAATCTTCATAACTCAATGCAGGTTGTTCCGTGGTCAAGGTATCCAACATGACCCATGCCGTGATCTCTTCCTCGTAACCGTAAATACTTAGACGAGTGTTGACAAAATGGAATCCGTATAAATCCTTATATTTCCCGACCTTCTCCACAGTGGCAATATCCCCGTTCGCGATAAAATCCACCTTATCGTACTCCGCTCCCCAGAAATAATTATTCTTCACGATCATAACTTTATCCCCACTACTGAAAGCATCTTCCCGGTAAAGGATTCTGGCCCGTATCCCCTCATTAAAACGATTGGCCCGTTTATTCGACCGACAAATCACCATCGTTTCGTCCATCCCAAAAGAGCTATAACATTGATCTAACTCTTCCAGTAGTTCACTCCCACTTACCCGTACAATATCCGGAAAACCCGCTACCCGAAGCAAGAGTTTGGCAAAAGGTCCCGCCCCGATCATTTCTCGTACCCGAGTAGCATTGTACAGGATTCCGGATTGTTCCGACTGCCGCATGATATCGGTCAAATTTGCCTCATATATTTCCATCCCATAACTCACTTGTAGAAAATCAGCCTCCAAGGCCGGGCTGACATCCACGCCAATCGGGGGTAACTGGGCTGTATCCCCGATTAACACCAAGCGGTTATTCCTCCCGTTGTACACGAACTCAATCAGGTCATCCAGCAAAGACCCCGTCCCAAAATTCGAATCTTGAGAACCCATTGAGATCATGGATGCCTCATCCACGAAAAAAAGCGTGTTGGCATTCCCGTTAAATCCCAAGTTGAATATTCCGACTCCCTCCTGTGCATTTTTCTGCCGGTAAATCTTTTTATGTATCGTAAAAGCAGGCTGATGAGAATAACCGGAAAACACTTTCGCCGCTCTTCCCGTCGGAGCCAACAAAACAACCTGTTGTTCAAATTGCAGTAATGTATTCACGATGGCCGCCACCAAAGAAGTTTTCCCCGTTCCGGCATATCCTTTCAATAAAAACAAACTTTCAGGATGACGATCAAAGAGAAAAGCTAAAAAATTCTTCATTGCCGCCTGTTGCGTGGGCGAAAAATCGAATCCAAACTTCTCTTTTACAATACGTTCAAAATGTTCATTTATCATCACTAAATTTAATAGACAAAAGTGTGCTGTGATCTTTTTTTTTTTTATATTTGCCGACACGACAATCCATTAAGGATTTGTTCACGGTATCGTCAAAAAATACCGTGTAAAGATAGGAAAAAACAGCTTAAATAATAACGAGAACTAACTTGTTTAATACATAATAAATATACTGACGAAAAAGATGAAAAAAATTATTATTCAAATTCTTTTAGCAGCTGCCGCTCTCTATCTGGGATACATGTGCTACGAAAGCGTGCAGAATCCTATTCAATTTCAGAAGTTGAAAAAACAGAGATATGATAGGGTTATCCAAAAACTGAAAGATATCAGAACAGCTCAAGATGCTTTCAAGAGTATTCATGGAACATACACCAGTAGTTTCGATTCATTAATCAATTTCGTGAAATACGATTCATTGAAAACCGTACGTTCTATCGGAGAACTTACTGATGATCAACTTGAAGAAGGTATGACGGAACAAGAGGCTCTGAAAAAAGGGTTGATTATTCGTGACACGATCAGAGTTGCCGCATTGGGACAATTATTCGGGGAGAACTATCCGATTGATGATCTTCGGTATGTTCCTTTTACTAAAAAGAAACATGAATTCTTGATGGGGACTAACATGATCTGGACGGATTCCGGTATTGAAGTACCTGTTTTCGAGGCTCGTATTTCAAACATGGTCATTTTTGAAGACTTGTTTGATGAATACGAAGATGCCATTTTGGAGGAAAACGGTGAAAGAATAAGATTAAACAAATACCCGGGCTTAAAAGTGGGTAGCGTACAAGAGGCAAACAATAACGTGGGTAACTGGGAGTAATTTCCGGTTCGTAAACGAATAAATACATGCAGAGCATTTATTTTGTTGACTCCAATTTTACTTACGAATCATCTAAGAAATCGATATTATCCATCCGTTATGCAACGGATGGATTTTCATTTTGCGTGCATGATGAAACGGAAAAGCTAGTCGTGTTTGTACACGAACCCTATGCAGCGGATTCCAGAGAGGCCGCCGTGGCCAGGTTAAAAAATTACGTGGTGAATGATGCGATCTTGAACCTTCGTTTCAAGAAAGTATATATCATGCCGTGTTTCAAGGAAAAACTACTGGTTCCGGGAGCCTTTTTCGACAAGGCCAATATTGCCACCCTTTACACTGTCAACCAAGAAGTAGCACCGGATGACACGATCCTCTACCACCACATAGAGGGGATAGAAGCCTATCTCGTGGAGACGGTTATTTCATCATTTCATGATTTTGTACGAGAACATTTTCCCGTGGTTCAAATCGTGAACGGGGCATACCCTTTTATACTAGGTGCCATGGCCAAGGCACTACGAGACACGGAGCAAATCTTCCTAGACATTCAGGACAATTATTTTGATCTGTTATTTATCCGAGACTCCGGTATTCAGCTATTTAACACGTTTAGCTACAAAGCGATGACTGACATCGTGTACTTTTTATTAAATTGTATCAAAGAGTGCGGAATCAACCAAGAGAAAGCGCATCTTTCGATATGCGGCCCGGCGCTCAAAGATAATAAACTGAAAGAGTTACTTTCGCTCTATCTCCCGAATCCCTATTTTGCTAAAGAACCCCTGTTAAACGGTATTCTTCACGATAAAGAATTCAACAGTTCTCATTTTACTCACTTGTTAAATCTTCATCGATGCGGATTATAAGCGGTACACACAAAGGTAAAATCATCACACCCGACAAAAATTTCAAAGCACGTCCGACAACGGATTTTGCCAAAGAGAATTTATTTAATGTCCTCAACAATTATATAGATATTGAGGATGCCTCCGTACTGGATCTTTTTGCAGGAACGGGAAGTATCAGTTACGAATTCGCATCCCGGGGTGCAGGAAAAATAGTTTCTATCGAACTGAACTATAACCATTACGCCTTTATAAAAAAGACGGCCGCCCAACTGGGATTCAAGAATATGACCATTTTCAAAACAGACGTATTTATCGCCTGTAAAAAACTGAACGGAACGACCTTTGACATCATTTTCGCAGACCCTCCTTACAACCTGGAAAAAATCAACGAGATTCCGGCTGCCATTTTCAATAACGATCTACTGGCCCCAGACGGAATCGCCATTATCGAACACCCCAGCACCGTGGACTTCTCCTCGGAACCCAACTTTTTCGAACACCGCCGGTACGGTAGTGTTAATTTCTCGATCTTCAAAAGACAATAAACAAACCTAATAAATGTAACATTGATGTAACGGAATCGTATTATTTAGGAAACCTTTTCAGTCTACTTTAGCTGCCGAAAACAAGAGGTATTTAATTTTAATATTAACTAAAAGTTTGACAAATGAAAAGGATTTTAATTAGTGTGGTTTTAGCTGCTATTTGTTTAAGTAGTTTCGGTCAGAAACAAGAAGAAAAGAAGAAATTCCAAATCAAGGGACAACCGATTGTTACCGTTTTCGCGAACTATCATGCCGGGATTGGAAATGCAAATAAAGAATCCGGATTCGCTCTTGATCGTGCTTATCTTGGATACCAATTCTCCTTGACAGAAAAATTAAGCGGAAAAGTTGTTTTTGACATGGGTTCCACCAAAGTTTCAGGTTCCGACCTCGAAAGAGTGGCGTATATCAAAAATGCCATGTTAAGCTGGAAGACGGGTAATTTCACGCTGGATTTCGGTTTGATCGGTTTGGAGCAATTCAACGTACAGGAAAAATTCTGGGGATACCGTTATATCATGAAATCCTTCCAAGACGAGTATAAATTCGGTTCCAGCGCAGATATGGGTATCTTGGGTAAATACAAATTTACAAAATGGCTCTCTGCCGACATCACGATCAGCAACGGGGAAGGTTACAAAAAATTGAACGGTGACAACAAATACAGGTATGCCGTGGGAGCAACAATTCTTCCCGTTAAAAATTTGACTCTTCGCGCTTATTACGATCTTGCCAGTAAGAACATTGAAGGAGACGAGACGAAAGATCAACAGAATTTAGCCTTCTTTGCCGGTTACAAACACGAGTTATTCTCCATCGGAGCTGAATACAACCAAATGTATAACACCAAGTTCAAGGAAGACAACGACCAATCCGGATTCTCCGTTTATTCTACTATCAAGCTGGAAGATCAATTCAACCTCTTCGGAAGATATGATAACCTAGGTTCAAAAGATGATTGGAGCAGTGCTGACGGACAACGAATCTTAGTAGGTGTTCAATATGCCCCGATCAAACAACTAAAAATCGCCCCGAATTTCTCCACTTGGAACCCAAGAGACGGAAAATCAAGCTCTTTCGTCTATCTAAACATCGAATTCAAGTTGTAACATTAATGTAACAAATGCGCAACATTCGTGTAACAAGATTCATCTAAACTTGCAGTATAATAAATGAATCAGAAGACATTGAAATTAATACTATCAGAAATGAAAAATTTATTTATCCTTATTTTAGCTATCGCTATTGCATCTTGCGGGAACTCGAAGAAGAACAAAGAGTCCGAGAGCAAAAAAATGAACATCGCTGCAGCCGGGGCTACTTTCCCCTTACCATTCTACAACCTGGCATTCAAGACCTACCAAGAGAAAACGGGTAACGCCGTGACTTACGGGGGTATTGGTAGTGGTGGTGGTATCAGAAGCCTGAAAGACAAGATTGTTGATTTCGGGGGATCGGATGCCTACCTGTCTGATGCTGAGATGCAAGAGATGCCCTACGCAACGGTACACATCCCGACTTGTATGGGAGCCGTGGTTATGGCTTACAATTTACCGGAAGTGAAAGAATTAAAACTTTCCGGAGAAGTTGTTGCCGACATCTATCTGGGCAAAATCACCAAATGGAATGATGCTAAAATTCAGGAATTAAATCCCGGAGTAACTCTTCCGGACAAAGAATTAACCCCGGTATACCGTTCAGACGGTAGCGGAACCACCTTCGTTTTCAGTGATTACTTGACGAAAGTAAGCAATGATTGGAAAGAAAACGTGGGTACAGGTAAATCATTGAAATGGCCGGCAGGCTTGGCAGCTAAAGGTAATCCCGGAGTAGCCGGAACAATCAGCCAAACCCCCGGAGCGATCGGATACGTGGGATCAGAGTACGCATTTTCTCTGAACATCCCGATGGCCCAGATGAAGAACTCTTCCGGTAATTTCATCACACCGAACACGGAAAGTATTTCCGCGGCAGCAAAAGGTGAAATGCCGGCAGATACTCGTACCATGATCACGAACTCTTCCGCACCGGACGCTTACCCCATCAGTTGTTTCACCTGGATTATCCTTTACAAGGAACAAGCTTATGCAAACAGAACCCTAGCACAAGCACAAGCAACCGTGAAATTACTCGATTGGATGTTAAGCCCGGAAGCACAAGCATTGACTACAAAAGTTCATTACTCACCCCTTCCTCAATCAGCCGTGGCTAACGCCAAAACACTATTAAACTCTATAAGTTTCGAGGGCAAAAAAGTTCTCAACAATTAGGCGATTTACGATTTAATGATTAAGTGATTTTTTTCGATAATCACTTAATCATTAATCATACAATCACTCAATGAATTAAATTATGCGTGATCTTATTTTTAAACGGCTACTCTCTATTTGTTGTATCCTGATTCTACTGATTAGTGCCGGCATGATCTATTCACTGGTCAGCGGCTCGATCCCGGCTCTCAGCCATTACGGATTCTTCCAGTTTATCGGATCAACAGAATGGGATCCCCATCCGGACAGAGAAACTTATGGAGCCCTTTCCTTTATCGTGGGAACCCTCCTAACCTCTTTTCTGGCACTTATATTCTGTATCCCATTTTCTCTGCCCGTGGCACTTTTCACGGGTGAATTCTTTCGAGGTAAAAAAATTGCCACGTTCATCAGTTCCATTATAGATTTACTCGCGGGAATTCCCTCGATCGTGTACGGATTATGGGGATTTTATACCTTCCGCCCGATCATCATCGAGATGGGGGTCAATTCACAAGGATTCGGAGTATTGACCTCATCCATTATTCTGGCAATCATGATCATCCCCTATGCATCCTCCCTCAGCGGCGAGTTCATATCCATGGTTCCCAACGAACTGAAAGAGGCTGCATATAGTTTGGGAGCCACCCGCTACGAGGTGATCAGAACAGTCACTTTTCCCTCTGCCGGTTCCGGAGTATTTGCCAGCTATATCCTAGCCCTGGGACGGGCTCTTGGAGAAACCATGGCAGTAACCATGCTTATCGGCAACACGAATAACCTGCCCACCTCACTGGCAGACACGGGTAACACGATGGCCAGTATCATCGCAAACCAGTTCGGAGAGGCAGACGGGTTAAAATTAAGCTCCTTGATTGCCATCGGGTTACTATTATTCCTGATCACGGCAATCATCAATCTAGTAGCAAAACTCATCATCAAGAAACTTAATTGATTGCAACAATGAGTAGTTTAAGATATAGAACGATAAAAAACAAGGTCTTTTTCTACACGACCTGTTTTCTGGCCTCTCTGACGGTAATCCCGTTATTCGCCATCATCTGGGAATTGATCAAAAAAGGCTACAAACAGATTAATTGGAACTTTTTCACGGAGAGCGCTCCAAGTACTTTGGACGCCATGCTGGCCAGAGGTACGGGAGACATTATTCCGGGCGGAATTGCAAACGGAATTACCGGAACATTACTCATGGTTGTCCTAGCCGCAATTATTGCTATCCCTATTGGAATCATGGTCGGCATTCACCTCTCGGAACACCCGAAGACCAAATTTTCGAACATCACTCGTTTCTTGACAGATCTGATTCAAGGTAGCCCTTCCATCGTAATCGGTATTATCGCTTATGCCTGGGTCGTGAAACCCCTAGGTAGTTATTCTGCCCTCGCAGGAAGTGTCGCCCTTAGTATCATGATGCTCCCGTTAATCGTGCGTTCCACGGAAGAGACGTTAAAGATGCTCCCGGGAAGTTTGAAAGAGGCCGGACTTGCATTAGGAGCCTCCTACACCAGTGTCATTCTGAAAGTATTGTTACCCGCAGCCTTCGGGGGATTGTTCACGGGTATCTTGCTGGCTATTTCCCGGGTTATGGGAGAAACCGCTCCCCTGATGTTAACAGCCTTGGGTAGCACCGCCATCAACTGGGACGTGTTGAAACCCACGAGTGCGGTTCCCTTGTTGATCTGGGAGTTTTACAATGACCCGAACCTGATCGACATGATCTGGAGTTCCTCCCTCTTCCTGTTAATGTTAATTCTGACCCTCAATATTATAGCAAAACAAATTGCAAAAAAATGGAGAGTTCAATAATTGTAAATTTTAAATTTTAAATTGCATTACAAACAGACTTTCAATCTAAAATTTAAAATCTAAAATCTAAAATTAATCATGGTTATCACAAATCCTATATTACAACTTAAAAAAGTTTCCATTTCGTACACCCCGGGAAAAAACGCGGTAGAAGAAGTTAGCGCGGATATTGCAGAAAAGAAAATCACGGCTATCATGGGCCCCTCCGGATGTGGAAAGAGTACCTTGTTACGGGCGATCAACCGGATGCACGAATTGTACCCGGACATCAAGACCACGGGAGAGATTCTCCTGAACGGGAAAAATATATTAAAGACAAACCCCATGGAAGTACGACGCATGGCGGGAATGGTATTCCAACGCCCGAACCCGTTCCCCACGATGAGCATTTATGACAACGTGATTGCCGGGTATAAATTGAACGGGATTTCTCTTCCCAAGCAGGAAAAAGACCAGTTAGTAGAGGAAAGCCTTAAAAACGTGGGGTTATGGGACGAAGTGAAAGACTCCCTATTCAAGAAAGGGACCTTCCTTTCCGGTGGTCAGCAGCAACGGCTATGCATTGCCCGGGCTCTTTCACTAAAACCGAAGGTTTTACTAATGGATGAACCGACCTCAGCCTTGGACCCGATTGCCACCAATCGAATCGAAGAGTTGTTGCTGGATCTGAAAAATGAATTCACAATCTTGATTGTCACACATAATATGTCACAAGCTGCCCGTATATCGGATTACTCGATGTTCATGTACCTCGGTCATTTAATCGAATACGACGAAACCCAAAAGATGTTCACAAACCCAAGTGACAAACGCACGGAAGAGTACTTGACGGGGCAATTCGGATAAAATAATTTTTGATTTATGAGCTTAGATCGAACTCTCTCTATAAACACATTCCTTATTAACTTTTAGCTTATAACTTTTAGCTTACACCACATGACTACCATAAGAGAAAAATACCTGGAAAAGATTAAAGAAGACTTTGAAGTCTTATCCACCATCGTACTACAACAGATGGAACTCGTTATCACCGCAACCCACGACAACAAAGACGGTGAATTATACACGAAGATCGAACATAATGAAGTTATCATTGACAGTCTGGAAGTAAAAATCAGGGATGAAGTCATCAACTCCATCGTACTTTACTGCCCCAGAGCCAGTGATTGCCGAAAGATCATGTCCTATCATGATATGACAGCCTATCTGGAACGCATCGGTGACCTGTTGCTCAATATTGCCGACTTCCTCCGGGAGGTTGAATTACAGGGTTCCCTTTACGCATCTTTCCACCCGACCATTTTATTACAATTGGAAACGGTAAAAAAAATGACACAAAATGCTATCTTTGCCTTTACGTGTGAAGACGAGAATTTGGCAAAAGAGATTATCCGGACGGATGACCTCGTGGACAACAACCACAAAGAAATCATTCACGGGATACCTCTTCACTTTGTCGGCAAAACGATCAAAGATCAAGATATGCTGGATGCCCTTTCCCTTAGTGGGATGTCATACAACATTGAACGAATCGGGGACAACGCCACAAACATTGCTGAAGCGGCCATTTACTTGATGGAAGGGAAGAACGCGAAACATATTCATAACAACTAAATTTTAGAGCAATGGATAAACAACGGATGTTAGTGGTTGACGATGAAGAGGACCTGAGAGAAATTTTAAAATTCAACTTGGAGAGCGAAGGTTACCTAGTCGACACCGCGCCCTCCGCGGAAGAGGCTCTAAAGATGCTGACCGAGGAATATGATCTAATCCTGCTGGACGTGATGATGGGAGGAATGTCAGGGTTCAAGATGGCGGAGAAACTTCGGAAAGATCTTCACAACTCGACCCCGATCATCTTTCTGACGGCCAAAGACACGGAAAATGACATGCTCACCGGTTTCAATATCGGGGGCGACGATTATATATCCAAACCTTTCTCGATTAAGGAAGTTTCGGCAAGAGTGAAAGCCGTCTTGAAAAGAGCAGGTTCGTTGAATGCTGCCAATAAAAAACAGGTGATCGATATAGGCGAGATGCACATCGATTTAAGCACAAAATGTGTCTCCATCCACGACCGGCTCATCCCAATTACCAAAAAGGAATTTGAAATATTAAACATGCTGGCACAATCTCCCGGAAAAATATTCTCCCGCGAAGACATACTCAATAAAGTATGGAGTGACGACAGCTACGTGCTTGAACGTACCGTCGACGTACACATCACCCGACTGAGAAAAAAACTGGGCGAACAGGGGAAACATATCGCAAATCGTTCCGGATACGGCTATTGCGTGGAACTTTAAACGTTAATACAAAAACTATTTCCAATGAAATTATCCTATAAACAGAAGTTGTTCATTTACTTCTTCATTGTATTCGCCGTCTTCACGGTTGTCATTACCTTTTTCCAACAGAACCGGGAAAAAGCCTACAAAACGGAGACCTTACGCACCACGCTGGACGATTACTCCGACATCATCGCCCGCTATGTTCAACAATATCATCTGATAAACACCGGGCAAATGGATTCTTTAAAGAATGTACTCGTACTTATGCCCTCCAACTTACGATTAACGATAGTAGATCATGATGGTAAAGTCCTTTATGACAATAGTCTCGACAAGGAACAAGGGATCGAAAACCATTTACTGCGCCCGGAAATCCAGACGGCATTAATCCAAAAAACAGGAACTGCCATCCGGCTTTCTAAAAGTACCGGGGTCGAGTACTATTATTTTGCCAAAGACTATATGAATTATTTTATCCGGGTGGCTCTCCCTTACGACATCGAGATCCAGAACTTTTTAAAGACGGACAACATATTTCTGTATTTTATCACGCTACTATTCTTTATCACGCTGATCTCGCTGATTTATATCTCCGATCGTTTCGGGAAAGCGATTTCCGGACTGAAAGATTTTATCGTTTCGGCCGACAATCACAACATTAATTACAACAATATCCATTTCCCGAACACGGAACTGGGAGAGATCGGTGAAAAGATCATTCATAACTATCAACTTTTAGAAGAGAGCAACAAGCAGATCAACGTGGAACAGGAGAAACTTCTTCGTCACTTCCACTATTCCGACGAGGGAATTGCCATTTTCTCCGCTAACCGGGAAAAGATATATGCCAACACGCATTTTATCCAGTATTTGAACATTATCCTGGACGAACCGACATTCAAAGTCGAAAAACTGCTGGAACAACCGGATTTCAACGAACTGAATGAATTCTTGCAAAAGAACACCCCGGTAAACCCGAATACCACCAACATCCCCGTGTACCAGAACAAGATCAGCAAGGGAGGCAAACATTTTGCCGTGAAACTACTGATTTTCACGGACAACAGCTTCGAAATCACCCTAAACAATATCTCTGATAACGAGAAAAACAGGCTCCTAAAACAGGAGATGACGAATAATATCGCCCACGAGCTAAAAACCCCGGTAAGCAGCATTCGCGGTTATATCGAGACCCTTCTGGAACAACCCAATATTACCCCGGACAAGCAACATTTCTTTTTGGAACGTACGTATTCACAAATCGTTCGCCTATCCGACTTAATCCGGGATATTGCCCTAATCACCAAGACGGAAGAGGCATCCGAACTTTTTGACAAAGAACGAGTGAATGTTCACACCACTTTGCAGGAGGTCATTGATGACCTGCATGACCCGATCATAGCACACGGGATCAACGTGAGGAACGAGATAAATCCCCAGACGGTTATCGAGGGAAATAAAACGCTGGTTTATGCTATATTCCGGAATCTCATTGAAAATTCCATCAATTACGCCGGAGACAATATCTCGATCGGGGTAAACAACTACATGGAAGACAATGAATTTTATTATTTCTCCTACTATGACACGGGGCAAGGAATAGAAGAAAATCACTTGAACCGGATTTTCGAACGTTTCTATCGTGTATGCGAGGGACGTAGCAGGCAAAATGGCGGTTCCGGCCTGGGGCTCTCCATCGTGAAGAACGCCGTTCTTTTCCATAAAGGAGACATCTCGGCAAAAAATAAAAAAGACGGGGGATTAGAATTCCTGTTCTCACTGAAAAAAACTCTTTTCTAAATTCATAAATCCCGGCAAAAACAAGGGATCAAGGCTATCATGCGATGTATGATAGCCTTTTTCCATTGATTTTAACATTATTAGACGCAACCATTCACGCAATTATCCATCTAAGTAATGAAACTAAAAAAACAACGAGTAATAAAAAGGGGTTTAAAATGAAGAATCAAAAAGTAGTGACACTAATTATTCTTTTGCTCTCGGCAACATTCGCCTTCACATCTTGTAATGATGACGGGTATAGCTTGGACAAATTCTGGTTAGAAGTCGGTACGATTGAAAAAACAAGTGATCAGGATTACAGAATTATACTGGACAAAGGCCCTGTATTGTATCCATCCGTTTCAAATGTACCGGTACGTTACTTAGAAAATAATATGCGTGTGTACGCGGATTTTACCATCTTGCAAGATGCAAATCCGGGAAGTAGTGTAGATCATTACGTGCGAGTAAACGACCTGCAAAAGCTTCTTACCAAACCTATTGTACCCTATACCGAAGCCATTAATGACAGCTTAGGTATGGATCCGATTGAATTACCGGAATACTGGATTGCCAACGACTTTATCACCTTCCGATTCTTTTATGCCGGAGGCGCTAAAGAACACATGGTCAACCTGACAAAGCATGAAGAATTAACAGCGGACGAAAAAATCCTGTTAGAATTCAGACATAATGCATACGGAGATCCGGAAAACAAAAGTCTTTACGGTTATGTCAGTTTCCCGCTAAAAGAAGTATTTAACGAGGTAACAGATTCCGTACAGCTACACATCAAGTACAAAGGTTTCGACGAAGAAAGAACCATTGACATTACTTATCGTCCTCGTAAATAGGTCTCATAGTGACGATAAGATGTAACGAGGAGTTTTCGGTACCGAAAACTCCTCGTATTCTTTTACACTCGGAATACATTTTTTTCAAGATTTTTCCACGTAATATTTGGTAATTCCGCAAAACTACCTATCTTTGTACCCGCTTAAAACAAGCAACTGTTCTTTGAACAAAGGGGAGATACCAAAGTGGCCAACTGGGGCTGACTGTAACTCAGCTGACATCGTCTTCGTAGG